>CAYUWR010000023.1:0-33064 GCA_964448685.1 uncultured Nitrososphaeria archaeon
CTCTTGGACGATGACGTCGTCTTCTTGATCGACGGCGGAAACATCGGGCAGTGGGCGCACATCGCCCTCGCAAGAGACAGGTATCCAGGCCACTGGCTCACCTGTGGAGCAAGCGCCGTAGTCGGATGGGGGCTTCCAGGCGCGATGGCTGCAAAGCTCACATACCCAGACAAGAAGGTGCTTCTGCTTTCAGGAGACGGCTCATTCGGCTTCACAACCACAGAGCTTGAGGCAGCGATCAGACACCATCTTCCCTTTGTCGCTGTAGTCGCAAACGACAGCAGCTGGGGAATCGTGACTTGTGGCCAACGGAAGCTTTTCGGCGAGGAAGGTATAATTGCTAGCAGGACTTCTGAGATTCGTTTTGACGAGGTTGCCAAGGCTTTTGGAGCTGTTGGAGCCAGGGTTGAAGATCCAAACAAGCTTCGGGATGTAATTGTTGAAGGTTTTTCGAGCAACAGGCCTGTAGTAGTCAATGTGCCGATATCCGTTGCTGGGCCATATTTGTAGAAATCAATGAATCACTTGATGACGAGGACTGAGCATGGAGCACCCTTTGCTACCTTTTCGGCTACGTTGCCTAACGATAGCATGGCGGAATGTGCGCTCCTGTAGCCGATGACTACTAGATCGTAGCCTTTCATGGCTTCTTTGATGATTTCGCTGGCTGGGTCTCCGAAGACTATGGCAAAATCCAGTTTGTGCCAGAATCTTTCAGCATCCTCCTTTGTCTCAGAGAGGACACGTAACGCCTCTCTGGTCATCATGTTGCGCATGTTTTCTGGGAGAGGCAGAATTGAGCCTTGAGCTTCTGTGCTCGATACCGACACCGAGGGGGAGACGACTGGGCCTACGATCGACTGTCCGGCGACGTAGAGTATGGTCACGTGACTATCAAAGGCTTCTGCGAGCCGTATGGCTTCAGATAGACATTTCTTGCTTTCTTCTGAGCCATCGAATGCGACAAGTATCTTCTTCAAGCTCTCTACCCAGTACTTGTTTGGTCTTGGCTGATAAGAGTTTTGATCATTCCAGATTCGGCCTTCTAGGTTTGCCTGAGGTGCCAAGGTGAAGCTCCTCAAGTAGGGCTTGCCGAAGGTTGGTCTCTGCCTTCTTGGTTTCGATCAGCTTCTGGTGCATGATCGCGAGAGCGCTTCTTCCAAGCATTGAGATAACATACACGTACTGTAGTGCTGATATTAGCCCGAAGAATGGGGTGGCTGCTGCGACCAAGGCGCCACCGACCACCGATCCCACAAAGTATGACATTCCAGTTGACAGGTTGTAGAGGGAGGTGTAGACTCCTCTCTGCCCGCTTGGTGTTGAGTCGAAGAGGTAGGCGAGAATTGATGTGTCTGCGAGTGCTGAGAAGACGCCTCCGATCAGGTTCGCCACGTACAGCCAGTAGACATTCGGTGAAAAGGCGTACATTAGAGGATAAACTATTAATCCGAATCTGGAGAATACGAGTACTGGCACTCTTCCTGCGCGGTCGAAGACATGCCTGAAGATGTTCTGTGATATTATGTAGGATATCATAGCCGATATCTGGACGATGCCGAATTCTATGACGCCAGCGTTATGAACGTTGGCTAAGGTGAGGCCAGCCAAAGGCCACATAAGGGACATGAAGAAGCCGTAGACTGTGCTCATGAAGAGGAACTGTGAGTAGAGGGGGTTTGTCTTGGTTATCTTAAGTAGGTCTCTGAATGGCTGCATAGACTCCTTTATGGACTTCTGTTTCGGCTCTCTGATAGAATGTACTGATATCGTCGCGATAGCTCCAATAACCAAGGATGCTAGGAACATGAACTGGTAGCCTGATCTGCTGGTTCCAAACAGCAAGACCACGGATATTGAAGTGAAGAGTGTCGCGATCAGGCTGCCTACGCCATTGAGTAAATTGAGCTTGGCCATGATGCCCGCCCTATTTTCTGCTGTCGTAGCATCTCCTATTAGTGATAGGAAGGCTGGGATCATCATCGCGTTGGCAACAGATTGAATAGAAAGCAGGAGAACGTACTCTTTTGGTGTGTAGACGAAGAGGATTGGAATAAATATGACGAAGTAGACTGTGCTTCCGATATAGAGTATGAGCTTTCTTTTTCCCCATCTATCGGTCAATCTACCAAATGGAAGCTGTAGGACGTTGGGTACCACGTTTATGGCTGCCTGCAGAAGCCCCAAGTCCACGGAGTCCGCGCCCAAGCTGATAGCGTAAAGTGTCAGAAATGGCCCTGACATTCCCACAGCAAGAGCGAAAAGGGCTGTTCTTGCAAATATGGGGCGATAGAATGTGGTGCTCATCTGCCAAGGCACCATTCAACTGTCTCTTATCTTTTTGAGTCGAGAACGTGAGATTCGAGGATTAAGCAGATGAACTTCCCAACCAAGACAGCCTTTTCATCCTTGAGAACTTTCACGTTCACAAAGTGCCTTTTGCCAACATGCCTGTAGACGTGCGCCTTTGCAACGATTGTGTCTCCAACTCTTACGGGGGCGGTGAACTTGACATCCGCCTCCACCAGGACAACGTGGGGGTGATTTACCGCGGCCATGGCCGCGTAGTCGGCGGCAGAGAAGGTGAAGCCTCCATGCACCAGACCGGATTCATCAACTTTCATGAAATCTTGTGTTTTCAAGACCACAATCGACCTCTTGCCTGGCACGATGTCGACACATCTTCCAGAATATTCTTCGTTTATCTTGTCATGTGTCTGCAGCATATCGACAGCACTCTTGCTTGGAAACTGTCGGCTTTAAGAGTTTGCGTCTGCATGATGTTGGTAGAAGTGAGATGTTCACATTTTCTCTTCAAGCATGTTTTCCTATTCAATTGAGAGAAGCCTTGCAGGGTTATACTTCGCCATCTTCTCGACATCGGATAGCGATATTCCATTGTCGAGCATCATATGGATATATTGGCACATGCCAAGCAGGGGATGAGGGTTTCTTGCTTGACCCAGGTCAGTGGCCATGACACATCTGCTGGGGCCAACTGCCTTTATCGATTCAACGAGATGTTCCACAGTGAACGACATCTCATGTTTGTCAACACATCCGAAGACGTCATATTCCATGAACGCGCCCATTTCAGCCATCTTGACCTGATCGGAGATCGGCCAGGGTGTGATCCTGAAACCTGGATGTGTTACGAGAATCTTCCTCACTCCAGCCTCTCTCGCGGCCTTCAAGAGCGCGTAGGCCTCTTCTTTCGAAATGTGGCCTGTCCCGAGTATGATATCGTTCGAAGCAATGGCATCTAGAACTTCATAGACTTCAGGTTTGACGTTCCCCTCTTTGTCCAGCAAAGATATCCCCTTTATTGGCCCAAGGTTCGAGTTTGGCACAAACCTTTCTCGGTCATATTTCATCTGCCCACCTCTCTCGATGTGGTTTTGAGAGTGGAAGGTTGGCATCCACACTTCTCTTGCGCCGTATCCTATTGCCGCACGCACCGCCTTCGGGTTGATCCCTCCAACGGTATGGTTCAGTACAACGCCTCCGAAGAAGTGGATTTCAGGCACTATGGCGCGAACAGTCTGAGCTCTATCCGAGTTTACGACAAAGTGGTCCTTTGAGAGGACAGCCTTGTATCCGACAGACCGAGCTTCCTTGGCGAGCTCGACTTCGCTGACTGACCTCTTGAATAGGTCGGGGGAAACATGAACGTGCATCTCACATACACCTTCAAGCAGCTTCCTATCTTCACGTGATATCTTCAGATTCATCTAACTTCAAGGAGTTGAAATCGCAGTCGATTATTTATGTCTTCCAGTCGTACCTTTCACATTTGCGACGTATGAGCTTTTTCTATAAATTCTCTATGCAACGCCCTAACCGCCTTCACACCATCCTCCCCTTTTACCACGAAGCTGATGTTGAGCTCACTTGAACCTTGAGCGATCATCCTCACGTTAACTCCTGCGTCGGCTACCGCCTTGAACATCCTCGCAGCCACACCAGGTGTTCCTCTCATACCTTCGCCCACGGAGGCGACAACACAGACGTTATCTTCGACTTCCAGCTTCTTAGCTTCTTTGCTTAGGTCGTTGGCGATCACATCGTAGGCGCGTTGAAGAAACTTCTGTTTGACAACGATGCTCACGTTAGATTCTGAAACACTCTGTGAGATCATCATCACGTTTATCTTTTCTCTAGCGATTCTATCCAAGAACCTTGCGGCTGTACCTGCCTCGCCAACCATGGAAGGGCCTCTGATGGTGAGCATCCCCGCATCGTTTATTAGAGAAATGACCTTGACAACCGAAGGGTAGGGCTTTGGCGTCTCACCTACGATAAGTGTCCCATCATGTGTAGGGTTGAAGGTATTCTTTATTCGAACCGGTATCCCCTTTTCGATGACAGGCTCCAAGGCTCTAGGATGCAGCGATTTCGCCCCCACCACCGCCATCTCCAAGGCTTCATCATATGAGATTTCTGGAATTGTTCTCGCATCTGGCACGATCTTGGGATCCGCTGTCATTATTCCGTTAACATCGGTCCATATGATTACTTCATCCGCTTCTATGGCGTTCGCGATGATCGTCGCAGAATAGTCGCTGCCACCTCTTCCAAGGGTTGTCACGATGCCGCCTGTCGTTATCCCAGCAAATCCGCCGACAACTGGAACAACCCCCTCGCATAGAAGTGGATCAACAGTCGACCTGACCCTCTCCTTCGTCAACGCCATTATGGGCGTCGCCTCTCCGAACCTGTCGTCTGTGATGATCCCAGCTTCTCCACCCGTAAAAGGCTTCGACTTGAAGTCGTTGCTGACCAGAGTTGCCGCAGCTATTTCCGCAGAATATCGTTCGCCAAAGCTTATGACATAATCCATGCTCCTTGGAGTCACCTCCCTCAGAAAGAGTATCCCGTACAGCATATGTTCCAGCTCATAGTCCACCTTGGATAGTCTCCCTTCGAGGGAGGCTGGAAGGGAGCCTATCGACTTTTTTGCCGTTGACCTGTGGACTTCTTTAAGGTCCTTTAGGAAGTTGACAACCCACTTTTCGTCACCAGCCTCCGCCCTCTTTGTGGCTTCGATAAGGCTGTCTGTTACTCCCCTCAACGCTGAAACGACAACCACCACCTTATCGCCCCTGTAGCTTGAGAGAAGCTCGCAGATTTTGTTGTAGCCAGCATCTTTGACCGAGGAGCCACCGAACTTCATCACATACTTCATTAGCTTACCTCTCCAAATACCCCTGCCTGTATAGGAGTTCAGCGATCAAGATCGCGTTGCCAGCAGCACCTCTTATCGTGTTGTGGCTGAGCAAAGTCAGCTGCAGCGAGTTCGCGTCCAAACCCCTTCGCACCCTCCCAACAACCGTGCTCATACCTGGAACTGATCCAGAGTTTCTATCCCTTCTCGGCTGAGGCCTATCATCTTCTTCTCTTACAATGATAGGGTGCTCGGGTGCAGATGGAAGCTTCAGCTCCTGAGGAAGACCCCTGAATTCGGCGAGGGCCCTCTTAGCCTCTTCCACGTCAACCTTCTTCTCGGTTTCCAGGTAGACGGCCTCCAGGTGCCCATCAATCGACGGCACCCTATTACATGATGCCGCGATCTGAATATCGTTCTCTACCACCGTCCGACCATCAAACCTCCCCAAGATCTTCTTCGTTTCCCTTGAGACCTTCTCTTCTTCATCCCTGATATACGGTATCACGTTGTCGATGATGAGTAGACTTGGCACACCCGGGTAGCCTGCTCCACTGACAGCCTGCATTGTCGTGACAAAAGCCTTTCTAACATTGTAGAGGTCGTCGATCGGCTTCAACACCATCGCAAAACCAGATGTTGTACAGTTCGGTCCTGTCACAAGCAACCCCTTCCAGCCCCGTTCCCTCCTCTGTCTCCTGACAAGCTCAAGATGGCCCGGGTTCAACTCGGGGATCAGGAGGGGCACATCATCCTCCATCCTGAAGGCGCTGGTGTCGCTGACAACAGGAGAATGTCTAGCGTACCCTCCTTCAACCCCTCTCGCAACCTCCGAGGGCAGGCAGCTAAAGAATACACCAGCTCGCTGCCTCTCCGGGTCAACCTCGCTGACTGCCATCACCCCTATCTGGGCTGGAGGATCATATTCACCCACCCATTCTACCGCTTCTCCAAAGAGCCTTCCAGCCGACCTCTTTCCTATTAGGAGAGATATCTGAAACCATGGGTGAGAGGCCAGTAGGCGTATGTACTGCTGGCCAACCATGCCCGTCGCACCCATTACAGCGACATCGATCTTTGCCACCCTATCTCACGCAATTATGCTCCAGATTACAAATGATATCCTTTAATATACTTTACTTTGAACCTAAAACACGGTGCCACAGCCAATATGCGACTCGATTATGAAGAAGGCGTGAACCTCTCTAATTTCGGCTTTCTTAGCATCAGATTCTCTGAGAAGTACAAATATCGACATCCTTTTTATTGCCATGTGATAAACATGGAGAATTTTAAAGAACGTATGTTAACTTTCTATCACTCAAGCAGCTAAACCTTTCGATTCTGTTTCTCAATGGAAGAAATGATTTTCGGAGCTCAGCTTGGATGAGGATAATGTTCAAACATAAGGCTAATATAATATTTAAGTGAGAATCTTGTCATTCGAGGAGCTGAAATACTTAAGAGAACGGCTAAGGCGTTTTTGAGTAATGCTAAGACACTTTCGCTTTCACAGAGAGATCGAGGAGGCTTCTACAGCGGAATACTTGCGCCTTCTTCTGGCAGTATGACGTTGTCGAACCGCTCTCTGAACCATATAGGTTTCTCTGTATGCACAGGTATGATGATGTCTGGGTCTATCCTTTCTATTAGTCTGACGATTTCCTCTCCTGAAGCATGCCCCGAAGCATGGAAGCCTTTCTCGAATATGGGGTATAGGTTTCCGTCTACTTTCTCCAGCTTGAATCCGTAGGTCTTAAGGTTGAAGAAGTCCAGCCAGTGACCCAATCTTATGAAGTCGAAGGACTGTTCTTCAGAGAAGGCTTCACTTGACGAATATATGTATGAGCCTCCCTTCGGCTTTATGTCCAGAAGATGTTTGAGGTCAAAAAAGGAGAAACATAGAATGTATTGGCTGGGGTCCTGCATTATGTCTTTAGGGCATACATAGCGTTCTTTCCAGTTTCCCATTATGACGCTTGTCTGCCACTTGTCTTTGTCTCTTTTCTTGAGTTCTTTGTAGATGCCTATTTCCTTGTTGTCCATTATGCATCGGCCTTCAGCGCATCCGATCGCATATAGTAGGTAGGCGTCCTTTGCAGACACGACAAGTGTCTTGCCTAGCTTCTTTGCTATGCTCAGAAACATTTCAAGCCTCTCGACATTGCGTGAAGAGAAGTCTGCAATTGTAAGTTTGTCTGTTCCCTCTACGGCCGCATAACAGTTGTCGAAGACCTGTTCCTCAGATACATTTGATCCTTCATCCTTATCGACTCTTGTGCCCTCAGTTATCAGCGTCGACACATTCTTGGCAGCCTCTATGAACCGATTGGTTCTATCAGCGTACCTACCATGTAGTCTAAAATCACCTGTGTACGCGATTGTAGCATCTCCTTTGAGAATGAATGCAGCCGCCCCATAGATCGAATGGTCTACGTCATAAGCTTCGACATCAAATGGTAGGCTGACCTTGTCCATGGAACCTAATTGATGTGATATGATCTTCTTGCCATGGGAGCCCTGACCGGGCCTGCTCGAACAGAACTCTATCAACCTTTCCGAGGGCTCGGTAGTGCAGTAGAACTCTCGTGCCTCATATGCTCCTTTCGCATGGGACTCGAGTATCAGTCCACCGGTTCCCTCAGCCCGCTCTCTAGCTGACATGTAGAATACTTCTGAGCCGATCTTAGGAGAAGCCACCGTATCCCTCAACGCTTTAAGAATCGCTATAGTAGACTTGGTCGCCACAATTGGGACACCCTTTTCAAGGATGGCTATGTTTCCACAGTGGTCCATGTGAGCATGGCTGAGCAGAACTGCTTCTATGCCGAGCCGACGGTAGCTTGAAAGGTCCACGTCAGAGGGGATAAGATCTTTTCGATAGATGTTCAGCTTGGGGATGAGGCCTAGATAGATTAGGTCATGAATTCCTCTCGAGCTCCGCTCAGTTAGAAAGTCTTGGAAGAACATATTGTACTTTGTAAAGTTAATTCCAAAGTCAAGAAAGACACCTTTACCCTTGTCTTCGACGTAGATCTTGTTTCCGCCGATATTTGATGAGCCGTCATAGACCGTTACCGAAACCACAGAATCATCTTCTCCTTGATATTATTATTGGGGACCAGTATGCTCATGTTGGTCTAATCGGCCTTGCCCACAGCCGATTATATATCACTTTCCAGTAGGCCGCAAATTGCAACGTAAAGCCCAGCCCATGATTTTGTTCTAGAAATTCTTGGCCTACTGTGCTTTCAACAGGTTTAAATATCCTGAAGAAATGTCCTTAAATGGATTTAATGAAGAATGAGGCATATCTCCAGTGCATAATCCCAAGCTGTGGAAAGAAGTATGATACGTCAGAGATACGGACGACCTGTGACTGTGGCAACCTTCTGGACGTCAAGTATAGGAGGGCCTTCAACAAGAGGCTAACGTACATCTTTTTCGCGCGCAAGAATCCTCTAGGTAACATCTTCAACGAAAGTGGTGTATGGAGGTTCAGGGAACTCGTCAACTTCACAGGCTACGATTCAGAAGACTACGACAACTATAGCAGAGTGTTCGTCTCATTCGACGGCGCCGAAGGACGGACAAGACCCTATGAGATGACCAAGGTCGCAGAGTACGTTGGCATGCCAAGAGAAAATGTGCTCTTTCAGCCAGAAGGGCTTAACCCTAGCGGCTCCTTCAAAGACAACGGCATATCAACCGGACTCACCCATGCGAAGATGCTTGGCGTCAAAGAGGTGATCTGCGCGTCAACAGGTAACACTTCAGCATCTCTGGCGATGTATGTGGCAAACGAGGGAATAAGAGCAGGCATATATATTCCCAAAGAGGAGATCGCTCCAGGCAAGCTGGCTCAAGCCTTCCAGTTCAACGCTGACATATATCAGGTCAACGGAAACTTCGACGACGCATTAGAAGTTGTCCTGAGAAAGGGAAGGGAAGGCGCGTATGTGATGAACTCTGTGAACCCATTCAGGCTTGAGGGACAGAAGACGATGATCTACAGGGTACTGGAGCACCTCGACTGGGAGGTTCCAGACTGGATCGTCTTCCCCCGTGGCAACATGGGCAACTGTTCCGCGTTTGGCAAAGCGATAATCGAACTTTACGAGTGGGGATGGATAAAAAAGAAGCCGAGGTTCGTAGCAGTCGACGCTAAAGGCTCGAACACCTTCTTCACCCTCTACAATGGATTCTACAGAAATGAGCCCCTAAGATGGAATAATGGAAACGTGAACGAGGAGCTGATAGAGGAGTATTATGCATACCTTGAGGAAAAAGGATGGAAACCGAAGACATGCGCGACCGCAATACAGATAGGAAGGCCAGTCAACATAAAGAAGGGCCTGAGAAGCCTAGATTTTACAGAAGGCATATCGGTCGAGGTTGAGGACAGCGAGATGGAGGATGGAGTCGCAGTGGTTGGAAGCAACGGCTTCGACTGCGAGCAAGCCTCAGCTGCATGTGTTGCGGCGATCAAGAAACTTGTAAAGGGTGAGGTAATCAAGAGAGACGACAAGGTAGTCGCGATCCTAACAGGCAGATTAAAGGATCCGGATACGATAGTACGATACCACAGCAATAGAGAGAACAGGTTCGCAAATCCGCCGAGAACCCTAAACCCCTAACCGAAGACAGCAGTGCATCTTCAAGCTTCATCCAAAACTGTGGTGCCCTCTCCCGGTCTTGTAACATGATAGGAGGCTTCTACATGCGCGTTCCTGAACGCCTGACACATCACGTCTCCGATCAACGTGCCATCAACGAGCGAGTTATCGAAGAAGGCGGCCAAACTTGGCCCAGCACCACTTATTGTGACACCTAACGCACCATTTTCAACCGCCACCCTCTTGACTTCCTCATAGCCTGGTATCAGCTTGGACCTAGCCGGCTCCACCACGGAGTCGTCCAGCGCGCGACCGAAGAGCTTCAGGTCCCTTCGAAATACTGCTGCCACCAAGGCTGACGCATTTCCAACATTATGTACAAGCCTGCCGAGTTCGATTGAGGAAGGTATGACAGCTCGAAACTGAGCTGTCTTCTTAGCCCCATAGGAAATCTGAGGTGACGCTATACAGATGCCCAAGTTTTCTGGAGGATCAACCCTTATCACATCAACTGGATCATATGATCTCACTATCGTGAAGCCACCAAGCAGGGATGCTGAAACATTGTCTGCGTGAGGCTTCCCAGCCGATGCCAGCTCCCCCTCCGCCGCATACTTAACCAAAGTATTCGCGTCCAGATCTAGTGAGAAGAGCCTGTTGATGGCGAATGCTACCCCGGCAGCTGAGGCAGCACTGCTACCCATACCCATTGAGACAGGGACACCCTTAACAATCTTGACCTCCACGCCACCAGGCAACCTGAAGTCACACATCATCTTGGTGGCGACCACGCCTGCGGTGTTGCCGGCGGCAGCTGTCGGTATCTGCTCAAATCCCTTCCCCTCCACTGAAAGCTTCAGCCCTTCCCGCCTTGGAGTCACGATAACCCTATCCTTGGGCGAACTTAGGGCAAGTGCGAAGACGTCAAAGCCGGGTCCAACATTGGCTGACGACGCAGGAGACTCGACAACTATCCTTTTCATGAGATGATTGTTCTGGCTGGACATTTTTCTTTCAAGGTAGAATGGGATCATATTTAAACTTGCCTTCCTCGGCGTCTCGACAGCCAAGTTGTCGAGGCCGCGAGTTCAAGATCAGGCCTTTTTCGCCTTAGAAATTAGAAGAGAAAGATGTGGGTATTCAGAAACGAACCTTACCCTGTATGTAAAGTCCGGAGTCACACTTGAGGATTGCTGAACAGCCATCTTCAACTCAGTTTCATCAAGGTTCGTGTCCGCTAAAATGTTTTCAAGAGACGACTTGAGCTGCAATGATATCTGTTCGCTCAGCTTCTCTTTCGAAAAATATTTGAGGACATCGTCTATTACGGCAACTCTCTCGAGTAGGTCAACCTTCTCCATGGGGTCCCTGAACACCTCATCAACAAGCGCCATAAGCCTAATCTTCACTGAGGCAAGTTCTCTAAGTATGCTTATTATTTCATCCTCCATTTTGATCAGTTCATATGAGGAAGAGGCCTTCTGGAAATCGTTCAAAGACGACGTATCATGTATCCTGTTTAAGGAGTCAAAGAGCCTATCCACAGACTTTGTGGCATTCTGCAAGTGTGAAATGAGATCCGCTTGAAGCTGTGAAAACTTGTCTGGAAACTTTCTCTCCTGAACATATCTTCGAGTGCCTGCTATGAAGACCGAGAGAGTTTTGAGCACTTCGATCGTGTCTTCTATCATCGATTCTATTCTGAGCCCACCGTTTAATAACCTTTGTAGCGTGCAGCTACAGCGTCAACCCGGATGGTTTCAATTGAATTCAGACCTACTCGGTCAGTCTCTTAGGCCTATACTCTTCGCTTCTGAACAGCGGACTTGAAATTATCAGGTCCGCCGTCGCCCTATTGCAGGCAGTCGGCACATTATATAAGACGGCTATCCTTAAGAGAGCCTTAACGTCCACATCGTGAGGGAGAGCCTCTAGAGGATCCCAGAAGAAGATCAGGTAGTCCAGTTCCCCGTTCGCTATCAATGCCCCGATTTCCATATCGCCTCCACGAGAACCGTCCTTCAGCAAAGTGACGCCCAAGCCAGTCTTTTCGATTATCTTTCTTCCAGTTCCTCCGGTTGCCAGCAAGTTGTGTGGAGCCAACGTTCCCTTATTGAAGTCAACCCACTCCACCAAGTCGTCTTTCTTGTTGTCATGCGCCACCAACGCAATCGTCCTTCTCAATTCGCCATCATCTCAAATTCGATCAAATATTCTGGCTCTCTTAAACCTTTCTAAGGACACCAACATATTCGTCTACGGAAGTTACAAGCCAAAGAGACAGCTAATAAGAGAGAAGTATGTGAAAGAATAGGCCAAGAAGATGATCAGCAGTATCCATTGCAGTGCACGTTCACAGACCTTTCCCTTTCTAAAGAACACTTTAGCTTCAATAAAATAATTCTTGACAGCATATGCTAGCCCCCTAAGGAAGACTCACGATCTTCCCTTTTGGGATTCTTATCTCAAACCTGTCAGATTTATGAAGTTCAGGGTTCTACGATGAAGTATGTGAACGTCGTATCCCTTCCAACGGCCTTGGTCAAGTTTATCGTGAACCTGCTGTTCGCCGGATCCCTTTGAATCCATGATACTGCAGCATCTCCCCCTAAGACCGTGGGGTCGCTTGTCAACGTCACAGATACATGGCTTTTGTCTGTCATAAGCCCAGAGGCTACACTTACCGTAAAAGATTTCCTTAGACGAGGTATCGTTCCACTCCCTACTGTGCTGAAGCTACTCTTCCCCTCCACCTTCAGAGCTGTTCCGTCTTCGCTTTCAGCTATGGCTTGAACACCTATTTCATCCTCCGTCTTTCCAGCTGTACCAATTCCATGAGTTGATCTGCCATGAACACCAAGATGAGAATCTGACAGCCCAGATACTCCCATGCCATTATCACATATGCCGAGGATGCCGATTGGAGGATGATGGACTGGAGGAGATGATTGTTGTATTCCAGTATTTTTTACTGTAAGTGCGCTTGGGAGTGGTACAAGACCTTCCCATATGTCTTGCATTGGTGCTGAGTCAACCTTCACCGTTAACATAGTTTCATCTCCATCATCGGCTGCATTCTCAGCACTTCCTATGTATAATGGTTGACCTGAAGCTGCGTGAGCCTTTTCTATAAGAGGTTTTATTGATAAGCCTGCGGCTGCTAACGTAGCTAAAGCCAATAGTCTTCTCTTGCCTATAGTCTTTTTTGATTCTTCACCCTGAACTTCTTCTAGGATGTTTTCCAATTTTGCTCGAACCTAATCTACAGGTATTCCTCATAATCCCTTTTTTATTTTGGCACAAGTTATTTGATGAATATTCGACAAAAAAACTAAATTTGGATAGTCAGTTAACACAATCAGAAGAAAAAAGCAAAATATTGCTGTATCGCTGTAATATGCTGATATAGAGTTTATTAATTTTTCTAACTTCCAACAGAATTTGGCCAGATTTGTATCAATGCATAACACTCAACATCGTTTAACATTTGTATGTTCGTATGGGAATAAATGCAATCTACTATAATATATGCTTTCCAACTGGTTCTTTTCCGGAAGCTTTCTACATCACATCTATGTTTTCCAAAGCTTTTGGTATAGTGCCATTCCTGCAAATGTTGTTAGGATTAAATTTAATCTGTACCTGCTTTGAGAAGAAAAGAGCAGATTATGCATCATCATCGATATATCATTTGAAGACATTTCCTTAAACCTCCAGAAGGGGGAGACAGATAATGTTTGCAAGGTTGGAAGCAAACGGCTTTAACAAAAAGCTACATAAACTTTTACCGTATGTATTATGGAGGCGATCAAAGAACTATTCGATCTGTTGGCTACGCCGTGGGACCAGCGCCTTAACCGGTGCTTGCGATCGGCAAGCTTTATTTAAGCAGCAAGCGTCCAATTGGCTAGATCGACTTGATCTGCCTTCTTACTGAAGGCACGTAGGTAGTGGATGATGGCCAATTACACCCTGCTAGATGCAAGATATGATGGGAACATTGTCAGATTGTTCTATCTTTCTGACGGCGGCAACATAGAGGAGTGGAATGAGGGAACAGAATATCATCCCTACTTTTACGCTCTGAGAGAGTTGGAAGCATTGGAGGCAGCCAAGAATCTTGGCTGCAGGTCAGCTCTTGAGAGGAGAAGAGAGCTCTTCTCTGATAGGGAGCTCGATTACTATAAAATTTTTGGAAGAGAGACGGCACTGAATGAGGCGAAACAGGCTTTCACTAGGGTCTGGGAGGATGATGTCCATACCGTGGAAAAGTACGCCTTTGATAGGGGTATGAGGTTCGGGGTCACTTACAGCAACCTTGGTGGAAGCTTCCATCCGATGGAAGTTAACATGGAGGCTTTCGAAGATGCCTTTAGAGAGCTTGTAGGCTATGATCCTGTGAAGTATGCCTTAGCCAAGAAATTCTTCAACATCATCGAACAGCCATTGCCCATCATATCCAGAGAGGTTGCCAAACGTTATAGGTATGACGTGGATAGGATGCTTCAGGCTCTATATTTGTCGAGGATAACCAACAGCCCCATAACCTTCAGAAATGCGCCGCCAAGCAACTTCATCAAGGCGCTATATTACCTGTACTTGAAGAGCGAGGGATATGTGATCCCCACACCTGAAGAGTTCGCGAGAGGCGAGAGTGAGAGGGGTGTCTATGGCAAGGCTGCACTGGTGCTATCTCCAGAGAAGGGTGTGTTCTTAAACACCTACGCCCTCGACTACGAATCCCTGTATCCCAGCTGCATCGACGTCTACAACCTCTCCCATGAGACAGTGAACTGTGGACATGGTGAATGCCAAAACAATACGGTGCCAGAAGAAGAACATCACGTATGCACAATAAGGAGAGGCAAGTATTCTACCCTGATTGGAGCACTAAAAGACCTCAGGATAAGGTATTACAAGAAGAAGGGAAAGGAGGGGGACCAAAACGCGAGGATCATCTCGGAGGTTCTAAAGATGATTTTGGTAATCTGTTATGGGGTAACGATAAGGATTAGAGGACTGGCGAGCCCAGCACTCGCTGAATCGATAACCGCCTATTCCAGGAACGCTTTGAAGAGAGCGTGGAAACTTGCCCTTGAAGAGGGCCTGAAGCCTGTGTACGGTGATACCGATTCTGTCTTCATCGTAAACCCTGACAGCGAACGCCTGCAAAGCTTGATCGACAAAGTGAAGAGGGAACTCAACCTTGACCTTGCAGTAGACAAAAAGTACAAGGTATGTATCTTCTCTTCAGCCAAGAAGGCCTACCTTGGAATCTATGAAAACGGCAAGATAGATCCTAAGGGTCTGGCCGCCTTCAAATCCAACACACCAAAGTTCGTGAGAAACGTGCTGGCAGAGACCGCCCAAGAGCTTGCAAAGATAGGCAGCCAAGGCGACATACCTGAAGCCAAAAACAGAGTGTACAAGATATTGAAGGAAAGGGAAAAGGATCTTCTGAATAGAAGGTTCAACGTTGAAGACATGGCATTCAACGTCATACTGCACAAGGAACCATCAGAAATGGTGCAGTCGAATGTCCTCCCCCAGACTTACCAGTGTGCGATTCAAATGGTGGACTCCGGCTCCAACCTCAGACGAGGCCAGACTGTAACCTTCGCGAAGGTGAAGGCATTCAATTATAGGGGCAGAAAGTTCTCCGTCAAACCCATAAACATCGTTAGAAAAGAGGAAGTCAACATCCCAGAGTATGTTTCAAACATGTACAGTTTGATGGCGCAGATCCTGGAGCCGCTTGGAATAGGTGGACGCAAGCAAGAGACAGGATATGATTCCCTGACAAGGTGGATCAACGACTTGGACAGCTAAATCAAGAACATAAGTGGGTTATAAGAGCATTTATATGATGGCTTCGACCTTGCTCGATAGAATGCCACACATAAAACCACCCCCAGAATGGGGGGTTGAGCCTGTACCGAAGGAAAAGAAGATCTTAAGCTTCTTCGACCTGTTCGTCTTCTGGCTGAGTTTGGCGGTAGGTCTGCTTGTACTGCAGGCGGGTGCGTCGCTGGCACAAGACCTTGGGTTATCATTTGGTTACATTTTGGTCGTAAGCTTGCTGGGATCACTTGTAGGAAGCCTGATACTTGCCCTTGTTGGCGTGATCGGTTCCAAGTATGGTGTTCCAACGATGGTCAGCCTAAGGCCTTCATTTGGACTGATTGGATCGTATCTGCCGACAGCGCTCAACGTGATACAGCTTGTCGGATGGACCACATTCGAGCTGATAATTATGGGTGAAGCTGCAAGAACGATCGTAGGCGATGTCTTCGGCCACCTGACCAGACCCATCATGATATCTTTTTTTGCGGCATGGTGCTATTTTCTGATGGTCTACGGGCCGTTTGTTGTCATAAAGCAGTGGCTTGAAAAGATAGCTGTCTGGATCAGCACGATAACAACAATATGGCTGACCTATCTCGTATTCGTCAAGCCGATAGTCTGGCAGCTGGGAGATTTCGAGTTGGGTAAGATGGCGTTAGCGTTCGACCTCGTGATAGCAATGCCTGTCTCTTGGATGCCTCTTATCTCAGACTACAACAGGTTTGCCTCAAGCGAGAAGCGCGGCTTCATGGGGACATTGTTCGGTTACATATTAGCCAACACCTGGTTCTACGTCGTTGGAGCTGGACTTTGGTTTACAGGTGGTGGCGGCAGCGTTGTCTACTCGATAGCGTTGATGGCCTTAGGCAACTTCGCCCTAATGGCTCTGCTAGTCGATGAGACGGATAACGCGTTCGCTGATATATATTCGGCGACTGTCTCGATTCAAAACATCATGTCCAAGCTAAGACAGTGGAAGCTTGGCTTAATTGTTGTCCTGATATCGCTGGGTGTCGCTTTCACGTTAGAGATAGGACAGTACGTGAACTTCCTGCTGCTAATAGGTGCATCCTTTATTCCCGTCTTTGGCATAGTGTCCGCGGACTATTTTGTGGTCAGAAGGAGGCAGTATAGACTGGAAGACTTCTATTCTGGGAAACCGTCGCTCAACAAGGTTGCTGTAATATCATGGATTCTAGGATTCATGTCCTACTATCTGTTCGCCTACGTCTACATCATCGGAGGAACTCTGCCATCTTTCCTGGTCGCGTTCATATCATATATTCTCCTAAAGGAGGCTGGTAGGATATGAGGGAACTGCATGTAGCATTAACCATTGCAGGAAGCGATTCTGGAGGAGGGGCTGGGATAGAGGCGGACCTGAAGACCTTTGCCGCACTTGGAGTACATGGGACAGCCGCTGTAACCGCGGTGACAGCCCAGAACACCTGTGGAGTTTATGCAATCCACAACGTTGACCTAGACACGATCGAAAAACAGATAGACGCGGTTGTCGAAGACTTTGGTGTAGACGCAGCAAAGACAGGCATGCTGCATGAAAAGGATGTCGTTATACTGGTATCAAGAAAGGTTAGACAGCATGGTTTCCCACTAGTCGTCGATCCGGTGATGGTGGCAAAGAGTGGGGCACGCCTACTAAAGGCCGAGTCAGAGGAGACATTAAAGAAGATGCTGATCCCTGTTGCGACAGTTGTGACACCGAACGCCCCAGAAGCGGAAGTCTTGAGTGGCATCAAGATAGAAGACGTTGACGACATGAGGGAGGCTGCTAAGAGGATATCTGGGATTGGACCGAAGGCGGTGGTCATAAAGGGCGGACATGTGCCTACAGGAGACAAAGTCGTGGACGTGGCATATTTCGAAGGCGAATTCAAAGAATATGTTGGAGGCAGAATAGACACGAAGAATACTCATGGCACAGGATGCGGCTTCTCGTCAGCGATCACAGCCGAACTCGCAAAGGGAAAGAGCATATCAGAGGCGATTGAGTTGGCAAAAAAGTTCATCGAAAACGCGGTAAGATACAGTCTTCCACTGGGTAAATGCCATGGGCCAATAAACCCAATCTCATGGATTCAGGTGCCGGCTGAAAGATTTCATGTGATAGAAATCATGTCTGAGGCCGTCGAACTCTTGGAGGCGCACGACGAGGTTTCGTCTATCATACCCGAGGTTCAGAGCAACCTCGCAATGGCTCTACCCAAATTCTACCTGAAGGGCTTGGAAGACGTTGCAGCTATACCTGGACGGATTGTAAAGTTCAAGGGGAACGTCAAGGCGTCTGGGGCTCCAGAGTTTGGGGCGTCTTCACATTTGGCAAGGATCCTGCTCAAGGTAACAGACTATGATCCTGAAGTCAGGTCTATCATGAACATAAGATATGCTCCCGAAGTGGTGGAGGCCAGTGAAAGGCTTGGCCTGACAGTTTCTTTCTTTGACAGAGGCGAAGAGCCCAGAGAGCTCAAGGAGGTAGAAGGTGGAACCCTGCCTTGGGGCATAGAGCAGGCGATAAGGAGAGTGGGCAAGGTCCCGGACATCATATACGACAAAGGTGACGTCGGAAAGGAGCCGATGGTAAGGGTGTTCGGAAAAGACGCAGTTGACGTGTCAAGGAAGGTCATCGAGATCGCGAACAAGCTTGGCAAGAAGAAGATTGATTGAGCATACGGGGGGACGGCCTATATGAAACAGACAAAGATGATCGCGCTTTCATCAATCCTTGCAGCCTTAACCCTTGCAATATCCCCATTGTGGATCGCTTGGGGGCCATCAAAAGCCTTCCCAGGACAACACCTCGTAAACGTCTTAAGTGGAATCATACTCGGCCCCTTGGGGGCGACCATCGTCTCAACGATATCGGGGACACTTAGGATAATGTTGGGCACAGGAACCATCTTCGCCTACCCAGGAGGCATACCTGGGGGGATCGTCGTGGGATTGAGCTATAGAGCCCTAAAAAGGTTCATGCGAAAGAGAAATGCTATCATAGTAGCTGCTCTCACTGAACCGGTAGGAACCGTCATCATAGGTGGCACAGTCGCCTACTACATGATCGACCCCTTTTTCGAGAGCCGAATGCATACACAGTTCGCATCAATTCTACTGTTATACTATGGTTGGGCGATCAGCTCCATCATCGGCAGCCTCCTTGGAATGGTAACGGTCCTAGCGCTAGAGAGGACGAAGGTGATCGACCTTGTATTCGGCGGAAAAACCTGAGGAGATCAAAATCGGTGACATAATAGGAAAGAAGACGCTGATAATCGGGGACTTGAGGAGAGGGAAGACTCAGCTTACCGCGGCACTGCTGGAGCAGCTCCTCAAGATAGTCCCACCTCAAGAAGTCACAGTCATAGACATGGCTCCAGCGGGAAAAGAGGAGGTTGGAGGAATGCTATGCAAGTACACTCAAGCAGTCTTCAGAACAAGATACCTTCAGCCACCATCTATTAGGGCTCCGAGGATCGAAGGTGAAAACAGAGATGAAGTGTTGTCGTTGGCAGACTACAACAGACGAGCAATTGAGCCCCTAATCATGTGCTTCCTCGACCATCCCACACAATGCCTCATAGTAAACGACCTCTCCATATACCTCCAATCAGGGAACCTAGAGGACATATTAAGATGTATGGATATCTCAAGCACCTTCATTTCGAACGCATACTATGGCACAAGCCTATCAGACGACAAAGGCTCAAGCATAAGCCTAAGAGAGAAAAAGCTAGTTGAAGAATTGATCTCGAAAAGTGAGATTGTGATAAGGTTATAGGAATCTTTCACACATGACATTTAGTTGACAAAGTGGCCTTCTGATATGTTTCCAGATTGATCAGCCTACGTCTTCAAGCTAATGAGCTCCGCTGTCGCGGTCAAAGTGCTTCTTTCCTCTCACGTATGTGGAAACAAGATTAAGACTTTTATCAAGTATTAGTATATCCGCGTCGAAGTCCTGCTCAAGCCTACCCTTACCCTTAAACTTCATGGCTTCACATGGCGAATCTGACGCCATAGCCAAAGCATCACGTAATGAAATGCCCACCTTCACAGCATTCTTGACAGCTTGGATCATGGTCAAGGTGCTTCCCGCAAGAACACCGTCCCCGAGTCTGGCCACACCATCCTTCACTGAAACTTGAGTTCGCCCAAGCTGATATTGGCCATCTGAGAGCCCAGCAGCAGCCATCGCATCCGTCACAAGAAGCATTCTTTTCACACCCTTGCATCTATAGATCAACCTGACAGTCGCCGGATGTAAGTGAACAAGGTCCACAATAGCCTCTACAAAAACATCCGCCCTAGTCAATGCCGCCCCAGCCACTCCCGGCTCTCTATGATCCAGATTCCGCATGCCATTGAATAGGTGCGTCACCATCCTCGCTCCTCTATCGAATGCTTCAAAGGCTTCGTCGAAGGTTGCATTCGTGTGCCCTATAGATACGGCCACATCGAATCTGGCAGAAACATCTTCGATGAAGCCCAAACCACCCACCACTTCCGGAGCCACGGTCACCCTCTTCAAAAGCCCTTGACTCTTGCCATAGAGAGCCTTAAACTCCTCGATAGATGGGGGACGAATTTGATCCAGCAAATGTGCACCTCTGTTTTCAGCGTTCAAGTAGGGGCCTTCCAAGTGCACGCCAAGCACTTGGGCTCCAAGCTGAGCCTCAGAAGCAACCCTTAGGTTCTCGATTACACCTGAAAGCCGGCTGAAGTCGTCGGAAACCGTCGATGGCATAAATGATGTCACACCCGTCGCCGGCAAACGTTCAGACAGCTCACGCAACCTGATAGAAGAGGCATTCATGACATCGATTCCGAAGCACCCATGCATATGCAGATCGACAAATCCGGGGACAGCGATGCAACCATCATATGAATGAACTTCATCTACAAAACTTGGCCTTTCGACGGCAACCTGAGCAATCTTACCTTCTTCTATGAGGATATACGATTCGCCAAACCTTCTATGAGGTGTAAGCACACCTCCAACTTTAAGGGCTAACATGGCAGCTCCATGCCAAATCAAATGATGATGCCGGAATAAACCTTTTTCAGCTGAACAAAAAGACATAAAAGTGTCTCTTGGCTTTACCATCGACCTGTGAGGATAGAATTTTGCCTACAAAGGACAACTACATGCCTGAGATGACCTGGAAAGAAATCAAGGAGATTCTGCCAAAGGTTAAAGTTGCCGTCATACCAGCAGGCAGCACAGAACAGCATGGCCCACACCTTCCCCTCCAATCTGACACAGCCTTCTGCCTTTACATCTGCCGGAAGGCATCTGAAGTCGTCTATCCCATGTCCATGGTCACACCACCTATCTCAGTCGGCATCTCGACACACCACCTGAAGTTTTCAGGATCTCTCACAGTCAGACCTGAAACCTTCGTCGACACAATATACGATTTCGCCTGGAGCCTGAAAAGGCATGGGATACGTAGGGTGGTTATCATCAACGGACACGGAGGAAACGCTGCCGCGATAAAGTTGGCTGCAAGGAGGATCATGGACGAACTTGGGCTGACCTCAGCCTCCCTCTCATATTGGGAGCTTCTGGGAGCACAGAAGGCAAGAGAAATATTGAGCACATATCCGAGAGTGCCTGGGCACGCTTGCGAGTTCGAGACTTCACTCAGCTACGTGATCCAGCCAGAGCTGATAAGAGGAGACAAGATAGGGGCTTCGGATGGCATCGCACCTTCTCCATATGAGTCTTTCCTTTCCAAGATCGAGGTCGAAGACAGCAGAAGTGGTGTCAGCAGAGGAGACCCTACGGCTGCCACGCCAGAAAAGGGCAGGAAGCTTGTCGACTTCATTGTAGAAGAGATGGCTTCATTTCTCACAAGATTCGGCGAACAGGAAGAAAGAGTTGATGTCTAGACTGTTCTGTCACGTGCGTTTATAGGCCACGTGGCCACCACTTCCCCCTTTCTTGCGACATAAAATCTGTCGTGAAGGTTCACAGTAGTGCAGATGTGTGCTGGATACAGTTCGACGACGTCTTGGACCCTAACCCTATTGCTGCCTTTAGACAGATCCAGTAGACCATGTTCTTCACTTGATATCTTGCATCCTACATCTTCCATACCTTTGACCTTGGGCATACCTCCGTCAGTCGAACATGCCTTCATACCGCAGTCGATGACAGCTCTCTCTTCAGAGGGGACGCTGATGACCCTCGCAAGTACTGTGGCAGCCATGTCGAATTCTGGCGCTGAAACCCTGTATCTCCAATCCATCAGGGCATAGGAGCCAGCTTGCACCTCGTCTAAAACTTGATACTCGTACCGATATGTCCCTGTGCCGGCGCCACTGACAATTTCCACCCCTATGCCGGCCTGCTCGAAGTCTTCTCTCAGCCACTTAATCGTTTCCACGACCTTGCGAACTTCCTCCATCTTCTTCTCTTTACCTATCGTATGCTCTGCCATCTGAAGATGGCCGTCATAGGCTTGGACGCCCTTAAACTCTAACCCTTTCAGCGAAGAGACTTCCCTGGCAAGATGAATGGCTTCCCTAGGCTGCACTCCACACCTTCCCATGCCCACATCGACTTCCACCAAGACTCCAAACTTCTTCCCCCTCCTCTCCGCATAAGAGGAGATCAACTTTGCATTCGCCAAGTCGTCTACGAGGCATTTCACGTCAGAGAAGTTCAGCAGGTTAATCATCTTAGCTATCTTGGACTCTTGCACGATCTCGTTGGTTATCAGGATATCACGTATTCCCGCGTTTGCGGCAACTTCCGCCTCGCTGAGGGTCTGGCAGCAGACTCCTGAAGCACCGTATTCTATTTCTCTCCACGCTATCGCAGTAGCCTTCGGAGTCTTAAAGTGAGCCCTGAGACGAACCCTCTTACCAGAAAGCCACTCCTTCATCACAGACAGGTTTCTATCCATCAAGTCCAAGTCTACAACCAAAGCCGGGGTTTCAATGTTGGCTATCTCCAATTCCTTTCACGCCATCCTGTTTGCCTACACCTAATAAAGTTTCAGACATTGAACTCGAATTCCACTCTACATGGTTAAATGTCGCCGAGGCGATGTGGCCAAGATGATATGGAAAACGTGAACAGTATAGTGTCTCAAAATGAGGGTTAAGTTGCAGCATGCACTTGAGCCCAGCCACTTCCAGCTTATACGATCTTGAGCAGCTCCTTCAGGGAGCCGAGCACGTATGTGGCAGGAGCCTTCCCTTCTTCAGCCCTATACTTTGCTGCACCCCTTGGGACAAACGCGGAGGCAAGCCCCAGCTGGCTTGCGGCAAAAACCTCGCCTGCGATGCCTGAGACGAGAAGAAGGCCGTTTAAGTCAGCCTTAGTCTGCTCGATTACATTCTTCAGGAAGTCTGTCGAGAAGCCACCCATGATATCTGTCCTCTCCTCGACGAAGACGTTCTCAAAAAGGTGGCCGACGTTCAATGCCAGTATCTTCTGCCACTGCTTGACAGGGGGACCGGAGGTTATCATATGCAGCTTGGACCCCATATCCCTCAATGACATCAGTGTAGTGAACACGTCTGGGTAAGGCTTCAGGTACAGGCTGCTTGCCTCCCGATATGCGAGAACTCCTGCTGCGACTATGCGCGGAGAGAACTTTACACCAAGCCTCTCCGACAGTACATCAAAGTGGTGGGGGTAATGAACGCCGTACTCTCGGACAATCTCCTCCAACATCATCAACGTCGATTCCTCATTTAATGGTAGACCTTCGGCGATCATCGCCCTAACCGCGCTAGCTCTAGCCATCGAAAGCTGAAGTTCGGCGTCGTACAGTGTATTCTGAAGCCCGAAAAATAAGTGAGGGAACCTCATTTTACCACCTTGCTTAACTTTTCTGGTGAATCAGGGTTTAAACCTTTTGATAGGGCCAAAAAGTATGAGAGAATCTGAAAGACTGGCGCGAAGGCCACCGGGGAAACCATGTAGGGCACGTCGATGTCTATCTGCTCGTCAACCTGAGCTTCAACGAGCCTGTCGCTGACATACAGGACCTTGCCGCCGAAGTTCTTGACCTTGGTCATCACGTCTACACATAATCTTTCGTCAAGCTTCGAATGCCCCAAGACGAGTGTGAGACTCTCCTTGCCAGCTAGCTGGATTGGGCCGTGAAGGAATTCCCTCAAGGCAAACCCTTCAGAAGGTATCGTACATGTCTCCTTGATCTTTAGGGCACCTTCGACGGCTGAGGGGTATAGAGCACCTGACCCTAGAACGAATGCTCTGTCTATGTTGCCTGCTCTCGCGACAAAGGCTTCAATCCTGCGAAGGTTGCTGTCGACAGTCTTCTTAACGAATGCACCGGCATGCTTCAGGTGATCCATCGACATATTATATTGGCTGCGCTGAGTCTTTCCCATCAAATGTGAGAGGGCAGTCGAGAGCATGAGGAGGACGAGGAGTTGCGTGACATATGTCTTTGTGGCCGCGAGGGCCGCCTCTTCTCCAGCGTAAGTGTATAAGACGTCGTCGGAAAGCTTGGCAAGTCGGCTTCCCAGCCCGTTCGTGACAGCCACCTTGTAGAATCCGAGATCCCCAGCCTTCTTGACCGCGTTCACTATGTCAGAGCTTTCACCCGATTGGCTGACAGCTATCAGGACCGTGGGCTGAATGTGGTCAGAGATCCACGTTGGAAATTCTGAAGCGAACATCGCCGTAGGATACACACCAGCCATCTGAAAAAGGGAATACTGGAAGGAGAGACATGCGTGGAAACTTGTTCCAGACCCTGTAACGTAAAAATTGCCTCTGCAATTCCTCAGGATCCTCTCCGATACAGGACCCAATACTCCTATGTTTCCTTCGTAGGCGCGCTCTAGGGCGGTGGGCTCCTCCAGTATTTCCCTGATCATGTTATGTTGGAATTCGCTTTGAATCATCTCCACTAATCATTCTCCTGTCCACGGTTGGGCTTTCTGATCTCATATTCCTGCTTCAGGTAGACTTCTGTGTTGGCGCCGACGTCGTCGTAGAGGACAACACCGGGACCGACGAGGCTCTTGGAGCCAACCCTCACACCGGGCATTATTAGACATCCTACCCCAATCCTAGAGTCTTCCCCAACCATCACACCCAACTTTCTCCTTCCCGTGTCCAGTAGAGTTTTGTTGACAGAGGCCTTGATCGTCTTCTCGTCAAATCTAAGGTTTGCTGCTATCGAGCCGGCTCCGAACAGGCAACGGTCCGATATCACACTGTCTCCGACATAGTTGGAGTGAAATAGGCAGCCGTTTCCTATGTAGGATCTTGCTATCTCAGTCGAGAAACCTATCAGGCAGCTGCTACCTATCTGGGCACCATCTCTTATGAGGACATTGTTTCCCACTAGAGTGTTGTCTCCGATGTAGCATGGTCCTCGGATGACTGCACCCTCTAACACTTTCACGTTATCTCCCAGATGCACAACCCCTTCGACAACAGCCTCTTTCGATATGTCAGCAGACTTAGACCGCTGACCGACCATGAGATGCCTGACGAAATAGTCTGTGGCATCCAATATGTTCCATGGATACTTGATCGCGATCCAAGGACCGTCGTATTCGACAACCTTAACCTTTCTCCCGTCCCTGATCATCTCCGTCAACGCTCTCTCGTAGACGTCATCCTTCGAGCTCACGGTATCTTCAATATACTTCAGAAGCTGTTTCGGTTCTCGGTGAAGGTGAACAACGATGTTCACGAGATCGCTGGGCTCATTTCCAGGCCCTGGCTTCTCATGAATCCTGAGAAGCTCATGTCTAGAGGTTACAACGAGGTAGCCTCCTGGAAAATATGATTTCACCCTGTGAGCGCAAATCAATGAGGAATAGCCGCCGCCAGCCGCCTCCTCAAGCATTTTCCTGTACAGGGAAGACGCGAATATGTCATTGGGGTTGACAACCAATATGTCGTCATCGATGATCGATTCCTTCGCCCTTAACAGCGCGTCGGCCATACCAAGAGGCACATCTTGTACTAGAAAATCGTATCTGGCTTTAACCCTCGAAGACAGCTCCTTGATCCTTTCGATGTTCAAGGGGTTGCCTACGATGACAAAATCTTCGAAGCCACATTCTTTCGCCATCTCAATGTGGTGCTGAAGCAGAGGCTTACCTAAGAACTCTAGAAGACATTTGTCCTTCGTGATTGGAAACATTCTCCTTCCAACACCACCACATAAGAATACCACCTTCAATCTTCCAGCCAGCCCTGTGAATAGTTCCATCTTCTGTTGACTATATAGTTTTTGCTGACGAAGCCAATGGAAAGAGGGCATAATCTGGCCGAAGGCATCATAAAGCAAAGGTTTACGCCATGTAAACCCGTTAACAGTTTATATATTTCCTCATGAGCCTCTTCTAGAAGGTGCACGATTTGAAAGCAGTAGGAAAGAGAGGAAAGGAGCCTGGAATCGAGGTCTTCGATATCGAGGAACCAAGACCAGGCCCAGACGAAGTCCGAATACGAGTTAGGGCGAGCGCCATTTGTGGAACCGACCTCCACTATTATCACTGGGACGGATACGCTGAAAGACATAATCCAGGCTTCCCAAGAGTGCTCGGACACGAATTCTGTGGAGATGTCATCGAAGTGGGAGAAAACGTTAGGGGGTTGAAGGTAGGAGACAGGGTTGCCGGGGAAACACACATACCATGTGGTATATGCCATTCTTGCAGGACGGGAAAGATGCACATATGTAAGAGCATGAAGATCTTCGGAGTCGACACCATCTACGGGTCATTCGCAGCATACACGGTGATGCCTGAAGTGACAGCTGTGAAGGTGCCTGACTCGATAAGCTACGAGGAGGGAGCTGTCCTGGAGCCTTTGGGGGTGGCTGTCCACGCCATAACAGAGGCTGGGATAAGGCCAGGAGATGCCGTAGCGATCACCGGATGCGGGCCCATAGGACTGTTTGCACAACAGCTTGCAAGGTTAAATGGTGCATCAAAGATCATATCGACGGACATCAAAGACTACAGACTGAACCTTTCGAGAAAGATCGGTGTATCAGAGGCCGTCAACGCCATGAACACGGACCCAGTCAAAAGAGTCAGAGAGCTAACAGACAACATGGGTGCCGACGTCGTAATCGAGATCTCTGGATCAAACGCTGCTGTAAAACAGTCCCTGGAGATGGCTTCCCTGAATGGTAGAGTTGTACTTGTGGGAACCACGCCGAAGCCTACTGAACTCGACACAACCAGCATGCTGATATACAAGGAGATCAAGCTCTCGGGAATCACGGGAAGAATCATGTTCGACACATGGTATCGGGCGATCAGGATAGTGGAGAACAGGTTGATCGACGTAGGCCAAGTGATAACAGACAGATTTCCCCTCGACCAAGCTGAAAGAGCCTTCACATTATGTGACAGAGGAGAGGCGGGTAAAGTACTGTTCTTGCCCTAACCGAGATTCTTCACCTGACTCTTTAGGGCAAGAAGGCTTACGGCGCCTAAAGATCGAGGCATAAGATTTCAGCGCGTCCTTGAATATCTTCGGCTCACCAATAGCGTAAACCAATAGCACGGCCAGAATGTACGCTGTCGGAGAAAGGGTTATCACATAGAAGCTGTAGAGAGTGTGATTGCCTGCGACGTAAACCGCCGAATACCCGAGAAGTGAGAATGTGAACCAGAATGCAGGAACCAGATACCCGCTTCTCCCCTTCCAGTAAAGGTAGGGGACGAATGCTAACATAATCAACGCCATAATGTAGATGACAGGATCCACCTTTGCGATGACATCTGGCTTAAAGTTCAGCGAAAAAGGGTTTTCGTTATAAAGCCAACCCCAGGGAGTTGAGGCAGGAGGCCCCTCCGGCCTAGAAGACACATGCCATCTGAGGCCACCCTCAACTTGACTTATCCACGTCTGCAGACCCCACTTCAAGATGAGCGGTAGGTTGACAGAGACCCAAGTTGCAAGAGAGACAGCTGTCGGATAGACTATCGACCTTATGACACCAGCTTTCTGTATCAACATGAGAAACAGCAAAGCTGCAACGGGGAAGACTCCTGTCAACTTCGCTGAAGCAGATAAGCCGATAGCGATCGAAGACAGGAAATAGTTCTTCCTCAAGGCCAACCATGCAGAAAGCGTCAAGAAGAATGATGTGTAAATGTCCAACATTGCGATCGAAGTCATGGCCATGAACACCGAGTCGACGAACGCGAACAAGAATATGAGCAGGACCAAGATTTCGTTATCCGTCAACTTCATGACAATGAGGCATATGAGAATCAACGTTAATGTGCCCATTATGATGCTTGGTGCCCTCCAGACGATTGGCCTGTCGCCGAAGGCCATCATAAAGAAGCCTATAATATACTTGACCAATGGAGGATGCTCGGTGTTCAGGTAGTCTTCGATACCCTGATTGTCGGGATATGGATATCCGGATTGGATGATCTTTATTCCGCTAAAGTCTTCTTTGAGGGATTCAACGTCAAGTGGCCTATAGACTACTATCGCCAGAGCAGGAGTCTTGTTGTATTTCATGGAAACGTATCCACCATATTCTTCTCTGAGAATCCTATTGAGTTCTTGTTCGGTGTCGTTTATGTAGCTGAACGTGTAGAAGAATATTGTGTAGTGGCGACCTCCATCGGCTTCCACATAAGAAGGTTGAACCTTGAATATTTCCCTGAGCATGTTCCTCGACGACGGAACATACCATGTTTCATCAGACACGTATCCTATGGTTCCCTGCATCTCGCTTGCAAGCCTGAACGAAGAGTAGACGAAGGCAGCCGTCAACACGACGCTGACAACCAAGGCTATCTTTCGAACCCTATCCATTCTGAACCACTTCAATGAAGCCATGTCTTTCCACGCTCTAGCTCCAGACGATCATCTCGCTGAACATATAGTTTGCTATGAAGCCAAGCATTATGCCTACACCGTCCGAGATCATGTAGTTGACGCCTAACGCGAGCAGTATCACGTAGACTATGTAGTTGACCAAGGGGCCAAGGGCAGAGCCGTGACATTTTATAAGCCGATAGATGAACCTACCACTTCTTCTATCCCTGAAGGTCCAGAAATCATTCAATAGAAAGTTGCTTATTATCGATGCCTCTATGGAGAATATGGCGGCAAGAAACTCGGAGACTCCAGCATATGAGACGAGAAGAAAGAGTAGGCCGAGGTTCACGAACACACCCGAGAGACCGACTGCCAGAAACTTGAACGTCCTGTAATTCGACAGTCTCAACAGCTGCTCCAAGTAGTTTACGACCTCGTTTGTCTTCATCTTGCTTTCTCCAGCCGCCCTCGCCCTGAATACATATGGGACTTCGGCGATGACATCATATTTGCCCTTGACCAAAATTTCGACCAGTAATTTGAAGCCTCTTGCTTCGAATTGGACGCCTTCTATAACATCCTTCTTGAAGATAAAGTAGCCTGACAGAGGATCCTTAACCTTCCTAGTTCTCTTCAATAGAAGATGTGAAAGCAATAGGGCGCCCTTCGAGATCATCCTTCTAGCAAGAGACCATCCTTCCATCCTACCTCCTTCCACATATCTTGAGGCGATGACGATGTCGGCTCCAGCTTCAGCCTTTTCGTACATCCTTCTCAGTAGCTCTGGAGGATGTTGCAGATCTGCATCGATTACGCTCACAAACCTGCCTTCAGCGACCCTCACACCATCCAATACAGCAGAGCCAAGCCCCAGCTTTCCCGGCCTATGCACGACCTTGAAGTTGCCGTATCTTGATGAAAGCTCTTCTGCCAGCTGGCCTGTTCCGTCGGGGCTGTTATCGTCCACTACAATTACCTCAAAATCTAATCCCTTCAAAGCTTCGATAACCTTCTCCGCTAGAGCCTCCAAGTTCTCTCTTTCATTGTATGTGGGGATAACTACTGAAAGTCCGATCACGTTGCCTGAGGAGCTTTTGGTCGATATAAAAGTTTCACTGTGAGACCCAAGTGGCCTACACTGGCGATATCTTAAAAGATTTATTAGGGAACATAGAGGCCGACTATATGGGTGTGAAGTTTTGGCTGTGGCAGTGGACATAGTGGGCTTGGTCAAATCCTTTGGCCAAACGAAGGCCGTCAACAATCTGTCTCTGAGGATCTCAGAGAATGAAGTCTTCGGACTCATCGGCCCAAACGGGTCTGGAAAGACGACGACCTTAAGGATCACAGCAACCCTCCTAAAGCCTACATCTGGAACCGTGAAGGTCTTCGGATACGATGTATCATCAGAGCCTGAGAAGGTACGTAGCCTGATCAGCTACCTGCCGGAAGAGTCTGGCGCCTACAACAACCTAAGCGGCTTCGAATACTTGAAGTTTATGGCCTCCTTCTACGCGAAGGACAGCCAACAGTTGAACACCCTCGCTGAAGAAGGCGCCAGCATTTCAGGCCTCGGAGACAGGCTCAAAGACAAAGTGAAGACATACAGTAAGGGAATGAAGAGAAGACTGCTTGTTGCAAGAGCGCTCATGATAAGGCCGAAGCTTGCAATTCTCGATGAGCCTACAAGCGGCCTTGACGTCTTCTACGCACACAACGTGAGAGATATCATAAGAGAGTACTCCAGGAAGTATAATGTGACAGTACTCCTGTCAAGCCACAACATGTTAGAGGTTCAATACGTCTGCAGCAGGGTTGCGCTGATAAACAGCGGGGCAGTCGTGGAAGAGGGGTCTCCAACAGGCCTTATGCAGAAGTATGACTCAAGCAATCTTGAAGAAGTCTTTGTGAAGGTGAGCAAATTTGCCTAGAGCCTTAGTCAACCTTCTAACAAAAGAAATCAAAGAGCTGCTTAGAGACCCCAAGATACTTGTTGGAACAGTCCTTATGCCAGTGATCATGTTTGGCCTACTTGGAGCTGTATTCAACACGTCAATCTCGTCCACTCAAGAGGCTGCCAAGAATATTTCGATCATCGTAGTCGACGAAGACGAGGGTGCAGTATCATCATATTTCAAGTCCTTTATGGAAGGCAGCCCAGAATTCAAGTTCAAAATATACTACAGCGACGGCTTAGATGATGCGCTACAGAAGCTGCCTCAATACAATGCGTCAGGTGTTGTCCTGCTGCCGAAGGGCTTATCCGAAAACATTTCCAAGGGAATGCGTGGGCAGATAAGGGCCTACGTGGCCATCAGCACCCTCAGCATCGTAGAACAGGGTAAGGCTTCAGTCTTCCAATCCTTCTTGGAGGCGTTCAACAAGGTCCTCTCTCTTCAAATCATAGCAGGAAGTATCCCCTCGAAGGATCCAACATTCGTATCCAATCCAATCCTTGGAGGATACTACACGTACTTTAATGGGAAGGTCTTGGACTTTTCACCTCAGATGATCTTTGGCACCCTATCAACTCAGATAATGATGATGCCCATAGTCATCATGATAATGCTGTTCACTACAATGACGATGGCAGCTACGGCAGTCGCGATAGAAAAGGAAACCAAGACGCTTGAGACACTGCTCACGTTGCCAGTGAACAGGGTGACGATCCTCGTCGGCAAACTTTCTGGTTCCCTATTTGTGGCAATATTGGGTACAATAAGCTATGTGATAGGCTTCAACTACTATATGACGTCGTTGACTGGCGGCATTGGTGCAGGATTAGAGAAGATCGACCTTTCTGCGTTGGGCTTAAGCATCACACCAATAGGCTACGCACTATTGGGTATGGTCTTCTTCATATCTATAGTGGCCACGCTGGCGCTTGCAGTCTCGTTTTCAGTCTTCTCAGAGGATGTCAGAAGTGCACAGACATCGATGAGCTACATCTACATAGTGATCTTGGTGCCAGCACTCCTCCTAATGTTCATGGACTTGAATACATTGTCCCTGCCCGCACAGATACTGCTTTACGCGATACCCTTCACCCACACAATTGTTGCAACAAAAGAGATACTGATGGGTAACTATACCACTGTCGCGATAAACCTCACCTATCTTGCAGCATTCACCATCGTAGTCCTATATGTTGCCGCAAAGCTGTTCACAACAGAAAAGGTGTTTACTACCAAGCTGAAATTCAAGATAAGGCTCTTTCAGAGGGAAAGATAGACTTACCCAGCAACCGATTTTATTGACCCGACATCCTCCCACCCCTGAAGGATGTGGGCTTCCTACGCCGTTTTGGTGAAGTTACAAGGCTTAAATAATCATCAAACGTGCCGCCTCACAGCTTTAAGAGATACAGTACAAATGGATCGTTCTGACAGTTACCACCGTCGGCTTCCCCACATCAGGCATCGATTCTAGGATAATGGTAGTTGGCCTAACTCAAGTGGCTGCCGCGAATAGCTTGATAGAAGACCTTATCGGATCAACTAGCTGTCACAGTCTTTTTGCGCATAAAATATGATGTTTTCTTTTGCGGCCAAAACATTTTATCATTTCCAAGACTTCTATGCGGCCTTCTATCGCCTTCTTGCTGTATGCTAGTGCTGCAGCCCAGTTGGAAGGTTATGTAACGTGAAAAGGCCTATCAGGTTGATGACTGCGCTGAGTGCGAACGGCGCCCAATGTGCAATGGGCCACACTACGCCAGCTAGGAAGGGGCCTATTGAGCTTATGATCTGAGTTAGAGAATCAAGAGAGCCCACGGCTGTCGCAAACCTTTCTTCTGAAATAAACGATAGAAGAGAACGCCTAGCTGGAAAGTCCATGGACCCTACCACACCAGCAGCAAACATGTACAGCAGTGCCAAAACGAACGAGTTCAGAAGAGGATACAGCCACCAAATGATCGATGAAAATAGAATATGTAGGAAAAGTATCCTGTTACCGCCTATTCTATCAGCCACTATGCCGAATGGTATCTGAAATATTGCTCCGCTTATACTGAACAAACTCAAGATTACACCTATAGCTATGGGCTCCAATCCCTGTTCTTGGCTTGCATACAGGGGAATGAACGTCAACCACATGTTTACACCGAGACCATGCAGGGATAATCCGACGGCAAGATTCGCGAGCTCAGGCTTTTCCCTAAGCTGAACTATCCCAGTCTTGAAATCTTCAGCGAAGGATGAGGGAGAGATATCTCCTCTTCTACTCCATTGCTCATGCACAAACTTCCAAGCCAAGATCAGCGATATAGAACAGAAGATGAATCCGACAAAGAATGTCATCTGATAGCCGACCGATTCGATGAACACACCTGAAAGAGACTGGCCGACAAACTGTGACAGAGAATATATCGCATAATACCATCCGAACCCTAACGCGGTCCGTCCCACAACTGATGCCTCAGAAACCAGAGCAGATGTGGCAGGCCCGGAGAAGGCGACACCAGAAAAAACGATAACTATCGAGACTGAGGCAAGAAGATAGTTGGATGAGAGAGACGCTACAAAGAGAAAGAGCGAGCATAGAGAGAAACCTAACATTATAGGATATTTTCTTCCAAACCTGTCAGCAAAGGATCCAGCAGGCAAAGTCACAACAGCAGCGCAGAGC
>CAYUWR010000024.1:0-3232 GCA_964448685.1 uncultured Nitrososphaeria archaeon
TATTCCTGGCCCACCACCGGTCAGAAGAATTATGACATCTGTTGCTCTAGCAGCTTCCATTGAAGCCAATATAAGACTGATCAAGACGGCATATTTCAAGTGGGGAAGGGTTACTTTGACAAAACGCTTGATCGGCCCTGCGCCATCTACCCTCGCAGCCCGATACAAGTCCTCTGGAACAGTTTGAAGACCGGCTAGAAGGAAGAAGGCGATCAAGGGAGTATAATGCCACGCAAAAGCTATCGAGACAAACTCAGGCGCCCATTCCGGGGTCAATATTAGAAGGTTCTTGTCTATCAGGCCGGATACCATCAACAGGCTGTTGAAGAATCCGAGCTGTTCGCTGTATAGGAAACGCCATATGACTCCGGTACAATATTCTGATACAGCCCATGGCAAGAGTACGACGGCTCTCAATATGGTTCTGCCCTTGAATGATTCATTTAGCAAGAGCGCAATCCCAAGACCCAATAATATAGTGAAAACCGTGATATCGATAGTAATACGTATCGTGGTCAGCACGAAGTGGGGTGTTTCAGGATTGGTAAACACGGATATGTAGTTTCCAATCCCAATAAAAGCAAATACCTTCCTGACAAAGAGCACCTCGTTGAGACTTAGCCAAAATGAGTAGGCAAGCGGATAAGCCACCAATACAAGCTCAAAGATGATCAGCGGAATTATCAGAGCGAGCGCAAATCTCTCATCAGTAAGAAAAAAGGAGGAAGGGGATTTCTTTTCTGCCTTCATCCTCTCACTTAGTGTATTTCTTCTTCAGTTCGATAGCTTTGGCTCGCATTTTGTTTATTGCTTCTTCGACGGTGATCTGCTTCTGGACACATTGCTGAAGTACAGTCTGCTGATCGTTGAACCATTCCTGTATCCAGGCAACCTTGTAGTATTCTGGCAGCCACGCTGCTTCTATCAGCTTCTTCATTGTGGTTATGTCTTCCTGCCTATATACCCGCTTGGACATCGATTCTATCACTTCTGGGTCTTCATAGACGGCGGGGTATGGTGAGCCCACTCCCGTCAACAGCATCCAGGCCTTATGTCGATAGAACGTACCATTCTTGTCTTTGAAGCCAAAGAATTGTACCAACCTGTGTACTCTGGCCAGTCTCCAATCGGATTGTTGCTTACTGGTCACCACATATACAGGACAGAAAAGGTAACCGATAGGCGAGTTTTTGGTCAATGGTGGTACGATGCTGCAATAAGGCGCCACCTTTGATAGCGCAGGGTCGTTGAACGTGAAGATATCGTATGTGTGCTGTTCAGTATAGGCATATTCTCCTGTTTCAAACCATGTTATGTTATCTCCTTCAGTTATGTTCAGTACTCCACGCGGAACAATCTCCTTCTCGTATAGCCACTGCCAGTCCTTCAGCATTTCACCATAGGGTGTGTTCACATCAAAGACAGGATCCATATTCTTATCGAAGACCGGATCGCCGCGAGCCATTGACTCTATCTGAGCTACATGCGGCATCTGGAAAACTTCGCTTCCCCACCTCTTCAATAGCGGGCTCTTGGCTACACCTTTCTTCTGCATTGCCTCACATTGTTCGTATAGCTCTTGGTAGTTCTTTGGATAGAATGAAGTCTTAGTCTTGGTGTCCGCATAACCACCTGCTTCCAGAAGTTTTTCATTCGTCAGGATGTTTCCGAATGTCGATTGGAAGTAAGGTAAGCCAAGCGGCTTGCCATCTGTAACCGCGCAGATCGACTTCCAAACCCCTTCAGGCAGAGCTGCCTTTGCATCTTTCCAGCTATAAAGCACCTCCACGTCTCCCACCTTTCTTGGCTCCATGTCTTCTATGTTGCGTATCCATCCTGCCTCATACCATCTTTCAGCGGATGACATGGCAGCATAGCAAGTATCGATATCTTTGGCGCCCGCTATCAACTTTGTCTCGATCTGGGTGGCATAGTCGCCAGCGATCACGGCTTGGTTTACTTTCTCAGGCGCGAATTGTCTTTCAAACTCATGTATGTTGTCGAGGACTATGTCAGGACGATAAGGCCACTGGGCATAATAAAGCGGATCCTGTTCAGGTGTCGGATAAGACGGTTGCATCAGGTAATAGGCTGCAGCAGCACCTCCGGCAACAACAGCAGCACCCCCGATTCCATAGTATAAGAATTTGCGTCTCGAAACCTTTTGTTGTTCGGACATGTTCTTATAGAATGAGAGATATCATTATATAAACCTTTTGTAGATCTTACTATTTGCAGACAAACGTAGACAAAAAGAAGTTTTTTGCAAAAAAGACACGAGCTATTGGGGAATCAGCTTCACATGGCCATGATCCTATTTCTTAGATGGCGGCCTACGAAAGACTTATTAGGCCATCGATTATCTGACTCTTGAGGTTTCAATATGCATCTTAAAGGATCAGATCTCTTAGTATCTGAGCTTCAAAGATACGGCGTCACGTGGATATCAACACTTTGTGGCAATGGCTTAGATCCCTTCTATCTGTCATGTAAGAAGGCAGGTATCAAGATTGTGGACACTCACAATGAGCAGGCAGCAGCCTACATGGCTGACACATACTCGAGACTCACTGGAAATATCGGTGTTTGCGCTGTTAGCAGTGGGGTAGCCCATGTCAATGCATTAACTGGGATCGCGAACGCATACTTCGATGGCGCACCGGTACTTCTCATAACAGGCGCATCCGTTGGATATGGATCAGGAAAAGGTGTATTTCAGGAATTTGACCAACCTGGACTCGCTTCTCCGATATGCAAGTTTTCAAGAGCTGTAAATCACGTTGATGAACTCCAGTTTGCAACAAGACAGGCTCTCTCGATTGCACTATCAGGTCGATATGGACCAGTACATCTAACCATACCAGCTCACGTGATGGACGGCGTGATAGACAGCCCTCTAATTGGAAGGGATCTCCGTAGGAGCGCATCCACATTTCATACGGTGCTGATCAATTTCGACCTTGTAGCGAAGGTGGTCGAGCTCATACGAGACTCCCATCGTCCTCTTCTCGTTTCCGGTACTGGTGTATTCTATGCAAAGGCCCAGAAAGCCATGCTCAAGCTAAGCGAGCTTGCCGGTATACCGATCGTAACACCTATTTGGGATCGTGGTTCTGTTGATAGGCCTCATCCTAACTTTGTTGGTGTTGTTGGTGCGGCTAGTGGTGAGCCTAGGCTTCTGGCTGACGCTGACGTGATCATTATGGCAGGCGCCCAAGTAGACTACAGGGTG
>CAYUWR010000025.1:0-32869 GCA_964448685.1 uncultured Nitrososphaeria archaeon
GTTGTCTGTTGCCTTTGAGATTTCAACCATCGCCTTGGCTGCTGGATGCTGTACGTCGATCTCCTTTAGGATTGTTGCTCCATCGTTTGTGATCGTGACGTCTCCTAGGCTGTCGACGAGCATCTTGTCCATACCCCTTGGGCCAAGAGAAGTCCTCACGATCTCCGCTATCAGCTTGGCTGCCATGATATTGTTTCTTTGAGCTTCTCTGCCTCTTGTCTGAGTAGAACCCTCTTTAAGTATCAACACAGGTTGGCCAGTAGAGGTTACGGCTGGTACTGCTGTCGCAGACACAGTAAACCCCCTCGATACTGGGGGCTGTCGCATGGGTTAAATTAATTTTTCGGTTAGCTTCGGTTCCTTTTCAACAAATGCCTAGATAACATAATTCTCCTGTTCGATGGCGGACTACCTACGGAGTAGCGGAAGCACGTATCATCAGCTCCCTAGAACGGGTATCATGTAAATGAGCTTGTTTGTTTCGTTTATCCGAACAAGTTCACGCGTGAAATGTTGAATATTTTCAGAACAGGCTGCCACATGTATTGGTTGATATCATCATATGATACCATGCAACAACCAAGTTGGTTGCAGATTGCGTAAGAAACTACCTAACCTACACTGAAGACAGGTGCTTTCCGCTGAATGGTTTTGTCTAACGGCATCCCATAAGTCATGTCATGATTGCGGGAAGGCTGCACTTCATTATCTTGGACATTTTTCCTCAATTATCAATTCATTATTCGGATGCTTTGTCAGCTCAGATACCAAGGCAACAATCTCACTTTCCACGATCTGTGTTCTTGGCACATACTTGTCGATCATCTCATTTCGTCCTCTTTTCTCGATCAAAGGTTTGAGTAGTATGCCGTCTTCTAATAGAACCAGTTCCATGACCGTACCTTCCCACATCTTATACCTCTGCCTAAGAGGTACAGGTATGTTGACATTGCCACCCCTTATCTTGGCATGTACGGTCAACAGTGTCGACTCTCCTTCAAACAGTAAACGAAGAAGGCGGATTAAGTACCGACATAAAAAAAGTTTATCTAAGTGCATCCAAAAATTTGATAAGGCCCATCCCATGTACGGCTCTCAGCTTACATAAAGCTATCAATAACGATCCATTAGGGTTTGCTCTGAGAAAAGCATGGGCAGCCTATCGCCCACCAGGTCTTTAGAGGTCTAGGAGAAGACGATCATGCCCTGTCGTAGATCGAAAAATAACAGGGTTAAATCGATAAATAATAGGCTCATCGCAATCATGCTATGGAGAAAGAGGAAGCTCAGAGGATCAAGGAAGCGGATGTGGAATACGTCTGGCATCATTTCTGTAGTCCGCGAACTTACGCGCAAAGGCCACTGGTAGTAAAGAAGGCAGAGGGTTGCAAGTTGTATGACGTGGACGGGAAAGAATACGTCGATGCCGTATCTGGTATTACCGCAGTAAATGTAGGCTACGGTAACAAGAAGATAAACGAGGCGATGAAAAGGCAGATCGACCAACTGTCCTTCAGTACCGTAATCTACGCGTCAAGTCCGGTCACGGCTTTGGCTGCGAAGAAGATGGCCAGCATCACCCCAGCAGGTCTGGAGAAGGTGTGGTTTGTAAGCGGCGGCTCGGAAGCAGTTGAATCAGCGATAAAGATCGCAAGACAGTTCCATTACCTACGTGGTGACAGAGAAAGATATAGAGTTGTCTCAAGATGGATGTCTTATCATGGTGCGACATTGGGTGCTCTGAGCTGCACAGGGCATCCGATCAGAAGAGAAGTCTTTGAACCGTTGTTGATCAAGTTTCCACATATAGTGCCGTGCTACTGTTACAGGTGCCCTTTTGGCAAAGAATACCCAGGCTGCGACCTTGACTGCGCAAGAGCCCTAGAATATGTGATAAAAGTGGAAGGCGCCAAATCCATCTCCGCGTTTATCGCGGAACCGATCGTCGGCTTAACTGGAGCTGGAATAACTCCTCCGAAAGAATACTACAAAATAATAAGGGAAGTCTGCGACCGATACACGATTCTATTCATCGCAGATGAAGTTCTAACCGGCTTCGGCAGGACCGGTGGGATGTTCGCTATCGAACATTACGGTGTGAAGCCCGATATCATGGTCGTCGGAAAAGGTATAACAAGCGGCTATGTACCATTGGGCGCAGCTGTTGCGAAAAAAGAAGTTGAAGAAGAATTCGAGAAGACCAACAGGATATTCCAGCATGGGCACACATTTGGAGGCCATCCTCTTGCTTGCGCTGCATGCGTAGCAAACATCGATGTGATCGTCAGCGAAAGGCTTGTGGAAAAAGGCAGAGAGACGAGCAGGTACCTGATGAAGCGGTTGCTTGAACTGAAGCATGAGATAATCGGAGACATTCGAGGTAAAGGGCTGCTTGTGGGCGTTGAATTAGTCAGAGACAAGAAGACCAAGAAGATATTTCGAGATGAAGAGAACGTGGGCTCAAAGATCGCCCAACTTGCACTCGAACAGGGTGTAGTCATCTTTGGCACGAAGGCTTTCGATTTAGGTGTGATGAGCGATATACTATACTTGTCGCCGCCTCTGACGGTGAGAAAAGAGGAAATCGACAAGATCGTAGATGTAGTGGACAAGTCCATAGGAGAAGTTGAAAGGAGCATGTTGTAGGCCACGTTGATATATACTTCCAGCTGGAGGCTTCGATCAAGACAGCTGTCGGTCCTTCTAGGTCCTTATCCATTCAAGACCAAGTCTTGACTCCTCGATCACGATCATTGTGGTAGTCGACTTTATGTTCTCGATTTTTCTGATCTGCTTGGTGATCATCTCGTCAAGTCTATCAAGCGTCTCAGCCTTCACGTTTGCCACGACATCATAGACTCCATAGACGGCAAAAACCTCCTCAACTCCCTCAATCTTTCTTAGAGCCTTCAGCACATCCAGTTCAGAGCCCATATCAACGTTAATCAAGACGATCGCACGTGGCATACAAAATTGGCCACAATGTCAAATATGCTTATGATATTTAACCTTTGTGGATTAGCTATGACGAAAATACTAAACCAATATCCGACCGCGGACTTTATCCTCCTGGTTCCAACCGTGAAAGTGGAAAATGTCTTAGAAACATACACCGTCGTTATTGTCTTTATCTACCACATCACCTAGATCGTGCCTTCTTTTGTCTTCTTTCTTGCCTTTCAACCACATGGTATAAGTAGAGTGACTCTTGCGGATAATCAAGTTGATGGTGCAAAAATTCTAACAGCGTATACTGATCTTGTTTGTGGAGGTTGGTTATAAGCCACTAAACGTTAGCATAAGCAGGCGGAGTCGAAGACTAAGACATTCTATCATAAGTCTGGATTGTCCATAAAGGCCTAATAAGGGCGCGATCTATGCAAAAGTAGATGGTTGATCATGCCTACGATAACTGTACTGGGAACCGGCCTTGTCTATAAGAACCCGAAACCGTATCTTCGCAGCCTACATGCGTTCTTTCCGAGTCTCGTCTCGGTGGGAGATCATGAAATCTTGTGCGCATTCGTCTTGGGTTCTGCCATGGAAGCCATAGACTGTAGGGCTGTCATGAGTCACTCCGAGGACAGAGGCTTCACTTGGAGGCTTCAGGGGCCCTTCTATAGCCATCCGGCAGAAAGGAGGGTATCGTCAGATTGTAGGATCAGCATGCTGTCTGACGGAACATTGATTGGCATAGGCGAATTCTTCAAAAGAGAGGATCCTGAAATCGGATTGAGCAATCCTGCCACCCTAGGATGGATTGAATCCGACCCGTTTATTGTATATTCTAAGGATAGGGGGTACCATTGGACCGAACCTAAGATGGTGGACGTACCGATCAAAGGCTGCCCACTTGAAATGTGTTCGCCAATAGTCGAATGTCATGATGGTAGGTTGCTCTGGCCCACATCAACTCTGCCTTCATTTGATGGAAATTTTCGCCATGGCCCCAAGGCGATAGCGTTGGTCTCTTACGACAGAGGTGTGACTTGGCCGAACTACGTTGACGTGATGGAAAGCCCAACGCACGATATTGTATATTGGGAACAAAAGATGATTCGACTTGAAGGTAAAAAGATGCTGAGTATGTGCTGGAGCCACCATCTTTCTAAGAACGAAGATCTGCCTGTGCATTACGCGTTGTCCGATGATGGAGGAAGAAACTTCAGCCGACCAAAGCAGACAGAAATGTATGGCCAAACGAGTACACCCTCGTACGTGGGCGAAAGCAGAATACTGACTGTCTATCGGAGCTCCAAAAGACCTGCCTTGTTAGCTAACCTGTCGAAGCTCACAGATGAAGGCTTGTCCACTGAGTTTGAAATTCCTTTATGGGAGATGACGTCCAAACAGGCGATCCACCTACAAGGGGCTGATATGGTGGCGCAGTTCCATCAATTGAGCTTTGGATGTCCTTCGATCATCCAAGAGGATCTGGATGAGTACTTTGTTGCTTTCTGGTGTAGGGAGGACTGCACGTCTGTTATCAGGTGGTATCGTTTGCAGGTCCAACCTTGATACTTTTCCTACGCTTTTGCTCCCATATTCTTAGATAGACGTGTTTTTATGGTTAGACGATCGCAGCCGATACCCTTGACTGAGGCTTCGGAGCGTGAATGGCGGAAAGGGCTCTTTTTGCTTGGTCAAATGCAGGCTTCTAAGGGCTTCGATCTCGTAAACTGAACAGATTTTTTCTAGTCGCCTCCACGCAGTTCTTATCCTCCTCCAACATTTTGAAGACGCTTCCGCCTTTAGATGGTTCGTGGGCTTGGCTTGTGACGATCGGATCAAAGATTGAGTTAGCTCTCCTGCGACCACTTGCCGAATCGTTGCGGTTGACGATCAGACCACTTCCTTGTTTCTTATTGCTCTCGGCTGAGTCGTTTTCTGACAGGCCCCAAGCCTTAAGCCATACGTCATTTTTTGGATTCACGTGGATCACGCCTCGACCTCGACTTGAATTTGCCTGCTGCCAACTCCTGTATCTCATTTTCGTAATAGCGTCTGAACCCAGATGGTAGCATGACAGACCCTATCTTGCCTGCCTTTGCCCATCTTAGCAATGTTCTTTGATTGACGCAAAGAATCCTGGCTGCTTTTCTGGGTGGTATCAATTCTTCTTTTTGGTACATCTGGTACATTTGGTAAAAGTGGATCTTAATTTATTCGGAGATTCAAGATCTTGCAGTGGCAGGTCAAAATCTTCTGCTCTAAGCGCTGCAAGCGATTACGGTCTGCATGTAGGCAGCAACCTTGTGTCCTGAGAAAGTAGCTTTCCTGTGACCTATTTCAAGTCAATCCTTATTTCAACCTTTTCATATCTTGACTTCAAAGCTTTAATGATTTCTTCGGCGTCTGCTAGATGGTCTTTTCCATAGACTTCAAAGACCCACTTAGACGTGGAACCGGTGTAAAAGTCTCTCGTCATTATCTTTCCGAGGAAGACTGGTTCCTGTTCTTTTTTGCCGAAAAGACCCTTCTTAGGCGGCAATATCTTCAAAATGCCCACAGTATCCCCGCGAGGTGTGTCCACCTTCTTCCCAAAAGAGTCTGCAATCTGGTATCCTTTCTCCTTCAAGATTTCAGATATGCCTCTTGCTGGTGACTCATAAGACGTTGTCGTTAACACCTCCTTTTTTGTTGGATCTGTGAACTTGCTTATAAGTGTGTTGTCATAAGCGCACAGCCAAGACGTATAGTATGGTTAAACTGCCTCCTATTCTCCTGGCCAAGACGATTCCAGTAACTTGGCAACCTCTTGGAGAGCGCCCAAAGGTTTCTTGTTGCCTGTGATGTATGAGCCGATCACCAAGACTCTTGCGCCTGCCCTGATCGCCTTCACCGCATTCTCCTTGTCTATTCCTCCATCGACTTCGATGGTTTTCCCAGCATAAGATCTTGATACATATACGATCTTATCTGTCGATTGCTCATCGTATTTTTGGCCTCCTTTGCCCATCGGTACGCACATGATAAGGATCATATCGGCATTGTCTGCTATCTCTGGAGTAAGTCTTCGAATATCGGTTTGTAGGTCGAGTCCGATTCCCGCCTTATATCCCATGCTTCTGAGATTTCTCAGGGCCTCTATGGCCTCATCTGCCGCGTGGAATGCTTCGAGCTGAGTAGTAGCCGAGATATTGGGTCTACTATGTGGCTCTATGAAGTTGCTTATTTCTTTCATTAACAGGATTGGTTCTTTTGTCATCAAATGGATGTCCATGTTGATCGTTTTGCCAAAGTGTTGATGTAGCTCGTGGATTAATTCGATGGAAAACACCGTTCTATTTCGAATCAAGGAAGGTCTCATGACATCCAAGTGTAGACTGTGCAGCCCACCCCATTCGACAAGCTCCTTGATGGCATAAAAGGGTCTTGAGCGAGCAATGGATCCAACTTGTTTCCTCATTTCTTCCTCATAGGCGAGAATGGAAAGGGAAATTGCAGCTCGCACATACAATATCATGACAGTAAAATCTTAAATATTTCGCTGGGCACGTAAGAGCTGGCCTTGCTCAAGAACGCTTATTTTGTAGGAATAGATAACGGAACCCAGAGCACGAAGGCAATAGTAATCGATGGCGAAAGTGGATCAGTTGTTGGCAAAGCGACAGAAAGCTATGGGCTTCTAGAAGGCCTGCCACCGGGCCATAAAGAGCAAGAGCCTTCTGTCTGGATTAAGGCAATGCGTAGAACGATCATGATGGCACTGAAGGAAGCCAAGATCGAGCCGTCACATGTGAAGGCTATAGGGGTTTCCGGCCAACAGCATGGTCTCGTTCCGGTCGACGAAAATGGGAAAGTGATAAGACCAGCCAAGCTCTGGAATGATACGAGCACTATAGAGGAATGTAAACATTTAGAGAGAAAATTGGGAGGGAGAAGGTCTGTGATCGATCTCATAGGAAACGCGATTCTGCCTGGATACACCGCCCCAAAGATTCTGTGGCTGAAAAGGCATGAACCCAACAACTACGCTAGACTCAAGACTGTTCTACTTCCACACGATTTCCTGAACTTCTATCTGACTGGAGCCAAGACCATGGAGTATGGTGACGCGTCTGGTACGGCTCTAATGGATGTTAGGACAAGAACTTGGTCGAAGAAGGTTGTGGAAGCGATTGATCCTGAACTGGGAGATAAGCTGCCGCCAATTCAACCATCAGACAAACATGTGGGCTTCGTCAAGAAAGACATAGCGAGGGCGTTTGGTTTCTCTGACGACGTTCTAGTCAGCGCTGGAGGCGGAGATAATATGATGGGCGCGATAGGCACAGGCAACACCAGCGAGGGAGTTGTGACGGCAAGTCTAGGCACCTCTGGGACCATCTACGCCTATTCGAGAATCCCTCTCGTAGACCCGGTGGGTGAAATAGCTGCCTTCTGTGATTCAACGAACGCGTGGCTGCCGCTGTTGTGCACAATGAATGTCACGGTGGCGACTGAGTTTGTGAGGCAAGCTTTCAACATGTCCTATGAGGCGCTTGCGAAGGCGGTTGAAGAGGTTCCGGCTGGCTCAGATGGCCTCATTCTCCTCCCATACTTCGAAGGTGAAAGAACCCCTAATGTGCCTGATGGAACTGGAGTATACTATGGCCTGAATAGTAGGACATTCAATATTCCACACTTCGCAAGGGCGGCAATGGAAGGAGTCACATTGGGAATGAACTATGGGCTGAATAGGATGAGAAGCATGGGTATTAAGCCTAAGCAGATAAGGCTGACAGGTGGGGGCTCCAAGAACAGGAATTGGCGTCAGATAGCAGCCGACGTCTTCAACACCGAGGTCGTCTGCTTGATGAATGAGGAGGGTGCTGCCTTTGGCGCGGCCCTACAGGCTCTATGGTCCTATGCTAATTTCGTCGGAGAAAGAACAACTATCCAAGAAATAACCGACAGATATGTTATAGTGGACAGCAGGACTCTGTCTTCTCCCAAGCCTACCAATGTAGAAATCTATCAAGAACTTCAGGAGATTCAAAATCGTGTCAGCAAGAATCTGAGGAGTTCTTTCGGAACGCACAGGGTATATTTGGTGAAGCACACGCTATGAGGGCTACGCCGAATATCTCCTGTAGAAAGTGGAAGTGTCAGCGGTCGAGGCTAGTAGACGTAGGTGATGGTATATAAGACTGTGGCGGTGACAAAGTAGTTGGGGTTCCTTATGATGACACGTGTTATTCCTTTGAAGACAGGTATCTTGAAGAATCCGGAAGTAGCTGTGCCTTCTAATGGATAGCGGGCATATTCTGTGCCAGAATAACTACTCGATATTCTCAGGTAAACATGGTGCGTCGACGTAAAATTTACTATGATATATCCCGCGTAGGGGGTGTCGTACGAGATTGTCTTTGTTTCATTGAGGTCGAGATCAACCGTCTTATCCTTGTCCAGGACACTGCTCTTCTGCAAGCTAACGATTGCCTGTAGATCGTCATAGGAAGATTGAAGACTTTCGTAGGATGCCTCCAACTTGTCATATGAACTTTTGAGGCTGTCATAGGATGACTGCAACGTGTCAAATTTCTTCTTCATCTCCTCATAAGACGTCTGTAGGCTGGAGTAGGACGTTTGGAGGCTCTTGTAAGACTTCAGAATTTCGTCGTATTTGCTCTTCATGTCATCATATCCGGCTTTCATGTCATCATATTGTTGCTTCATGCTTGAATAGTCTGACTGTTGTCCATCATATTTGGCCTTCAGCTCATTATAGTTGTTGCTTGCGACCTGAAGCTGCTTAGCGTAATCTTCCTTCATCTGATCATATCTGCTTGATAAGTCACTGTATAATGAACTCAGATCATTATATTTCATTTTCATCTCGGATAGCTGTTTGGATAACTGTGCGTTCTCGTCCATTTGCAGCGAGAACAGTCCTAGAAGGGCGACCGATAAGCCGGCCAATAGTACTACCATGGCGATCAAAAGGGCCTTCGCATTATCCCTCTTCGATTTCTCCATGCGAATACCTCCTCTTGCTTGACTATGCATGTCATAGTATTTTAATATATTCTGATGATGATGGTTAGAAGACGAAATCCGATCAACATAACCACATGAAATGACCGGCGATGACGGTTTACAGCTAAGTAGTGATCATGAAGCTGACGTTACACAGCTGAATCATCTCAAAAACAATCTGAAAACGAGAGAAGGAGCCAGCCAAAGTTCCCTCAAACTTTATAGACATCCAGTTGCCGCGTATGGGCGGAAGATGGCATTCTACAAGATAGAAGAGATAGAAGAAGAACATGTGAAGCCTGGAATTAGAAGAAAGATTGTGACAGGCAACAACATCATGCTCGTAGTTTACAATATCGACCCAGGCCAGGGGCTGCCTCTTCATAATCATCCAAATGAGCAGATGGTGTACGTCATCGAAGGCGAACTAGAATTTCAGATAGGCGAGAAGAAGTCTGTCTTGAGCGCAGGTGGTATCGCCCATGTGCCTTCAAACGTCCTACATGGTGGAAAGGTGGTGTCAGGCAAGCCTGTGATTGAAATCGATGTCTTCTACCCCATAAGAGAAGACTTTCTGAAGAAGCCTAGAATATAGCGTCGATCTGCAGTATTTATTTCCCCTTTCTTAGGAAATCTTCTCTAATAGGATGAAATATGTCAATGATTGTCAGCGGCTTGTCCCCTATGGCGACAAATCCATGAGGTTCGTTCGGTGGAATGTGCACTATGTCTCCAGCCTTCAATTTTGTCTTCTGCGTTTCCAACTGAAATTCACCCTCCCCCTCTATCACGTAAAGCAGTTGTTCATTCGGATGGCTATGTGGAGCTGATGTCTGGTTTGGTTCAAAGTTCCAGAGGACAAGCATAAGTTCATTTCCAACCACAATCTTTCTCTGGGCGCCAGCCCTAACAGTCTCGGCTTTTAGGTCCTCGCTCTTGTAAATAGTCATCTTAACCTCTCTATATTCTCTTCTCCTCTTATTTAGGCTTTAATATGTTAAGCTAACTGATCCAGAGATAACATGACATACGCCATCAAGTGGCTGCTACCATTATCCAAGATTCTTCGATCTACTCATATGGCTTCGTCTCTTGGTAGCATCTCTAATAGCCTTTGAAGGTCAAGAGCTTCACATGACAATGTTTATGGTACTTCAATTCATACCTTATACCGTGTTATTTAACACGATATAGACAAGAAGGGTTATATACTTGATAGGAGCGGAAATCGCGGCCGAAATTGTCTATCCATCTTTGGTTCTTGGACGATGAATTCGGCTGATGAGGGCCCACTCTGGGCCCTCGGAAACTTACTCTTGCCAAGTTGAAAGCCATCCTTTCCAATTGTTCAAATAGATCTGGACTTGCCATAAGTCTCTGATTTCTGACATCAAAGGGTTATCCGGTCCACTATCTGTCAGCTGTCAGGTCCACTATCTCCTGCCAATCGACAGCGCCATCTTTCCCTATGCCTGGACATTCATCATCATACATTATCAGAAAACTAGTCCCATCTTTTCCTAAAACTCTAACCGCAGAAGAAGGGATGTGTGCATGAAGTTTTCTCACCTCGTTCTCAGATATTGCTGTAAATGGATACGCCCGACAGAGTTTCGGACGTTTGTCATAAATTGTGCACGTTTTCGCCTTCAAGAAACAGCACACAAGGGAAGAGCCATTGAAAAGTTTCTTTGTCGTACGCCACTTCAGGTCAACCGATTCTCCCAGTTTTCTGATCTCGTCTTCGTCTAACAGGACATCAAGAGAACAGCATCTAGCACATCTTGTGCACTTGAAACGCGTGGAGTGTTTGACAAAATCTATGTCAAGCTTGGAAGTGTACATGTCTATGATAGAGTCTGTTAGAGGATCTATTTAAAGAGGGTTGCTCAACCAAATTAGGCGACCGCAATCGGCAGTTTGGTTTCGCGTACACCATATGTGATGCTGGAACGTCCGTGTAAATATATGGATATGAGCCGAGGATGATGTTGGGCAGACTATGTGTTCCCTAAGGACACTGGAGATCTTGGAATTATGTCGGCATATCTAGCCCAGTAAGTCGTCTATGAACCGATCTTGCGTCGACGTTTATGGTGTTGTATGTTATTTTCTTGGTGCCCGTCGCCTTCATGGACTATAGGCTAAACGAGGTTTTGGGAAAAGATCCTGGAGGCCTTGTACATCAGAAGCCTTCTGGAGGTGGGGAGGGGACTTGAACCCCTGTAGAACCGCTCTGCAGGCGGTTTCGTAGCCGCTCCGACACCCCACCGTTAGGCGAATCTGGACTGGAGGATTTTTCCGTTCGTTCGGTAATAAATGTTTTGTTGTCGGCCTTAATTGGGTCGTCTATGTCTAATTTGACATTCTCCCGCCTGAAGGCTAAAAGATTCGAGGAGGTTCTGTCGATTTCACTTCATCACATTCAAGTTCGAGGGTGGTGTCAATACAGCCCCTACTTTAGAAACATACCTGGCAGGTTTTGGATGTCTATGACATTCTTTCGTGGTGTATGTGGTGGGTTTTCGCCCCTTTGGCTTGGGCGTCTTCAATTGTACTATAAAGAACTGTGATAATTGTGTTCACTTCGTTATCTATCGCCTGCTGCTCCAATTTCCCTTCATCTGTTGATATGAAGTCTTTTGGGATCGGTTTTATGAAGATGCCGTCGTCCATTGGCACAAGCATTATCATGGAATTCTCGATCCTATATCTGTCGGTGAGCTCCTTCGGTAGGATTAATGTCCCATTGTTGATTTTCGTGCGGGCTATCAATTTCTCTGCATCTCCTAGGCAGGTTGTTGCCTTTAAGAAAGCTTATCTAAAAGTTTTTGACATCGGGTAAAAGATTCTTCAAGAACAAATGCGAGAATTACATCTTAAGTTCGATTCCAAGATCTGAATGACTGTGGCCTGAAATCAGGAAGATTAAAATAAGGTGAACCTTGATTATACGGTCATGAAGAAGATTCTGATGTTGTTAGGAGACGGCTTTGAAGACGCGGAAGCATTTTATCCATACTACCGGTTGATCGAAGAAGGCTTCGAAGTCGATGTCGCAGCTCCTAAGGTTGGCACAGTTGTTGGAAAACATGGGATAGGCATGGTTGCAAACCTTGAGCTTGATTATGTCGAGCCTGACGAATACATTGGGCTTATCCTACCTGGTGGAAGAGGACCGGAAAGGCTTAGGCAGCATCCTAAGTCTGTTCAGATCGTGAAAAGGTTCTTGGAAGACGGTAAGGTTGTTGCCGCAATATGTCATGGCCCCCAGCTACTTATTTCGGCAGGCGCCGTCAGAGGACGAACCTTGACCAGCTACGCTGGTATAAAGGATGATATTATCATGTCCGGTGGAAACTATCTGGACAAGGCGGTTGTTGTAGACGGTAACATAGTCACATCGAGGACGCCGACTGACTTGCCCCAGTTTATGAAAGAAACGATAGCGCTTCTCAAGAAATAGTCTTAAGCCGGTAAGGAGAATCTTGCAAAATCTTTCAGTCTGTTTGTGGACTATCGTCGGATTTTGCAAGCTTATGTTAAGAAGACAAATATAGGGCTGCTGCTTTTTCTTGGAACGTGGGAAGGGTGATGGCTTAGGTGGCCTGTGGCGTCTATGGAGTCTTGGACTTGGGGGAAGACCCCGTATTCTTGGACGTCTACTGGGGCTTAAGGGCTTTAAACCATCGCGGTCATCAATCATGGAAGATTGTAACCCACTATAAGAGATTCTTTGGTTATGGTGGGCTTGGTCTTGTTCCACCTCTGGATCAGCTAGAGTCACGCTTGAAGAGCGCGGGGCTTAGTCTCTGGCAGATATTGCCTGGGTCCTCAGGTCTGGGCAACACGAGATACAGCACCTTTGGCAGAAGTGATCCAGCATCTCTGATCAGCGATACTCAACCCTATATTGAGCCAGATGGTCGATGTAATGTAACCATATCATATAATGGCAACATCGTGAATACCAATGAATTGAAGCTTGAGGTGACCTCCTGTATGGGTCCGTTGTCCACATCTTCCGACACTGAACTTATCAACAAGAAACTGATTTTGGAGCTTACTAGAGGGGATATGTTTTCTGCTGTTGAGAACTGCATGGGACAGATAGAGGGTGCGTATTCGATTGTTGGGCTGAAGGGTGATGACCTGTTTGCCTTCCGTGATTCATGTGGCATTAGGCCGTTGTGTCTCGGATGTGATCATGACAGGACTAAATATGTTTTCGCCTCCGAGACTCCTGCTCTTGAGAAGGGAGGTTTCGAATTTGACTCGTTCGTTGAACCTGGTGAATGTGTTCTTGTGACAAGAGATGGCGTGGAAAGAAGGAGGGTTGCGTCAGGAAAGAGGGCCTTCTGTGCTTTTGAGATAGCGTATTTCTCGAGGCCTGAATCCTTGCTATCCAACGGCAGATATGTCTATGAGGCCAGAGAAGAGTTTGGGAGAAGCCTGGCGAGGGAGAACCCTGATGTAGTCAGAAGGCTGGATGCTGTCATCTCTATTCCTGAAACTGCGGACGATGCGACATATGGCTTCCACGACGAGACGGGTATCGAATGGGAGCGAGCTGTTAGAAGGGACAAGTTTGTTTCGGAGAGGGCGTTCATAGAATCGCCTGAAGAGAGGGTGCAGACTATAAAGAGAAAGATTACGATAGCGGGAGAACGTTTGAGGGGGAAGGCCATTGGATGTATTGACGACAGTATCGTCCGAGGCGACACCACACGCAACACCATTAGGGAGATTAAGAGGTTTGCGAGGGAAATTCACCTCTTTATTACGTTCCCGAAGATAGTCAGCGTCTGCCCTTACGGCATCGACATGGCCACATTCAAAGAACTGATTGGAGCCAGGAAGACAGAGGATGAGATCGCTAAAGAAATTGGTGTAGACAGTTTGAACTATCAAAGTGTAGAGGGTTTCTTGAAGGCAAGTGGATTCCACAGAGACCAGTTGTGTCTTGGATGTGTCACAAGAGAATATCCTACGCCTTACGCTAACATGCTGATAAATAGGAAATGGAAGATGTTCTGCGATGGTATTGAAGAAAAGGGGAGGATCTATGAATGAATCCCACATATGTTTGGGGCGTGGCTGGCTGTGGTCGAAGTCCTAGTCGTTGGAAAGGGTGGTAGAGAGAATTCTATGGGGTTCGCTCTCCAAAAGGATCCAAGGATAGACCGGGTCTACATCGCTCCAGGCAATGCTGGCACCTACCTGATTCCAAAATGTGTCCCCCTATTGGACATCGGCAAGAAAAGGATGTCTTCGATGATGGCAAAGGAGGCTGAAGGGGTTGATAGATATGATGCCAAGACTCGTGAGAAGATGGCTCTTGTGGAGGAGGTGCTTGCGTTCGCCCTTGAAAAGGAGATCAAGCAGATCTGGGTGGGTCCTGAAGACTGTCTTTCTCTTGGAATAGTCGACAAAGGCCTCGAAATGGGCGTTGACTGTATAATAGGCGCACCGAAGTTTTGTATGAGGTTGGAGGGAAGCAAGTGTTGGCAGAAGGATTTGATGAAGAGGGCGAATGTTCCGATCCCAAACCATAGAAACTTCTATTATCCCCAAGACTACAAGGCTGCACTTGACTATGTCGACGAAATGTATGATAGCGGCAAGAACGTTGTCGTAAAATACGACGGTTACGCTGAGGGAAAGGGCTCGATAGTATGTGACTCAAGAGAGCAGGCGAAGTGGGCGGTCAGAGCAATAATGAAAGAGAGGAGAATAGGTGAGTTACTACTGGACCCATGTAACGGAAACGTCGAAATCGACGAAAGAGAGAACGTCTTATGTGAGGAAAGCTTCTATGTCTTGAAGAACGAAAGGACGATGGTTCCCTTTGGTACCGCATGCGAAGACAAGAAAGCCTATGATGATGATTCACCTGATCTTAAGTTCTTCCGAAAGTACGTCAACGGATACTGCCAGAGCATGCACAAGCTTGGGCCATCTTCCAGACAGCTCGAGAATATTCTGCCCCTGACCATTAACCTGAACACTGGCGGGATGGTTGGAGTGGCACAGTCTCCATGGATGAGCAGGGAAGAAGAAGAGGAAGTAATGGACAGGATAGTTAGACCAACTTTCAGAATGTACAAGGAGCTGACCGGCCAAGAATGGAAGGGAATAGCCTACTTTGGTCTTCTTCTCGTCGAACACGATGGAAGAGTGTTGAGAAAGGTGTCAGAGTTCAATGGTAGAGACGGCGACACCGAAACAGAGCTCAGGATGCCATTGCTTGAAACCAGCCTCTTCGACATAGGCGAAGCCTACCTCGAAGACAGGATGGATGAACTGGAAATCAGATGGAGAGATGCCTACACATTTGGGCTAACTTTGGTGAGTGGAAGGCTTCCAAGAACCTATCAAGCCGACTATGAGGATCTGGAGGCCGTCAGCGAAAATGGGATCGGGTATGTGAAAGACCAGAACCTAGGATATCCTTGGCCTCATCTGACAAATCAGCCGATTGAAGGAATCGAGAAGGTCGACGGGGTGCACATATTTGGCTCAGGTATCTCATTGAAGAGTGAAGGTGGCGGAAGACTTGAATACTGCACTTCAGGAGGTAGAACCATGGTTTTGGTGGGAGAAGGTAGGACTATCAAGGAGGCAGAAGAGAAGGTGTACAGGGAGCAGGCGAAGATATCGTTCAAGAACAAGAGGTTTCGGAGAACGCACGTTGACTGGGCCAAAAGCCTCTACCATGGGGGTTGATGTAGACACATGAGTCTAGAAGAGAGATTGAAAACACTCAAGGAAGCCGAAGAGTATAGACATGAATTCGAGGCAAACCTGTGCCCGACATTGGAGCTTGATCGGAGAAGGCCTTTCACTTTCATATCGGTTGGAGGAGGAGAACTGGGGGACCTCGCGGTAACGGCTGCGAAAAGACAGCTTGGAGGTATCTGTGGAGGTGTTGCGACGGTAGCCTTTGACGTGTATGATGGTTTCCCAGCGCAGGATGCCGCAGACCACACGAGAGTATTCAATATGATGGATGGCAACGAACTGGAGAAGAGCATAAAGGAATTCGTTCCCGACCCATCGCAGCCTCACGCAATATATCTGGAGGTTGAAAAGGCGGACACCCTTAGAGTATGCAGACTGGGGGTCAAAGAAGGATATAGGGTGATGTCAACCCCCTATGGGCCACTCATATGCATGGACAGATATTTGACAAAACTTATGTTCGACAAGCTGAAGATTCCAAGAGTCGACTGGAGGTACGCGAGAAGCCAGCTGGAAATAGAAGAAGTCGCCAAAGACTTCAATCTCCCCGTGATAGTTAAGCCTGTCATGACATCAAGCGGCCACGGAACCACGATAGTGAAAGACGTGAGCCAGCTGGAGGACGTATATGAGCACGCGTTAAGGCATGCTAGGGGAAGAGGTGATGAGGTGATAGTTGAAAGGTATCTTCCACAGCTGGCTACAGTTGGAACTGAAGTCACCCAGATCGCCGTGAGACACTTCGACGAAAACAAGAAGATTGTCACTTCAGTGGCGCCTCCGGTGGAGCATAAGAGACCTGGTGCGACATACCACGAGAGCTGGCTTCCAGCAAACATAAGCGATAGAGCCAAGCAAACATGTCAAGAGTGTGCGAGAAGAATAGCCGAATACATTGGCGGCTTGGGCGTTTTCGCGCTAGAGCTCTTTGTAGTCGAAGATGTCGTATACAACAATGAAGTAGCCAACAGACCCCATGATACTGGGATGATAACAAGATGGATGCTTAACATGGACGAGGGTGCGATGATGCTCTTTTCGACAATCGGTCTTCCAATCACCCCATTTGACCTAAAATTGTCAAGGTCAGGATATGGTGTAGCCCACGTGGTTTTAGCGCCAAGCCTCGCTGACGAAGGTAGACATCGCGTCAAGCGCTTCGATGCCAACCGGATCAGAACATACATTACAAGGAAGGGGTATGACGGAGACGTCTGGTACTTTGGAAAGCCAGATGCGTATTCAGGTAGAAGAATGGGTTTGGCAGTTGGCTTCGATTCAAACGTGGGGGCTGCGAGAAAAATAGCGGAAGACATAGCGCATCAAGCAGAGAAATCCATAGAAATCGACGATGCACTAGGATAACCTCATATGATGGTGCGACATGGCATCTCTAAAAGGCGTCTGAATGGTTCACAGAATAGAAGTTAGCCCACTATCCGATGAGCTTGACGTAAGAGGAAAGGATGTCAAGAAGAAGATTGAATACCTATTTAACGTGAGACTTGATTTCGTTAGAACAAAGAAAGCCTACACGATAGACGCGGACCTGTCGCCTGATGAGATTACAAAGCTGGAAAACGAACTATTCGCGGACACCGTCATAGAGAGCGCTTCTTCCCAAGCCAACATCGGAGAATCATTCGATTGGGTTGTGATCGTAGGCTACAAGCCTGGGGTCACCGACAACGTTGGAAGAACCGCCAAGGTTGCTTCAGAAGAGCTCCTGCAGAGAAAGTTCAGGGAAAACGAGAACGTGTACTCATCTATTCAATACTACATCAAAGGGGGAAATCTGAAAAGGGAAGATGTCGAGAAGATAAGTAGGTTCTGTCTCGGCACCAACCCCAGCACAGGCGCAAACCCTGTGATAAACAGCGTCAGCATACTCAGTCGTGAAGAATATGAAAGCAGAGGGATCCCGATGGTCGTTCCATTGGTTAGGAGCCGGCAGAAGATAAAGGTAAGAGAATACGACCTCCAAGTCGACGATTTGGCGCTGGAAGAGATCAGTAGACAAAGGATGCTTTCGCTGAGCCTCGAAGAAATGAAGGCGATCAAGGAATACTTTTCAAGCCCCGAGGTCGTCATGGAGAGGAAAGCTGTCGGGCTAGGATCCAAGCCAACAGATGTCGAACTCGAGGCTATAGCACAGACTTGGGCGGAACACTGCAAGCACAAAATCTTCAATGCTCTAATAGAATACGTCGACGAAGAATCAGGAAAAAGAGAACTTATCGATGGCCTATTCAAGACTTACATCAAGAATCCAAGCAATGAAATAAGCCACAAGGTCAAATGGGTTGTTTCCTCTTTCGAGGACAACGCGGGTGTCGTAAGATTCAATGAAAAGCTCAACGTCGTCGACAAGATCGAAACACACAACGCGCCTTCAGCGATAGACCCATATGGAGGCGCGATTACAGGAATAGTCGGCGTCAACAGAGATCCAATGGGCACCGGTAAAGGAGCCAAGCTGATCATAAACATCTTCTGTTACTGTTTCGGAAACCCCAACTACGTAGGTGAACTGCCTGAAGGAGTCCTACACCCTAGAATAGTAAGGGACGGTGTTCATAAGGGCGTCATCGATGGAGGTAACCAAAGTGGAATTCCATTGATGAGGGGAAGGGAATTCTTCTTGGAACCCTACACATTTAGGCCTTTGGTCTTCTGTGGAACGATTGGAATATCGCCGATCGAAATAGGCGGTGAACCAAGTCACATCAAGCAGGTTGACCCAGGTGATCTCATTGTGTTGGTAGGAGGTCGAACAGGCAAAGATGGTATCCACGGCGCAACCTTCTCTTCTGCTGAATTGGACAAGGACTCTCCTGTGCAGGCTGTCCAGATAGGAGACCCCATAACTCAAAAGAAGATGAGCGACTTTCTGCTGGAAGCCAGAGACAGAGGCTTATACAAGTGGATAACCGACAATGGCGCTGGAGGTCTTTCGTCGTCCGTGGGCGAAACTGCCATACACTGTAACGGATGTGACTTAGACTTGGCGCAAGTTCCCCTCAAATATGAGGGACTTCAGCCTTGGGAGATACTGGTTTCAGAGGCTCAAGAGAGGATGACTGTCGCGGTTTCCCCAGCAAGAGTCAGCGATTTCTTTGAGCTGGCGAAACAGATGGATGTTGAGGCAACGGTGCTTGGCTCGTTCACCGACACAGGAAAGTTTCACATACGATATGGTGAAAAGACGGTTGGCTACCTTGACCTAGACTTTCTACATTACGGGGTTCCGCGGATGAGCTTGAAGGCCAAATGGAGGAGGCCTCAGCTGATGGAGCCGAATTTCGAAGAGCCAAAGAACCTAAATCACATCCTACTAGATATGCTTTCTAGGTTGAACGTCTGCTCGAAGGAATACAAACTGAGACAATACGATCACGAGGTCAAGGGATTGTCCGTGATCAAGCCTCTGATAGGAGAAGACGACGATGTCCCCAGTGATGCGACGGTCTCTCTGCTCGAATACGGTAGCAGAGAGGGGCTCATCTTAGCCGAAGGAATCAATCCAGCTTATTCTGAAATAGACACCTATCACATGGCGGCTTCTGTGGTAGATGAGGCGGTCAGAAGAATTATAGCAGCCGGAGGAAGTCTGCCGACCCAAGAAAGCATCTTGTATGGACTTGACAACTTCTGCTGGAACATTTCTTCCCTCAATGATGAAGATGGCCAATACAAGCTCGCGCAGTTGGTTAGGGCGAACAAGGCGATTGCGGACTGCTGTCTAGCATACAGCGTACCGATCATATCGGGCAAAGACAGCATGAAGAACGTCTGGAAGATGAGAGAGGTGGTGGGCGGCCACGTTGTAGACAAAGTGATTTCCATACCGCCTACCTTGATGTTCTCGGCTAGAGCTAAGATATCGGATGTCAGTAGAGCTGTAACGATGGACATCAAGAGCCCCGGAGATCTGGTGTATGTTGTAGGGGAAACCTTTGACGAGACAGGGGGAAGCGAATACTATCGATATATCGGAGAGAAGGTGTGCGGGAAACCGTATGTGGGAAACAGGGTGCCAAAGGTGAACCTAAAGGATGCACGAGAAATCTATTCGAGAATGAGTGAAGCAACAGAAAGAAGGTTGGCCCACTCCATCCACACCCCAACCTTAGGTGGCCTAGGTGTCGCGTTTGCATTGACCTCTATTGCAGGTGCGTATGGGATGAATATTGACTTAAGAAGGGTTCCTCGCTCAAACGTGTGCCGCAATGACATACTGCTCTTCTCCGAATCTAACAGTAGGTTCATTGTGACAGTCTCCAAGGATAAGAAGACAGAATTCGAGGCAGTAATGGAAGGTGTCAAGTACGCTCACGTTGGGGGGGTCACGCAGACGCCATTTCTGAAGATCAGAGGACTAAGAGGAAGAAATGTGATAAGCTTGAGCGTCAAGCGTTTGAAGGGGGCATGGAAAAATCCGCTTAGTGTGATCTAGATGGTGCCAAAAGTGCTTCTACCCTTTGGATTCGGCCTAAACTGCGAAGATGAAACAAAGTACGCCTTTGAAGTCTGTGGGGCGCAGGTTGACAAGGTTCACCTTAAACATCTGTTTGAAAACCCACATATCCTCCACAGCTATCATCTTCTTGCTCTCATCGGAGGATTCTCCTATGGCGACCACATATCAGCAGGCGTCGTCTTGGGAAACCTATATAGGCTCAGACTAGGTAATGTCATCGAAGAATTTGTGTCAGACGGTAAACTCATCTTTGGAGAATGCAACGGCTTTCAGGTCATGCTGAAGTCTGGAATGCTGCCACGGTTGGATGGAATCAGCCGAATGCGGCAGTTCACTTTGATGGGCAATGACTCGGGTGTCTTTGAAGATAGATGGGTAGATCTCCACGTAAACACGAAGTCTAAGTGTGTCTTCACCTCGGGAATCAAGAGGTTGCGCTTGCCTGTCAGGCACGGTGAAGGCAAGTTCTATGTTGCAGACCACCTCCTCCTACGTAGGCTTGATGAAGGTGGCCAAATAGTGATGCAATATGCCGACAAAGAAGGTAAACCTACGATGAAGTATCCGATGAATCCGAATGGTTCGCTTATGTCGATCGCCGGCATATGTGATCCGACAGGCAGAGTCTTCGGCCTTATGCCACATCCGACAGCCTACCTCAGCGAATACAACAATCCAAAACACTATAGGATGAGCGTGATGGGACAGGTTGAGCCTGCTATAGGGGTTGAAATATTCAAAAACGCTGTGGAATATGTGAATGAGAACCTCAGGTAGGTGGAGGGCATGGAGAAGTTTTACGATCCAAGAAAACCCTTCGGTGAGAAGATAAGGAAGATCATAGAAGAGACTCATCCCCATGTTGGTGGAGATGCTGGCAAGGAGATCTTGGTTCACAGAGTCGGCAAACGGTACTGTGTAAGTGAGGTTTCTGAGCTTCTTAGGAAGTCAGAGAAGATGTCTGTAACCGACGGCACTGGAACAAAAGGCGAGCTGATATGGCTTATGCGGGCATTCAAGGATTCAGGAAGCAATCCGTTTGCCATGACAGTGGACGACCTGCAAGAACACAACTTTGAACCCTACAAGATTCAGAGCCATCTTATGCTACAGGATGAGGATGAGGACGCGATCATGCAGGCGGTTAAGTCTCTGAAGGATCTATGCATCAAGTATAAGTGGAGGACTCCTTCCGGTGTCGATCTTCCTATCATAATCGACGGAGGCGAGACAGCAATTTGTGATACAATAAAGGGTATGGAGTTCTCAGTGACAGCAACAGGGTACGCGTCCAGCGAGGACGTGTTGGAGGGGCATGCTGAGGAAGGAAATCTTCTCGTCGGGATAGCCAGTAATGGTATTCATTCAAACGGCCTAACATTCGTGAGGAATGTTATTCTTAAGGACAGAGGCTTAGATTTCATGCTTGACGGGGGAACACGTCTAGGAGAAGAGTTGACAAGACCGACCAGAATATACCTTGATGTGTTAAGGGAACTGAATAGACTCTTCAAAGAAGACATAACAGGTAAGGTCCACATTACAGGAGGTGGGCTGAGCAAGCTTAGGGAGCTCTCAAAGGAGCCCCTCGACTTTGAAGTATTCAGAGGCCATAGACTTGAACCACAGCAGATATTCAACTTCATCTATGAGCAGTCTCGAATTGATGAAAGAAGTATGTTGACCACCTTCAACTGTGGAATAGGATATGTGCTCTCCGTCAAGAGCGAGGCTGCAGAAGACCTGGTCAAGACAATATGTAGATATTATCCCGCGGACATCATCGGCAGAATCAGATCAGGAAACGGCCAAATAACCGTACACTCACCTTTCAGCAACAACATGGTGAAGCTCTAGGATGCTGGCAAGACATAAATGCATTAGATTCGAGGCGAAAGGTGAAGCTTATGGTTGAAAGGGCTGTCGTAATCCTTAAAGGATCACGCTCGGATAAAGGGTTCTGTGACAACCTCGGAGAATACCTGAGAGAGAATGGGGTTAGGGTGATTTATCGAACAGCCTCTGCGCATCGGACGCCAGATCACCTTCAAAGACTGGTGAGAGAATACGATAACTTGGAGGACATATCAGCATTTGTCACAGTCGCCGGCCTATCGGATGCGCTTTCGGGGTCTGTTGCGGCAAATACAACGAAACCTGTCATCGCATTCCCGCCTGATCTGGCAAGATATGGTGATAGCAAGGTGTTCTCTTGTACAAAGCTTCCTTCTGGAATAACGGTGACGCTGGCAAGAAGTCGAGATGAAGTGTTGAAACTTGTAAGGGAAGCTCCAAAATCGAACTATTCAAGGCATGAGCTGATGGAGAGAAAGCTCAAGGTTGTTGAAACCTACTTAACAGACAACGAAGATATGGGTTTGACCGCGCCACTTGGCTTACCACTATACAGAAAGGGGAAGGTTAGAGACGTTTACGATCTTGGGGACAGGCTCCTGATCAATTCGACAGACAGAATCTCAGCCTTCGATGTAAACTCGGTTACAGAAGTTGATGGGAAAGGTCTTTTCCTTAACTTGTTATCTGCATGGTGGTTTAGAAAGACTAAGGACATATTCCCAAACCATTTCATAGAAGTCCCAGATGTGACGATGACTTTGGCAAAGAAGGCGGAAAGGGTGGACATCGAATGGGTTGTCAGAAGCCACCTCTACGGCTCAATATACCGTGAATATGCTAAAGGAGAAAGGTGCCTCTACGGTTATAGACTTCGCGGTGGCCTGAGGCTTGCAGAAGAGCTCGATGACCTAATGATAACGCCAACCACAAAGGCGGATGTAGGCCACGATCTTCCAATAGATAGACAGAAGGCGATAGACATGGGCTTGGTAACTGGACACGAATGGGAGCTTCTCTCAGAAGCTTCTCTCAAGCTGTACGATTTCTATGCTGAGACCGCGAAGAAGAAAGGGCTGCTAATACCCGACTTCAAGATAGAATTCGGTAGATGGAAGGGAGATCTGATTCAAATCGATGAAGCTCCAAATCATGATTCGGCAAGAATTTGGGTTCGAGAACGATGGAGCAACAACATCGGTAAGAGACAAGAGGAATGGTGCCTGGACAAGGAATTCTACAGGCAGTTTCTCATCGACTCAGGTGTCGACCCAAGCAATCCACCAGTCCCCCTGCCTGAAATTCCTGCGCCGGTTCTTTGTGAAATCAGGAAAAGACTCGAAGGTGTCTACATGATCTTCGTCCACGATGTGAGTGTTGGAAACCTACATCTTAGAAGCTTAGAAGACGTGGAGGAAGAGCTACGTGTAGGAAGAAAGAGTCAGGTTAGAGGAGGCGGCTAACTTATGCCCGCACCAATATCTTTGGAGGAGCTGAAGTCGATTGGTGCCAAGGTCGTTGAAGTTGAAGAATATCTTCCTTCATCCTATCTCAGATATGTTGACTGGACTAAGCTGGATGAGCCCGAAGTAATACAGTATCTATCTCCTGGAGCGATCTACGAATATCAACTTATCTTCATCAGATCATATGCTCATGTCTTGAGGAAGTACGGGGTCATACCGGACAGGGCCGCTGACGAAATAATTAGAGGGCTCAGTAGAAGAAATGTGCCATATCGGAAACAGCAGGAATGGGAGGACAAACTGAAACATGATATTAGGGGGCTCGTTAGAGCTTGCCAGGAGGTCCTAAGTAAAGAGGCTCGATACTACATATATTTAGGTCTGACAAGCTACGATGTCGTCAACTCAGCATGGAGCGCCGCATTGAGAGATGTCGCATACGAAGTCATAGTTCCAAAAGGAGTCGAACTGTCGCGGATTCTAATCAGAAGAGCACGTGAAGAAAAAGAGACTGTCATGGTTGCCAGGACACACAAGCAGCATGCCGTGGCAACAACCGTGGGCCACTGGCTCATGGAGATACTGGGAGGAATAATGCCGCTACTTGTGGAACAGCTAAACCTCTCGGATAATCTGAGGGGAAAGACTTCCGGATTCGTAGGCACATCTGCGGCACAAAAGTTCCTTTTCGGCGAAAGAGTTCACCCAAAGGAAATCGAGCGCGAAACTCTCTCCCTAATGCACCTTAAACCCGATCCCCTCACTGGCCAAGTGGTCCACAACACATATTACGTACCATACTTTGCAAACTTGATAAGCATTGCGGGAAATCTAGCAAAGTTCGGAGAAGATCTGAGAAATTTTCAGCAGACAGAAGTCAGCGAGATCATGGAGCAGAGGTTGTCGGATCAGGTTGGCTCCTCTACAGGCGCGCACAAGAGAAATCCGATCAACTCAGAAAACATCGGAGGGCACTGGAGACAGATCCTACCCAAGATTGTGAGCTTATATGAAGACTTTGTCACCGACTTTCAGAGAGACCTTAGATCTTCCTCAAATCTGAGATACTATGGCAGTGAGATTCCATTCATGGCCTATCATATGCTACGAAGATCCGTGACCGTCTCCCAGAACATGACAATAAGAAGACAGAGGATGATAGAGAACCTTGGGATCACAAGAGGCCTGATTCTGGCTGAACCCCTCCAGTTGGCGCTCCAAGTCTACTGTGCAAAGAAGGGCTTGGAGATAGATGCACACGAATATGTACGAAGACTTTCAGATAAGGCGATCGAAGGAGACAGAGATTTCGTGACGGTAGCGAGAAATGATGAATTAGTGCAAGAGATGCTCTCAGGCTTAAGTGAAGAGAAAAGATCTATCCTACTCTCTCCAGAGAGATATTTAGGCACAGCAGTGGAAGATGTGGAAAACCTGTCATTGCAGTGGGAGCAGCAGCTTGATGAACTTCAGGGCCGAATAGAAGGACATAGGTCGAATGTGAAATACATGTGAATTGTATTCTAATAACATAGGAAGTCTCGGAGCCATTAGAACACATCCTCTTGTTTCCGTCCGACCATAGGAAGGCCTCTTGTCATGTTTAAATAACAGATAGGATCTGAACCAAAGATGACAACAAATGGATTATGAGATAAAGTTCAAGCCATCATATTCGATGGTGGTAGTGAGGCTGTCATCAAATGAGTCGATAGTCGGCGAGTCAGGGGCTATGACATACATGAGCCCAAGCATTGATGTAAGGACACGTTCAAGAAAGGGTGTTCTTGGATCACTTGGCCTAAAGATATTTGGGGGGCAATCTTTCTTCGTCAACGACTACGTAGCCGTCGGGGCGCCTGGAGAGGTAGCATTTGTATCTGCACCTATTGGCGACATAGAGCACCTTGAACTAAGAGGAGAAAACGGCTACATCGTCAGAAAAGAGTCTTATGTTGCATCTTCTCCAACTATTGACTTAGACCTTTCTTGGGAGGGATTTACTCGCGGTCTGTTCGGCCAAGGGCTCTTCATGATAAGAGTCAGAGGTCACGGTGACCTGTTCATCAACACATTTGGAGCCATCGACAGACATTCGCTTGCACCGGGTGAAAGCCTAATCGTTGACAACTTTCACCTCGTCGCGTTCAGCGACTCATGCTCATACAAGGTGGAGAAATTTGGAGGTTTGAAAGAGACTCTACTAGGCGGAGAAGGACTGGTGACGAAAATCACAGGCCCAGGAGATGTTCTCCTTCAAACAAAGAATCCCAGAGAATTCGCTGACTGGCTCTGGACCCTTATCGAGCCTAGAGTTCAAGCAAGAGCCAGGTAGCTGCCGCTGGGCTGTTGAAGCTGAGTCAAAGTAAACTATCAACTCCGTTGTGAAGATTCCCCCATAGTCTGAATAGGACACTAGTCTTCGCAGACATCAGACAAACAGTGTATGATCGAATAAACTGATGAGTGTGCTAAGAAAGAAAAAAGGAGGGAAATATCATCCTTCTCTAGGTTTAGCTATTATCTCTCTAATCTCTAATGCCAAGAATTTCCTTGGATACGTCGGATTAACTACTATGGCAGTATCGGCTCCTTCGCCTGTCCCTGCTATAGCTATAACCTCCCTTCCTACAGGTATCAGTCCTGCATCTGCAGCCATAAGTGTTATTTCGACACACACCTTCATTCCCTGACAGAACCTATACAAAGTTTCTCTGACAACCTCATTCGGCGTCATACCTCCCCACTTCTCCCTGAAGGCAGAATTCACGTCATCTCCTAGTGCGTGGACGCCTGTATACACCTTTATCTTCTTGGCGAGAAGTTGAGCTCTTTCTTCTGCAGTCATAGGCCAACCCTCCTCTTTCCATCCTTCACAGATGGAGACAGCCACTATATTGTATCTTGAATCCTTGAATACATCCGCCACCTTCAGCGCAGTTGAGCCATGAGTGGACGCAACTATGATGTCGGTGATTCCAAGCTCCTTTGCTCGTTCATATGCAGCATTTATGGTCTGTTCAGTATTCACTCTCCCGCTCTTCTCAAAATACAATATACTCTTTCTCATACGCAATACCTTGAAATAGAAGTATAAAAGTGTAAGTGCCTTAAAGCGCCTCTCTTCTAGAGTGAACGCTGGGCAAATGGTTGGAAGGAGAATTCTAATACCTTGAAGTAAGAAATGTCTCGCCCACGTCGGAGACTCTATATCAGGAACCAAGACATAATCTTTTTTTAGGCATCAATAGATACAGTAGATAGTTCATAATTGTGATCAACCCTTTTCTTTCGACTTGGCGAACAAGACTTCGATACAGTAGGCTATATAAGCCCCTAATTCTAATCATGCTATTCACCCTACTATTCGATGCTCTGACAACATATCTCGGGCTCTCAGATCCGACAGCATATGAGTTCAGCCCCCTCACTAGATGGTTTATTGAGAACCTCGGCAAAGAGGCGGGGCTTTGCCTCTGGTTCACCCTCGTCTCCTTTTCTTACAGCGTGTTTGTGTACGTCATAGATTCAGCTAGACTGCGAATCACTGAAGTTGGATTCTGTATAGTCTTCGGATCCAGGCATCTGATCGCGGCCATCTCGAACTTGTCAATATGCCTGAACGAAATATCCTTCAGAATAATGGCTGAAAAGATCTTTGTCTTTTGGCCTTTCACTCTTCTCATATTCGTCATAGTCGCCCTTGTCGAATTCACGCTTGAGAGAGCTTGATCGGCTTTCTGTCGCTCAACTGCATAAGATATCAGTGTGAGCCAAATGTTCATGCCGTTGGCACGCTGTCCAGAGTGTCTCAAGGCTCGCCCCGATAGTGGATCATATTGTAACATCTTTCGAATGTGCTTGCGTCACTTTCGAGGTGTATGATGAGCCGACTGGGTATAGGCACTGGAAAGGCGCCCATTATCAGTCCATTTCTTGGCCTGAGAACAACGCTTAAATAAATATTGCTTTGGACTGAATCGAGATAGGGTTGGACTTTGAAGAGGTCATCTGCAAGAGAAGGAGTATTAGACTCTTTGAAGAAAGGAACGTGGAAGACGATATAATAAGAAAGGTCGTCGAGCATGCTTCGAAAGCTCCCTCTGGAGGAAACCTTCAACATTGGGAGTTCATAGCAGTCAAGAACAAGGAGCTTATCAAGAAGATCACAGAAACCACCTATTCGGGGAACATAAGAACGTCATCGCCTCAAGAGTGGATAAGAACTGCTCCAGTCGTCATTATCGTATGTTACACGCCCAGATCTATCATTGCCAGATACGGTGAAGAGGGAAAGCCTGTTGGAATGTTAGCTATGGGGGCGGCGATAGAAAATATCTTGTTGTCTGCTGTCAATCTTGGACTTGGTGCCTGTTGGGTTTCAGGCTTCAGGGCTGAGGAACTTGTCTCTGTTCTTGATCTACCAAGAGGTGTCGTGCCAGTATCTATAGTACCCATCGGATATCCGAAGACAGTTCCTGAATCGCCTCCTAAGCTGCCCGTTGACGAAATACTGACAATATTGGACTAAGTTTGAAATTGAAGGCTTAACATAAGATCCTTGTCTTGACCCAGACGCCATATGTTCCGAGCGGGTCTCCCATAATTCTACCAAACTTTTAGAATGCGTTGACCCCCCCTTGAACAAGGGCGCATACTTAGTATGAGAGTTGTTTCTTCATGTAGTCTGCGTATTCCACAAACCTGCTGTACTCGAATTCAACGTGCACAAGGTGGTCGATTGTAGGTATGTACCCTCCCATTTCTTTGAGTACAGGAACCTTGGAGTCAACCTCCCTCCTCATTCTATCCCCTCCTTCGCAAGCTTCCCTCTTGTCTATGTTGCCAAGCAAGAATAGCTTGTTTCCATATTTCTTCCTGAGGTGGACAGCGTCCATCTTGGAGTTCACTTCTAGAGGCCATAAACCATTTATTCCAGCCTCGATGGTCAGGTCAAGAAGTGGCTCAATGTAGCCATCGCTGTCTTCAAGTATCCGATAGACCTTATTCTTTCTCAGGAAACTCGTCACCCGCTTGTAGTGTGGAAGAAAATATTCCCTGTAGAGTTTTGGAGAAACACATGGGCCATTCTTTTCAGCCATGTCTTCCCACCAGTATACGAAGTCGATCCTATCCTTCAAAGTCTCAACCGCATCCCTTATCGACTCGATGGTAAAGTATTCCCAGTGCTCCAACATATCATGGATAAGTTGTGGGTCCTTATAGAAGGAGGTCAAGAACGATGGGATTCCCATCAGTTCTGCTCCGAACCCGTAGAATCCACTGACACATAATATCGTCCCACCTTTCTGATACTCTTCAAAAGTTCTCATGTAGGCGTCCTTATGCCAGTCCTTAGGGTACCTTCCGGGAGTCAATGGGTCAAGCCGCATCTTATATTCCTCCCACGTCCTGCGGTCTCGTACAGGAAACTCGAGAAACATCGGCATATTGTACCAAGTGTATTCTGCTTTCTTGAAGCGTCTAGCGACCGCTCCTGTCTGAGTCAGGACATCAAGATGTCTATCGGTCTCATTTAAGACCGTCTGCCTAAATCTCGGTATGGGGCCGAGATCCAATGGCACTGAGAGCCCACCGAAGTTGTAGCATCCGAAGAAAGAGTAGGGGTCTACCCCTTTAAGGATGGGCCAATTGAGCAATGATACACTTCCCACCCTTACCTCCCAGTCGATCACCAAAACCTTGTCAGCTGGCAACCCCTGCCCAAACCATCTAACCAAGGTCTCGTCATAGAATTTTTCGCACCAGGGTAGCATGTCAGGCTTCCTGAAGTCAACAGCTGCCTTGATCCTCTCTCTCGGAGTCATCATACCATCGCACACTACACCAAACATTCACATAGGGAGTATTTAGAATTTTGAACCTGGCAATCTTTGCTTAAGGATGTCAAATGCCACTATGGCTTGCAAGTTTTTATACGAAGAGAAAACTAGATGTGGAAGGGGTTTTCGTTGAATGGCCAACACGGGCACACGACTAGCCGAACAAGAAATGCTGTCTTGATTGTGACGACAATCGCATCTTTTCTGATTGCTTTCACGCTATCTGCAGCAAATGTCGCGTTGCCTGAGATCGCCTTCGAATTCGGGCTTGATCCTGTTGAACTGGGCTGGGTACAGGCTTCATATCTTCTGGCTTCAGTAGTTATCCTCGTGCCAGCTGGGAGAATAGCGGACATAAAAGGTAGAAAGAAGGTGTTTTTGGCCGGCCTGCTGACCTTCGCCCTCTCATCTCTCACCTTCTTGTTTCCAATTTCGAAGGCGGTAATGTTTGTGGCGAGAATAGCTCAAGGTGCGGGGGGTGCCATGATCGTCGGCACTGCGGTGGCCATGCTTACTTCAGTCTTCCCGTTGAAAGAGAGGGGAAAGGTTCTTGGAGTGAACACTGGCGCCGTATATGTTGGTATATCTATGGGTCCATTCTTGGGGGGAGTGCTGACCCAGAATTGTGGATGGCGAAGCGTCTTCTTATTGAACGTGCCGTTGGCTATGCTTGCCTTTTTCCTCACGGTTCTCGTTGTAAGGCAGGAATGGGCGGATGCTTTAGGGTCAAGATTTGATCTACTTGGTTCGATCACCTATGGTACGTCGTTAGCCTTGGTGGTGTACGGTATTTCTCTAATCTCCTCATCCTTTTCCACGAACGCGTCGCTCTTTGAAGTGGCCTATGGTGCCATCGCCCCCCTCTCTTTGGGCGTTATCTTCATGTTGTCTTTTGTCTTCTTGGAGTCAAAGTCCGAATCTCCTGTGCTAGATGTCCGGCTCTTTCGCAGTAACATCGTCTTTGCCTTTTGTAGTTTTGCCGCCCTAATAAACTATAGCGCGACCTATGCTATCACATTTCTCCTCAGTCTCTACCTTCAGCTCGTGAAGGGTCTGGGTCCACAGATGACAGGCCTACTACTGGTATCGAATCCGATAGTGCAGGCGACACTGTCGCCTTTTGCAGGCTCTCTCTCGGACAAGATGTCGCCGAGGATACTTTCCACTGTGGGCATGGCGGTTACAGCCTTAGGGCTGGTCTTGTTCGCCTTTCTCGATTATGAGTCAAGCGTTATGTTCATTGCCCTCAATTTGGCCTTCATAGGATTGGGATTCTCATTATTCAGTTCACCGAACACCAACGCTTTAATGGGTTCAGTTGATAGGAAGTCCTTCGGTGTCGCATCTTCGATTCTTGCCACTATGCGTCAGTTAGGCATGATCATGAGTACCTTCATCGCCGCAGCAATTATCACACTCTACATCGGCCCAATCGAGATTTCTGACGCACCCCGCTCATCTCTTATGTCTGGAATATCTTGGTCTTTTGTGGTCTCTTCAACGCTATGTTTCATCGGCGTTATCTTCTCATTTGCAGGAGTGAGGAGGGATCGACCTAACCGCGACTAAACCTTTCCAGGGCACTGCGGCAGTCTTCACGAGAGAAACTTGCTCTACTTCACTATCGTCAAGCTCTTCACTACCTTCATGTTCTGAAGCTCGGTTATCACATCAGGAGGGATTTCCCCTTCTATGACCATCGTGAGCTTAGGCTCCTCCACCAGCTCTGGGTCATCGGCAAGAGCCTGCCTGATGGTCAGCCTATGTTTTGCGATGATCGATGTCACTTCTGATATTACACCAGGTCTTTCAGGTTGCGAGGTTACGACTATCACGGTAAAGCCCAAATAGGGTGACACATCTCTGAAGAAGGCGACCGGTATCAGTCGTGTGAATATATTCTCAAGATCTGGATCTGACAGTATCAAGTCGGCTGTCTGTCTGACAACCCTACGATCTATGCCTAGCGCTCTCGAAATAGAAATATCGGGGATTTCTATGTCACCTAAATAGTAGCGGCCATCTTTGTCCACCCTTACCCCTATCTCAAGCATCTTTCTAAGGACTGCCATCTGAGCCTTCTTGCGTCTTGTACTGTTTTCTATTATTGACCAGACGCCTCTCGCGCGAACAACCATTGAATTGATGAACAAATATGTTCAATAAAAGGCTTTCTAGCCCGTCTCTTGTAACGTATAACAATGTACATAAATGTATTTAAACGGTCAAAGTGTATCATGGCGCATGGTCAACAGCCAAGAAAACAAGATAGTCTTACCTTCAAGCGAATTGCCGAAATCATGGTATAACATACTTCCAGATCTTCCCGAAGGACTACCGCCTCCTCTGAATCCGGCCACAGGAGAACCTGTGAACCCGAGTGTCTTGGAACGCATATTCGCAAAAGAATGCATAAGACAAGAGATGTCATCTGATCGATTCATAAGCATACCCCCTGAAATATTGGAAGTTTATATGATGCTGGGCAGGCCTTCTCCCATCTTCAGGGCGAAGAGGCTTGAGAAGATTCTGAACACTCCTGCTGAAATATACTTTAAACGTGAAGATCTTAGCCCAGTGGGGAGTCACAAACCCAACACTGCGGTCGCTCAAGCCTACTATCTGTATAAAGAGGGCATAGAGAAGGTTACAACAGAGACAGGAGCAGGTCAATGGGGTTCAGCGCTCGCTCTAGCCTGCTCACTTTTCTCCTTGGAGAGTTTAATCTTCATGACAAGAAGCTCATATAATCAGAAACCATATAGGAGAGTCGTCATGGAACTTTTTGGAGCCAAGGTCCATCCTTCTCCAAGTGATCAGACCGAAGTCGGAAGAAAGTTCCTAAATGAAGACATCAATCATCCTGGAAGCCTCGGAATCGCCATAAGCGAGGCTTTGGAAGCCGCATTGACACAGGAAAGAACAAAGTATTCACTAGGAAGCGTCTTGAATCATGTTCTCATGCACCAGTCGATAGTCGGGTTAGAGGCCAAGAAGCAGATGGAGATGATAGAAAAATACCCAGACGTAGTCGTAGGTTGCATAGGGGGAGGAAGCAACTATGCTGGCATCGCCTATCCATTCGTACACGACAAGATCAGGCTTGGTAAAGAGACCAGGTTTCTCGCCGTGGAGCCTAAAGCAGTTCCCTCAACCACAAAAGGACTATACACCTACGACTTCGGCGACACCGCCGAGATAACCCCATTGCTCAAGATGTTCACGTTAGGTCATGATTTTAAACCATCGCCGATTCATGCAGGCGGTCTTAGATACCATGGCAAAGCTCCTAGTTTATCCCTTCTCATAAAGAACAAGATAATTGACAGTGTGGCTTATCACCAAACAGAGATCATGGATGCGGCTGTCCTCTTTGCAAGATCAGAAGGCATCATTGCCGCGCCAGAAACCGCCCATGCGATAAAGGCAGTTATCGATTTGGCGTTAGAGTCAAAGAAGAAGGAAGAAAAGACGGTTATACTCTTCAACTTGAGCGGGCATGGTCTGCTTGATCTTAAAGCGTA
>CAYUWR010000026.1:0-3098 GCA_964448685.1 uncultured Nitrososphaeria archaeon
ATAGGAAGCTGTGCAACAGGGAACGTATTGCCCTGAGGAGCCCAGATAAGATCGCCGAAGACCTCAAAAAACTTAGCGAGAAACGGATTGACGATGTCTTCCTTTTTGGAGATATTCGTATGGGTGGAGAGAAATATTGGCGTACACTCCTTGCAACGCTTCACAGAGAAAAGTCTAACATACAACACATATGCATGGAGCTGTTCACTCCCGGGGACAGCGAATTTCTTAGAACAGTTTCTAAGTTGAGACCGTCTGAGAATGTGACCTTTACGATCTCACCAGAGTCGGGTGTGGACATAATAAGAAATAATCACGGCAGAAAGTACAGCAACTGTGAAATATTGAGTACTGTAGAACTCTGCAGAGAGCTAAATTTTGGATTAACTGTCTTCTTCATGCTTGGTCTAGCTGAGGAGAATCTGCAGACTCTAAATGAAACATTTAAACTGTGGGATAAAATCTTGACTATCGGAAAGAGCCGTAACCGCCTTCCGATCATACCGGATTGGGGACAAATGCTACTTCTAGATCCTGGCTCCTTGGCGTTTGACTTCCCAAATGAGTATGGCTATCGTTTGTTGTTCAAATCTTTCAAGGACTATCATGACGGGTTGGCAGTCCCCTCTTGGATGGAGTGGATAAGTTATGAAACTAAATATTTCACTAAGGAAGGTCTTGTTGACCTTTCCATCTACTGCTTGGAACGACGACTTGAGATCTATGGTAGGCATAGGCTTTATGACTTGCTTGCTGTACAGTATTTAGCGGAGCAGATACAGCAAACGCGCGTGATAGTAGATGAGTTAAAACGCATAACCAGACTTGGGAATTCAGAAGAGAAAATTGGAAGACTCAGAGAACTAGACAAGGCAATAAGGGAAAACAGATTGGAGGGGTTTGCGACCAAACGGGCCTTCCAAAACTTTGTCAGGAAAGCTAAGGCAGCTCTAAGCTTGCCTCGTGAAGGCCGCGACTGAAGAAATGCCAGCGCACTTTGGTTTCTATCTCTCCATAATTTCAATGTTTGCCCTCGGAACTGTAACGGTTCTTCCGTCTTCCAGTTCTACTTCTACCACCCTTGCTCTCGACTCTGAGCTCAGTGGTTGGGGCTCCACAGGCAATCCAGCTATTCGCCCAATATGGCCAAAGTGTGGCCTACGTATGATTCTGACAAGTGTTCCTATAATCATGCCACTTTACCTCCTCTTCACTAACATAGCTCGTCGTCTCGCCTTCGAGCGGAACGATTACTTCTGGCCTGATGACTCCTGCTCTAATCTGTGTTGCACCATCCATTGCGGCCCATTTACCATCCAAAGACTTAAGGAGGTCAAATGCATGCGTCGACATCGTCATTTCTCCGAATCCTTCAGTGACTATGACTGTTATGTCTATCTCCTCTGCACCCGTTATGGCCACCCCTAACTCCACTCCGAGGAGGCTAGTAAGGCTTTCACGGTCAATTCCTCCTGTAACGATGCCTTTGACACCCATGTTTTCTGCTTTCTTGAGGAAAGGTAATGTTGCAATAGATCCTCCTACCAGTATCTTCCCCTTACATTCTTGGCTAACGAGATCTTCGGTCAGAGCCTCACTTGGACCTGCCACAACCTTCAAGATCCCCTGCCTCTCCCCTCCCACACCGAAGATACCCTGCACTATGCTGGCCTTCGTTTCAACGACGCATCCAAACTGAGGGATGATTCTGGCTATTCTGCCAGGAATGTAAGCAAGAAGATTTAGCATATGTGGTTTCTCTCTTATTGCAACCATCCCTGTCGAATCCGATATGAGCTCTATGGTTCCATCCATCCAAGCTCTTGCCTCGCTCTTAAAGAGGCCAAACAACCCTTTGCTTGTCGCTATAACTTCGCCCTCGCTGACAGGTTCACCCACTTTCTTTTGCATCACTCTAGGTAGCTCTTTCGGTTCAACTCCCACCTCATAGGCTATGGGTCTTGTCGATATGTTACCTGCAATGGAAGCACGTGCCACAACAGTGTCCCCAGCGACATCTTGTCCTTCTCGAACAAGCACCTCGCCAGGAATAGGGAGAACACGTGCCTTACTGAGAACTGTTGCAGATTTGATCTTCAATCCAGGCGTATACGCATGCGACATCTGGATTTCACTCCAGATTTATCTCATCGATGTCTTTTGGGTACATATCGATGGCCCTAATCCATTTTCGAATCTTCTGTATGCGCTCATCCTCAGTCGTAGGCAATTGCAGTGGTCGGCCACGGGCGTCGAGTATTACACCTACTACACCGCCACAAATCTGCTTTGTCACAACCTTGCCTGGTCCTTCACCGGCATCATACCTAGCCTGAGGAGATATTACTACCTCCGCAAAGGATCCTGTCGATAGCGGAATTCTGATTATCTCTCCTAGCCGAAGATTGTGTGTAGAAGTAGTTCCATCAGTAGTCAACCTTACTCTCGCCATGTCTGTGATATCTTCTTTTAGGCTTTTCTCTCCCTCTCTCAATATCGGGCCACGAGGAGCGATACAGGTGCCTAGGTGGACAAGGCAGTCTTTCTCAAAAATCTCCAATGCCGCTTTTGGATGTACTGTTGACAAAACGCCCAGATGCGGCATCATGAATACACTGTCCTGAACCAGATGTGTCACTCCCTCCGGGAGAAACCCGTCGATTAAGACCATGATGCTCTGTACCCTTCTTGGTGCGTGGGCAATTAGCCCTCCCGTCCCTCCGATCATGTCAACCCTTAGCATATTGATGTATGTCTCCAAGTTCACCCTTCTCTCAAACAGGTCGTCCAATCTGCCCGCAGGTCGAACGCCGCGAAGACCTCGCGCAAGGAACTTGTGGTGGTTGAAGCCAAGCCTCAACGCCTCTCTGGCCACTGCGTGCTCGATGATCAACTCGTCCAATGTCTCAGGTATAGTTGTCGGGCGAATCATTTTATTCGTAAGGATGTTTGAAAGGATGCTCTTGTTGATCTTGAATGGTAGCCATCTAATTATGTTCTCTATTCCAGCCTCCTTCATGACATTGCAAATACTATAGCTCATGCCCAGATTGGCGCTAACCGTTCGGACGTATTTGCCATCGTACACAGAGTAGATG
>CAYUWR010000027.1:0-50731 GCA_964448685.1 uncultured Nitrososphaeria archaeon
AGCTATAGAGAAGGATACACCATGACATTAGAAGTCTACCAAGCATTACGCAAAACTCTGGAGAAGAAGGGATACGCATTGCCAAGACTGGGAGGAGGATGGCTTGCCCCTCTATTCTCGTCAAATGATGAAGCTCTATCGACCATGACCAAGGCTATAGAAGAGGCAGGATATTCGCCAGGTGAAGATTTCGCGATTTATCTGGATGTGGCCTCCACTCACTTCTACAAGAATGGACTGTACCATCTTGAAGCTGGCAACAAGACGCTGACGAGCCAAGAAATGGTCGACTTCCTCGAAGACCTGTGCAACACATATCCTATCATAAGCATAGAGGATGGTCTCAGCGAAGAAGATTGGGAAGGATGGAAGTTCTTGACCAAGAAAATAGGTCATAGAACACAACTGGTAGGAGATGACATATTTGCTACAAGCCCTCAGAGGCTTAGGAAAGCAATAGACATAGGTATCGCAAACGCAATAATCATAAAACCGAACCAGATCGGAACGGTAACCGAGGCAATAGAGACGGTCAATCTTGCTAAAGCCGCCGGATATGGGACAATCTTATCCGCACGCTCCGGAGAAATTGGAGACCCCTTCCTAAGCCACTTCGTTGTAGGGCAAAGTATCGGCCAAGGAAAACTCACGTCGTTTGACGGTGACGAGCACATAAGATTGAACGAGATCCTTAGGATCGAAGAATATCTGGGACAAAGGGGCACATACGCCGGTCGCAAAGTTCTATCCCGTTTTATGTCGTAGCATAATTCTACGCCCTAGTCAGAAAGCTTTAAGGGAAATGTAAACAGAATAAACAATGTTGGGTGACATCCGTAGAAATAATGCAACTCCGCACAGGAGTGTCAGCGAGAGTAGACTGTATCAGAAGGTTGACAAGGATAACGTAAGATGTCTACTTTGTCACCGAAACTGTATCATAGCAGAAGATAAAGTTGGTTTCTGCAAAACGAGGAAGAACATTGGAGGAAGACTTTACACACTGGTCTACGGCGACATTTCTTCGATTTCCGTCAACCCTATAGAGAAGAAGCCCTTCTATCACTTTCATCCTGGAAGTGAAGCGCTCACAGTTGGAACCTGGAGCTGCAACTTTACATGTCCATGGTGCCAAAACTTCATGTTGAGTAAGGTTGAGCCAGATCCGACGAAAGCGGTGTACATTCCGCCGGAAGAGCTTGTGAGAAAAGCATGTGTCTCAAGATGCAAGGGGACTTCATTCTCCTTCAACGAGCCAACCTTGCTGTTTGATTACGCTTTAGACGTCTTCCCTTTGGCGCATAAGAGAGGGCTTTACAACACCTACGTCTCCAACGGCTACATGACAAGAGAAGCCCTCGAGGCATTGGCAGCAGCAGGATTAGATGCGATAAAGTTCGACATCAAAGGAACCTCTGATGTTGTCAAAAAGTACTGTGGCGCAGACATCGAGCACATTTGGGATAACGTAAGGCTCGCAAGAGAACTTGGTTTGCACATCGAATTAGTTAACCTAATCATACCTGGGCTGAACGACGGAGAAAACATGTTAAAGGAGGTCATAAGAAACGCTCTTAACTATGGTGGAGAATACACTCCGCTGCACTTCACCCGATTCTTTCCAAGCTATAAACTAATTGACAGTGAGCCAACCTCAATAAGCACACTCGAAAGAGCTTATGAACTTGCAAAACGTGTTGGTCTAAAATACGTATATCTGGGAAATGTTCCTGGACACCAATACGAGAGCACATATTGTCATAATTGTGGAACGCTCCTTATAGATAGAGCCGGTTTCGAAATTTTCAAATATAACCTCAACAAGGGACGATGTCCAAAGTGTAATACCAAAATTCCTATTGTTCAATAATCTTTCCTCACACAAAATAGTGATCTAAGATGATCTATAGACGTTCTCCGCATTCATTTTATCTGGCACAAGAGAACATAATGTTTTTCAACATCTTTTCCAACAAGAAGGTTGGACTATGAAGCCGAGAGCTGATCTTCCATAACTTTCCTGGTTCTTTCCTTTATGGTCAATCTTGTTGTTTCATTTTATTTTCGCGAAAAGTTGATTGTGTTGAAAGAAATTGGCATCACCTTATTTCACATCGGCGCGAAGAGTTTATTTACTGAATGATGCTATCTTGTGTTAGGTGTTTTAATTGAAGAACAAATTAAAAGAAATTTTAGAACGTGGAGGAGTCGCGTTAGGAGTTTCTGTCTCTATTGGTCACCCAGATGTTGCAGAGATTGTTGGTAAGATAGGTTTCGACTTCATCCACTTTGACACTCAGCATACGCCACTTAGTATGGAAACAGTACAGTCTATGATGCAGGCGATCAGCTACTCGCAATCCACGCCAATCATTCGTGTCCAATGGAATGACATTTCGATGATAAACCGTGCGCTAGACATAGGTGCTCATGGCATAATCGTGCCATTTGTAAACAACAGAGAAGACGCGATAAAAGCTCTCAAATATTCAACTTTTCCTCCTAAAGGTATTAGAAGCTTCGGTCCTCGACGTGCTATGTTGAGGGATCCAGAATACATGGCTACCTGTGATGAAGAAATCCTTGTAATTCCTCAAATCGAAACTAAAGAGGCTCTAGACAATGTGGAAGATATACTTTCGGTTGATGGAATTGAAGCCTGCTTTATAGGTCCATATGACCTATCTAGGTCACTTGGTATTTTCACTCAATGGCAGCATCCCACATTCGAGAAAGCAATTGGGAGGGTTCTCAATGCTGCGGAAAAAACTGGAACTGCAGCTGGAATGCTTGCTCTAACAGAAGATGCTACAAAGACTATAGAACGTGGTTTCAGGCTTGTAAACCTCGGTTTAGATAACAACTTCTTAGCAGAGGGAGCTAATTCAGTACTCCAAAGAGCTAGAAATGCTAGGCCAAGAAAATAGGCAGATGACGTTTCTTGGGACGGCTAATTCTTGCTGATATAAAGATACTTCCGTTTGAAATCCTGTTTTGTGTTTTACAATAATGTTCCTTTATCCCTTTTGTTTGGTGAGAAACTTGAGAATATGAAGGTTGCGGTATGTTTTGTTCCATAAGTCTCATGAATTCATCTATTGGCACAGAACCTTTTTGACCTAGAACCCATTGCGCAGTTTCTTTCTATTTTTTGAGCATTAAGTATGTGACGAATACTGCTGTGAAGGAAAGGATGCTTACAATAGTATAAATAATCTGGAGGCCAAAAACATCTGCAAGAGCGCCTGAAATGAAGGGGAAAAGAGAGCCGAAACTTTGAGAGATGGCAAAAAGAACACCATAGGTGAATGCTCTTGGTCCTAGCTTTGTCAAATTGGCTATAGCAGAATACATAGGAGGCCAAACCCCTATCATCGAGAAACCCATTGATATGATTATAATGGATATGAAGTACACATTAACCGCATAGGCTAGAATCAATGATTGGGCGCCAAGAATAGCCATGGTTAAAAGAATGGATTTTCTTTCTCCAAGTCTATCAGTTAATACTCCTACAACAATAGAACCAAGCACACCTAACACAAACATGAAAGCGGTAACAATGTTTGCAGACTTGATATCTAGTCCCATAGTTGTCAGGTAAGTTGTTGTAAATGAATTTACTATTCTGTAACAGGCACTTGCCAATCCCATCACTGTAATCACTGGAATAAGCCTAACGATGACTTTTCTATCAAAGCGGTACCTTGTTGTAATAGTTAGGCTTCTTTTCTTTTCAACCATTGTCAACCCTAATATCGATGCAGAGGTCAAAGCCAATAGACCCCAGAACATGAAAATACCGCGCCATCCAATAACAAGGACTAAGAAACCTGTAGTTGCGAAAGCTGCCGCAAGAGCAATATCTCCTGCAGCACTTACTATACCAAGGGCTTTTCCCCTCCTACCTAATTCGAAAGTATCTGATGTAAGAGAATAGCCGATCGGATGGTATACACTTGCTCCAACTCCTAACAGGCATTGGAAGACTAGAAATTGGATGTAGGAGCTTGAGAAGCTGGTTAGAATAGCTGCTGTGCCCAGCGTTGCTAGACCCAATGACAGCAACAATATTTTATTCATTCTGTCCCCCATATATCCCATGAAAGCTTGAAGTAAAGACAAGAAAAGTGTGAAGGCAGTCAATGTAGCGCCTGCAATTCCATAACTCAGACCAAACTCTCCTATTACAATAGGCAGCACAGCTGGAAGGACGGTAATGAGAACATCGTTGTCGAAGTGTGCCAGAGAACTTACTATGACAGCTCTTGAATCCGATCTTATGTTCCCCATTGAAATTTTCCTTCTTTAAGTTGACTGCTTTCTCATACAGGTTTTTATTGTTTCCTAATTCTCTTTGACATAGTGCTCTAGAACTTTGATTCTTCTACTAGCTCTTTTTTGTGCAATGGATAATACTTGGCTTGCGTCTGCTGACATATGCCCTATCTTGTTTGAAATCTCTTCTATTAGTTTTGAAATCTCTTTTTCTATAGTGATGACTTTTTGAATATTTAAATTGTTCTTTTCTTGAATGAGGTCTTTTACTTTTTTCAGTTGCTCATTGATTCCAAGATCCGGTATTGGTTCAAGGGCGAACTCAACCAGACTTTCTACCTTTGCTCTTTCAATCCCATTCTTTGTCTTTTCATGTTGTTGTGCAAATAGTAGGAAGAAATCTTTGAATTCTGGTTTGACTTGCGTGCTGGTGTTCATGTAGAAGCTTGCGCATTTTTCTTCGATCTCTGCTAGTCTGCTGAGCAATAAGCTGAAGGTGCTCTTCTCTTCACTCATGTTACCATCTTTCTATGATTACCTTTTTATCGGTGAAGAAGTTCAAGCAATCTATCTGTCCGTGGAGGACTCCGAAGAAGGAGTCTCTTTTTCCTGCGAAGGGGAAGAATGCCATTGGAGCTGGAATGCCCACGTTTATTCCAATGTTTCCCGCGTTGACATTTCTCCTGAACTCTCTCGCCTTCTTGCCGCTTCTTGTGAAGATGCAGGCTGCATTTCCGTAGTTGGTTTCGCTGTTGATGGTCTGTACAGCTTCTTCGACCGTATTCGCTCTCATTATGGATGCGACAGGTCCAAATATTTCATCTCTTGCAATGGTCATATCTGGGGTAACTTGGTCGAAGATGTTGCAGCCTAGAAAGTAGCCGTTCGGGTATTCTGGAACGTTTGGGTTTCTACCGTCTAATACGAGTTTTGCGCCTTCATCTATTCCTTTTTCGATATACGCTAGGATTCTTTCCTTTGATTTCTTGGATACCACCGGCCCCATCTGAACAGATTCGTCAAGTCCATAACCAAGTTTCATGTTGGATGCTGCCTTAACGAATCCCTGCTTAAGTCTCTCATAGATGTCTCCAACGGCGACCAGATTAGAGCCTGACAGGCATCTTTGTCCTGTGTTACCGTAAAAAGATGGTATCAAGGCCTGTATGGTCCTCTCAAGGTCTACGTCTTCGTCTACGACAACATAGTTCTTGGCACCCCCTTGGCATATGGCCCTCTTCCCTTTCTCACCGGCAAGTCGATATACCTGTCTTGCCACAGCCGTTGAGCCGACAAAGCAGATGCCTTGTACATCGTTCTTGGTGATCAGGGCTTCGCCGACTTCCCTGCCACCGTGGACCATGTTAAAGACCCCTTCAGGGAATCCTACTTCTTCCATGATCTTTGTGCACCAATGCAATGGCAATGGTGTTATCTCACTTGGCTTGACGACCAGTGTGCAACCTGATGCCAGAGCTATCGGTATGAACCAGAATGGGGCCAAAGATGGAAAATTGAATGGGCCCATTATTCCGAACACTCCCAACGGCTCTTTTACGAGGAACTCGTCTATGCCTGTCGCGATCTGGTCGAGATGTTCACCCTTAGACAGGGTGTAGATTATAGAGCACGCAGTCTCGACATTTTCAGTCAGTCTCCTACTCTCGCCTCGGGCTTCGTCGATTATTTTGCCATGGTTCTGGGTTGTTATTCGAGAGATCTCTTCTATGTGTTCATCGATCTTCTGTTTAAGTCTGAAAATATATCCTGCCCTGGTTGTGGCAGGTAGCTCTCTCCATCTTTCGAATGCTTCTTTAGCCACCTTCACGGCCTCGTCGACTTCATCTCTTCTGGAGAATGGTACCTCTGCTATAGGTCTATCGAAGGCAGGATTCATGACCTCTTGGTATTCTGATGTCTTCGATTCAACCCACTCGCCATTCACGTAAAGCGACAGTCTCCCATATTGGGGCTTGACCTCTTCTAGAACAACCAATTTTCCTCAATCTTGTTACCGTTGTAGGATGTTAAAAACTTACCCATGTCATACAGTCTGCCTTTATGTTTGCGTTAGAAGGCTGACCAATGTGACAGTGATTCCCAGAGGAAGACAGTAGTATGCGAAGTTGTGAAATCTTCCCCTTAAGACCAAGGCTGATGTGGCTCTCAGAGCCATGAATCCGATGGTGGCGGAAACTGAAATTGCAAGTAACACCGTTAGCAGAGGTTCCTGTGTGAAGTCGATGTCGCCTAGCTTGAAGACGGTTGCTCCGAGGATTGCCAGCAGTGAGAGCATGAATGAATACTTGTAGGCTATTTCTCTATCAACACCTCTGATCATGGCCGCAGAAATTGTTGAGCCGCTCCGCGAAATTCCAGGAATTATTGAAAACGCCTGCGCGATCCCAACCAATAGTGAGTCGACGAACTCTAGTTTTCTGTAGCCGATGGCGTACTTGGTCATGAACAGTACCATTCCGTTCATCACCAGCGCAAGTCCGACTGCTGTCATATTGGAGAAAAGTGGTTCGAAGAATGTTTTGAATGCGAAGCCGACGACGGCTAAAGGAATGCTACCAGTCAATATGAATGTTGCTAGTTTTGACTGTTCGCTATGGCTTACAATAGCTTTCAAGATTGCCATGACATCTTTTCTCATGTAGATCAGTACGGCTAGAAAAGTCCCAAAGTGAAGCATGACATCGAAGCCCACAGAAGCCCTTATGTCAAGAAGCTCTTGCATTATGACTAGATGTCCTGTGCTGGAGATTGGTAGCCATTCTGTTATGCCTTGAACTGTGGCTAGTAGTATTGCTTCCCAAATGCTTACCATTATCATCATCCAACGTAGAAGTCTAGGGTACTTCCTGTTAGAGTTTCCATGTATCGAGCTGGGTCTTCCATCAAGTTTGTGATAGAAATGGATGCGTCACATACGATATCTTCTTTGTTTCCTGCACACGTTCTTATGTTTTGAGGTTTCAAGTGGATTCTCTTGATTTTCTTCGAACACTTGATTATAAACATTCTCACAATTTCTTGGCTGGATTCGACTCAAAACCATGCCATTCCATCGGCTGCCACACGCAGTATCGGAATGTATTGTCAGTGTGTTTTCTGTCGGACGTTAAACCTGAAACTATATCTTCAGCAAAGCTTAATTAAGGTAACCTGACACTTTCTAATATGAAAAAGATACTTTACGATGAGATGACCTGGCCTGAGGTCAGGGAAGCGGTTAAGCAGAATAGGGTCCCATTGATACCTGTTGCTTCAACGGAACAGCATGGCCCTCATCTACCAACTAAGACTGATGCTCTTCTAACGTATGAAGTCTGTAAAGCGACGGCGCAGAAGATACCTCACGTAGCGTTGGTTATGCCGACCGTGAGCTATGGCTACAACGAACATCATCTTGACTTTCCAGCCACAATTCACATCGATCACGAGACACTCATTAGATTCGTTATCGACATCGGAAAAAGTCTCGCCTATCATGGGTTCAAGAGGATGGTTATTGTGAACGGGCACGGCAGCAATCAAGCGCCGATGGAGATAGCGGCAAGAAGAATCACCTTGGAGACCGATGCGATCTGTGCCTCCTTAGGATATTGGAGTATAGCGCCAGAAGCGTATGGGCTCTTGAAGGGTGAATCGGCTCACGCGTGCGATCTTGAGACTTCGCTGATGCTCTATCTCGCCCCTGAACTGGTGGACATGAGCAAGGCGGTTAGAGACTGGAATATTCCAGAATCTAAGTTCATAAGATATGGTGTTGAACCTGGAGGTTCTTCTTTTGCAGCGGCAGGAGGCAACGTGCAGTTTATGGATTGGTGGAGTAGAATGAGCAAGACTGGAATAGTTGGTGATCCAACCAAAGCAGATGGCGTGAGGGGTAGAAAGATGTTCGAGATCTTTGTCAGCAAGCTCGCAGAGTTCGTTGAAGAATTCAGCAGGAGAGAGATACTTCCGAGAAGGGATTATCACTAGATTGGCGTATAATGTTCCAGCATTTTCAATTGTCAGACACCGATTTGCGCCCGAGACTTGGGCATGTTACGGTCTTGTGGTACCATAGTTTATTTGATAATATTCTGGTGTCCGTTCAGGCTTTGATGGTTTCACTCATACCTCAATGCTTTGATAGGGTCCATTCTTGAAGCTCTCCATGCAGGATAAAGTCCTGCGAGGACGCTGACAGACACGGCGACCAGCAAAGAAATGAAGGCAATATCCGGCGTTACGACCGGCGTGTATGATAGAGACATTCCTCCACCGAATGATGAGCCTCCACCGAACCCCGCCGACATTGTGCTCGATCCTTGGGTGTTGGAGGAGAAGATGGTCTGCAGAAGAAGTGGGATGATCATGGACACGCCGTAGCCGGCGAGGAGGCCAATTACACCGCCTGTCACACCTATGATTGTGGATTCGGATAGGAATAGCATCATGATGTCGCTGTCCTTGAACCCTATCGACTTCAGGACGCCGATCTCTCTTGTCCTCTCGAAGACGGAGACGAGCATGATGTTGATTATCCCTACGCCAGCCACTGTCAGGGAGATGGCTGCTATTGTGCCAAGTAAGGTGCCGAGCAGTCCTGTTATGGTGGAAACGATCTGAGTTATCTGCTTGGTTGTTAAGATCTGGACGCTGTTTCCATATATGTTCGTCAAGAGTTCTTGGACGCTATTGACTTCGTCGATGCTTGATGCTTTGACGAGAAGGAGGGAATAAGATTTTCTGTTCAGTGCCTTCATAGCCGACTCCATCGGAATAAACAGTGAGTTATCTGTTTGGATGAGAATGCTTGAACCGTATCTGTCAAGCACTCCTATCACTTGAACGCTGATCCTCTTGCTAACTTGCCCAAGTTGCTGGGCTAGAATGATCGGTTGACCGATGTTTACACTCTTGGAGCCTGCCTGCGACAGCGGAAAGGCGATGTTGTATCCAACCAAGGCCAATGGAATACTGCTAGAGGGGTAGACTGAGCCTTCGACGATCCTGATCTCTCCGAGGAATATCCTCAGTCCTTCACTGTCCACCCCTATCAGCGTCACTGCCTTCGTTTCACTTCCTTGCGTCAGCTCCACCTGTGCACTCACCATCGGAATGACGTTCTCGACTCCTGGTATGGACGCGATCTTTGCGACGTCAACTTGGGTAAAGGATGTTCGACTTGGCGTCATGATCAATGTTGTCGGCCCTAGGCTCTGTAGCGAGTTTAGAACGCTCGCCTGTATTCCCGAAGTTTGAGATACCAAGGCGATGATGCTCGCGACACCTATGACCACCCCCAAGGTTGTCAACGCAGCTCTCAGTTTTCTTCCTCTCAGGTTTTTTGACCCGAGCCACAGGATATCTTGAATTCTCATTTGCGTGAGAACCTCTTGCCCAAGGCCAGCCCAAGGACCAACATTGTGACCCCTGTGATCACATAGGTGGTTATGGTGAATGTGCTAGGCTCAGGGGTTAGGGCTCTTGTGGACGTCTGGGTTGAACTTTTCTCGTAGACGTCAACTGTAATGTTTCTCGTTACAGAGTATTGGTTTCTCAGATTATCGAAGTATGTCAGTTCGATAGGCACATGATACCTGCCTGGCTTCGTCGAATCTGAAATCAGAATGCTTAGAGTGAATGTTGTCGGTGTGTTGACCTGCATGTCTCCGATGAAGATCGAGTTGGAACCAAACATCTTGAAGTCTGATGGAGGATGGGGTGTGGCTGTGACGGCCGAGGATACTATCGTGCCAATGTTAGTTAGAGTGACTGTTACTGAAAATATCTGGCCTATCGTGGGTTTCTCGGGCAGTATGGAATAGTCGACCATCTGTAGATCTATCAAGCCCTGTGATAATAGACCTATGTTTCTAATTTCTTGCTTCAAATTGTTTTGGCTGTCATAGTATCTTATATTCGCCTGCAGCACGGTCGAGGCTGTTGATGTTGGTGGATCAAAGACTTTAGCGTACACTACGAAAGTCTGTCCTGGTAATAGTTGGCTAATTTGCGATATGTCAGGTTGAAGCCACGTGAATTGGCCGCTTTGAAACGAATACGATACGGAAATGCTTCTCAATGGTACTGTTCCGATGTTCGAGATCGTTATAGTCAAGTTGTTTGCCTTGCCGGCCACCAGAATATTTGGTTGAACCTTTATTGAGATAGGAGAAAGTTCTGATATCTTATTCAACAAGAAGGTGAGCGTTCTAGCCTCACTCTTTATCGTCTGCGACTCGTCCGTGTAAGTTATTGTAAGTGGTATTGTGGCGGAGTCGGATGAGGTTGATGACAGGTAGATGATGATGGGGAATTCTATTCGTTCCTGTGGGCTCAGGGTTCCCAGATAAACTTCACCGTCTACGCCAATTATGTTCACGGGAGGCTGTGAGCTAAATCTTATTCTCAAGTCCCTCATCGTGGTCGATCCCCGATTGTCGATCGTCACATTAACATGGTTCAGGTCGTAGGGGGTGAGGTAGTCTGTGGAAGTATGAACCTTGAATATCGTCTGCTCGGCACCTCCTATTATGAACCCCAGACTTTGGCCTACGCTCCTCAGATTCAAGTAAGCATCTCGGTAGGTTGACGAGATAGAGAAGGTGATCGGAGAGTTCGCCGCCTGAGGTGACACATAGACAGTCAGTTTCAGTTTGGCACTTGATCCAGCGTCAAGTCTATGTATGTCTTCGAGGGTACCCAGTAGGCTGACCTGAGAAGGTGCCGTAACATATGTGTTGATTTCTGAAGCGTTTCCCGTCCCCCTATTGTTGACCCTAATTACGACCTCGTTGACAGTTCCTGGCTTAAGATAGACTGTGGGAGTATCAAATTCTAGCCTGACTCTGCCCTTGACCTCCACTGGGAAAATGAGTTCCTGGTTCAGATTAGTGTCCCATGTTGTATTCCACATCAGCTTCAACGTGAACATAGAGGCTGTGAGAGAAACGTTGGAGTCTATGTTGAGGTTAAAGGCTAGCTGGAAGAAGGAGTTAGGCACTATCCCTGTCGCATATCCCACGGCGTGAGCGCTTCCGTTCAAGTCGGTGAAGCCTGGAGGCAAATCCAATGTCGCCCTCACGCTTGTGGCCGTGTACCATCCGAAATATTGAAGTGTTACCGTCAGTGGAACATTACGGTCGCCTGGGCCGGCCTCTATGGGTGCCGCTGCAGTTCCCCAGGTCACGCTTGTAACATCAAAGCTGGAGGCAGAAGCTGTACCCAGGTTCGCGAAGACCGAGATAGAAAGGAGAATGACAGCGGTCAATGTGATAGCGTTTGCTCTCATATATTCTCTATCTCCTTTTCAACCGAACCATCTCTAAGATATATGATCCTATCCGATACCCCTGTTATCTCCAGATTGTGTGTTACCATGATAATAGTCACCTTTTCCTTTTCGCTTATGCCTTTCAAGAGAGACGCGACGTCTTTGGCTGTCTTTGAATCAAGGTTTCCTGTAGGCTCGTCTGCTAGAATCAATGATGGATTGTTTACAAGAGCCCTGGCGATGGCCACCCTCTGCTGTTCTCCACCACTAAGTTCATTCGGTTTCTTGTCAGCCTTCTCAGCCAAGCCCAGTTCGGCCAACAACATGCCTGCCTTCTCTCTTCTTTTAGCATTTGACACATTGAGTGTCATTAGAGGGAGTCCAACATTTTCGATCGCATTCAGGTATGGTATCAGATTATATGATTGAAATATGAAACCCACCGTTTTTCCTCTCAATGTAGCAAGTTCTTTCCCGTTCAACTTGGAGGTTGGAACACCGTTGATGTATATTTCACCAGTTGTCGGGCGGTCCAAGGTCCCGATAAGGTTGAGGAGCGTGGTCTTCCCGCTGCCTGATGGACCAACTATCGATACAAGCTCCCCTCGTCTGATTGTAATCGTAACATCCTTTAGCGCCTCGTATTCGATTGCGCCTCTTCGGTAGACCTTCCCAAGCCCTTGAGTGCGGACTGTAACGTCTGCCAAGTTGGCGCTGGATTTCATGGAAAGCATATCGACATCGATATCGACGTCGATATGCTTCATATTTAAACCTTGCTAAAAAATAGAGTAAGGGTTGCCCCACTTGAACCAAAGGAAGCAAAGTTTATAAAATGTGGCAAGTTCTTCTGTTGGCGAAGTGACCAATTATGGCAGCGACGTCTGGTATAACATCATCTCGTACACCTATCTTGATCTTGAAGGAAGGATCTTCTGAATGGAAAGGTAGAAATGCTCAAAGAGACAACATATTGGCTGCAAAAATCATTGCAGACCTTATTAGGACATCTTTAGGTCCTCGAGGAATGGACAAGATGCTCGTAGACAGACTCGGAGATATCATGATAACAAACGATGGAGCAACTATTCTCAAGCAGATAGACGTCGAACATCCTGCAGCAAAAGCCATGGTTGAGATCTCTAAGGCAACTGACAACGAAGTCGGCGATGGCACCACTTCTGCGGTAACCTTAGCTGGTGCGTTGCTAGAGAAGGCTGAAGAGCTGATCGACAAGGGTGTGCATCCTATGACAATTGTAGACGGTTACAAGAAGGCTTTGGAGAAGGCAAGGGACATCCTCAACTCTATCGCTATCCGCGTGGACCCAAAGGACAGGGAGTGGTTAATCAAGACTGCGAAGACCAGCATGGCGACCAAGCTTGTGTCAACTGATGCAGACTTCCTTGCACCCTTGGTCGTGGACGCTCTTCTCGCGGTCTGCAAAGAGGAAGACGGTAAGGTGAAAGTTGATATTAGTGATGTCAAGGTAGACAAGAAGGCTGGAGGCTCAACCTCAGACAGCAGGCTCATAAGAGGAGTTATCGTAGATAAGGAAGTGGTGCACAACCAGATGCCCAAGTTAGTGAGTAAGGCGAAGATAGCTCTCTTGAATATGCCGATGGAAATTGAGAAGACTGAATTTGATGCAAGAATTAACATCATCAACCCTCAGCAGATGAAGATGTTTCTGGAAGAAGAAAATAGGATGCTGAAGGATATGGTTGACAGGATCCTGTCGTCGGGCGCAAATGTAGTGATCTGCCAGAAGGGCATAGACGATCTCGCCCAACATTACCTATCGAAGGCTGGGATAATGGCTGTTCGAAGGGCAAGGGAGAGTGACATGGAAAAGCTTGCTAGGGCGACAGGTGGCAGGGTGATATCGACTATCCAGGAAATCAGCTCCGAAGATCTAGGTTATGCGGACTTGGTTGAGGAAAGAAGGATAGAAGATGACAGGATAATCTTTGTTGAAGGCTGCAGGAATCCTAAGGCTGTAGACATCTTCCTTAGAGGAGGCACGCAAAGGGTGGTTGACGAGTCAGAGAGATCAATCCACGACGCCCTATGTGTGGTAAGAGATATAATGCATAGGCCGTATGTCGTGGTGGGGGCGGGGGCTCCTGAGGCAGAAATAGCGGCAAGGCTCATTGAATGGGCTCAGACCCTTTCGGGAAGAGAGCAGCTGGCAGTTCAGAAGTTCGCAGAGGCGGTTGAAGTCATACCTTTGAGCATAGCCGAGAACGCGGGTATGGATCCAATCGATACGCTGGTCGAACTTAGGGCAGCCCACAATAGTAACAAGAGCACGGTCGGCGTTGATGCTATAGCTGGCAGGGTTGAAGATGCGAGCAAGCTCGAAGTGTATGAACCTTTGGCGGTGAAGGAACAGATTCTTTCTGCGGCATCAGAGGCTGCAACGATGATACTTCGGATAGACGACGTCATAGCGTCAGCAAAGCATACAACTGGACCGGCTGTGCCCCCTCCGAAGGAGCAGCCTGTGTAGGAACAGGCGCTACCTGAATTCTATCCTATTTAGAAACCATATCATAGTGCCTGCTCATCTCACTGAGTGAAGTCCATCGAGGAACAGTGTCCTACGACTGTTGGGAAACTACAAGGCCCAATAAGGTTAAGGCGGCCTCATGAGAAGACGCTAATTCCTTCGCTAACCAGATTCAAACATATATATTGGGAGAAACATAAACCTTGACAATTGCCCAAAGTATTGATCGATACTGACATAGGTTCGGACGTTGACGGCGCTTTGGCGCTTGCTCTGGCTGCTAGATCACCAGAGCTTGAAATCGTCGGGGTAACAACTGTCTTTGGAGACGTTAATTTAAGGGCACGAATAGCAAGAAAGATATTGAACATCACTTTGAGAAAAGATATTCCAGTATTCCGAGGAATGAGTGAACCACTCCTAAGACAGAAAAAATCGCTTATGTTTGGCCACGAGGGCTTAGGCCTTATTAAGCCAACTGAATCGGATCTTGAGGCTAATGAAGGACACGCCGTAGACTTCATCATATCAGAAGCGATGAAACAAGATCTTAATGTTATTACATTAGGATGTTTAACGAACTTGGCAATGGCTATTATTTGGAAGCCCGAAATAATAGGAAAAATCAAATCGCTCGTCACAATGGGTGGAGCCTTCTACCCTGCAGCTGATCCAGAATATGACTGGAACATAAACTGTGATCCCGAGGCGGCATTGGTCGTCTTGAAGTCAGGAATTCCGGTCACACTCGTACCTATTAACGTCACTATGATGCCCGAGAACAAGTTCACAGAAGAAGATTTGAAGTACATTCAAGACACTGGAACGCCTCTGACAGAAGCTCTTTCACAGCAGATTCGCGTTTGGCTCGAGAAGAAGGCGGAGTTGAATAGAATGCTCATACGACCCAGAGAAGATATCTGTGTTTGGTTGCACGACCCTCTTACTTTGATGACCCTAATCGATGAGAAGATGGTTAAAATTCAAACAACGAGGGTAAAGGTCGAAATGGCAAACGGCGCTTTAAGGACCGTAGCAGACTTGAAAGAAGGTATCTTGATGAATGTCGCCTACGACGCCGACTTCAAAGCATTCAAGAAGAGACTGATTTCGAGGCTGACGGCTTGATCTCTTTCTATTACAAGATTCTTGTCTTCGGCGACGAGCAGACCGATATCCCCTTAGGACGTCTGTCGATTTGATAGGTTTGGTGTGAACATGCCGGCCTACGTTGTGCACGAACATTGGGCTTCGACCCACCACTTTGACTTTAGGCTTGAAATAAACGGGGTTCTGAAGTCTTGGGCTGTGCCGAAAGGGGTTCCAAGCGAATTTGGGGTTAAGAGGTTGGCTATAGCGGTCGAAGACCATCCGCTTGAATATGCAGATTTCAGTGGTGAAATACCTGAGGGCGAATATGGTGCCGGTAAGGTCACAATATGGGATAGAGGGGAATATTCGATGCTCGAGAAATCGGCAAATCACATCAAATTCGAGCTAAGGGGTAAAAAGGTCAGAGGTTACTATCAATTGATCAAATATAAGGAAGCAAAGGGGAAGGAGCAGTGGCTTCTCATGAAGATCAAGGGATAGCCTACTTTGCTGCAATTTAGGACACTGAATCAAATTAGCCCATCTTGTATCCCTCATTCAAATGGGGTCTCTAACGTCTACACCCTGGAAAGTGTCAAATTACATTTGGTGGACTTTGGGCTTGATCTTCAATCACCACCCAAGCTCATCGCATAGAATTAGACCTAGACAAGGCCGTAGAGATTTCAGAGAAAGCGTAGACGATCTTTTTGGCCCCTCCAAATTGAGTGTTTAGTGCTGAAACTCTATCCTGACCCACAGATTAAATACTTAACCTTTCTACAGGTGTCCTAGCCAAAAGCCTTAAATGATGATACTTTAAACTAAGTGGCATAGGAAATTGAGTTGAAAAAACTTGTCAGAGCATTTTGTAGAAGGTAGGCAGCCTACCGACGTGAAAGTTGGTGAACTTACACCTAACTCGAAAGCAGTGAATGTTACAGCAAAGGTGGTGTCAAAGAGCGAAGTCAGAGATGTTGCCTCTGGAAGAGATGGGGCCCCTCACCGAGTATGTGACGCCCTTATCGGCGACGAGACAGGATGTATCTATCTAACCTTGTGGGATGACAACATAGATAAGGTGAGCATCGAAGAAACGATCAGGATCGGGAATGGCTACGTCAACCTCTTCCGGGGGAATATGCGCTTGAATGTGGGCAGGGCTGGAACGCTTGAGGTTGCAAAGGAGCCGTTCGCAGGCGAAGTCAATACACAGAACAATATGTCTGAGAAGACATATGAACAACAATATCGACCATACAGGGGCAGTCGTGGATATCGAAGCGGATATGGAAGAAGATACTAAGTCTGTCGTCTGATTCATAGTTAGTCTTGCATCATTTATCATGACAATCACACTGTGGCTTTGATGGAGCGCTCATAGAAGAAGGAATACTGGTATGTCTCTTGCTCGTCCTGGAGGTTTGCAGGTTTCACTAAGGATTATATATGGGTCAAGCAGAAGATTTGGGATGCCATATGAATTCAACTTTGATCTGGCACGTATACCTAAGGCTTTCTTTAAGGAGCTTGTGATCGTCGCCTACAGAGGTAACGTACATGCTAGGATTGGAGCGCGCGCCAAGTTCTTGGTTAAGAAGTTTAAGATAAGTGAACTCATAGGTTTAGATCCTTCTGATGCGATAACTTTGGTCGAAGACCTGATAATGGTGTATGCGAAGAACATCGAATACAAGCCCTCTTTTAAGTCTTCTAGCAAAAGGGCAGTCTTCTTGCCACATTGTGCGAGAAAGTATATGGATGGAAGATGTAAGGCCACCTTTGATCAGACCATTCCCACCTACATATGCAATTCTTGCTCAGACGATTGTCTCGTCAACAGAGCGGTTAAGATCGCCAAAGAAAAAGGATATGATGTCTACGTGGTTCCAGGTGGGTCATGTATACCGAAGATACTGCAACAAGGTGGATATGATGGCATGGTCGGGGTTGGATGTAGCCAAGAGCTCAAGATGGGTGTCGCACTCTTGGAGAGATCAGGTGTCAGCGGCCAGGGAATTCCTCTGACCAAGAATGGTTGCGCGAACACTAGATTTGAAATCGAAACATTGATTTCGACGCTGCAGTAGAAAGTACTGGCATCGAAGGGGGATACATAGTCCAGCTGTTACTGTCATGTTTTTTCGTCTTAACTTCTTGGGCTAATAATGTGTGCTCAAGTCTACCTCGTATTCTCTGATGGGAGGTTCATGCACGATAGAATCGCAAATCGACTTCGGTCAAGACGATCTCGATGTATAGTCTTCTCAGCAGCCGTCTCGGTTCTAAGTTATTAAACCACCTCAATCGATACAATGCCGTGGATTAAAGCATGTTCAGCACCTACGATTTCTCCGATGAGCTAAGCAGGAGAAAGGTGAAGATCAGAATGGATATCGGTCAGCCAGACATAGAGCCCAACCCAAAGATCTTGGAGTATTTGAAGGCTTCGTTGAACGAGATGGGGTATTGTTCATCGAAGGGGCTTGATGAGCTGCGCGAAAAAGTGGCTGAAGTTCATGGCGTCGGAAAAGATCAGGTTGCAATAACTGCTGGGTCAAAGCATGCTGTCGCCTCACTCGTTTACGGCGCGAGAAGAGTATCTCTTATAGCGCCATATTGGGCTGGATATGTTGGAACGATAAAATACTTTGGCGCAGATGTAGAAATCACTGAGACAAAGATGGAAGAAGGCTGGCTGCCTAGACCTTGGAGACCGAACGGCGATGTTGTGATATTGAATTATCCTAACAATCCGACAGGCATAGTTCCTGGAAAGGATTTCATAGAAGAGGTTATCGAAGACTCAGAAAGAAGGGGTGCTCTTGTCATATCTGACGAAGTCTATCGAGACATCGTGTTCGGAGGCAAGAGGTACACGATACTCGACTGCATGCCGAAGATGTTCGCGATTGTTCAAAGCTACTCTAAGACTTTTTCTATGCCGGGTCTAAGGCTGGGATATGTGGTTGGAGATACGGAGACGGTCAAGAAGGTCGCCAGCTTTGTGCGGGCAACGATCACATCTTTGCCCATCTTCTCTCAGCGGGCGGCCGTAAGGGCTCTAGACCTGCTTGAAGAAGAAAGGGAAAGAATCACAAGAATATATAGTGCGAGGCTTCAACTCTTCCTGAAGCTGATTGACAGGTCTCTCTTCAGATTCTTGGAGCCTGATGGATCATTCTACGTCTTCGTCAAGTTGCCAGGCATAAACGGCACAGAATTCGCATATAAGATGATGGAAAAGGATGTTGGCATATTTCCAGGAGAAGCATATGGGCCAAGATATGTTGACCATGTCCGCATCTCGCTCACATGCGACCGAAGCCTGTTGGAGGAAGGGATAAGGAAGATAAACGAGACAGCCAAGAATTGGGAGTAGGGCACGTACTCCAGCAATGGACTTAAAGTGGAATTCGCAAGGTGCCAGCGAAGCCTCCTGTCCACATTATTCTCTATTACCTATGTCTTTGATCCAATCAAGTCGAATTCGTCCTCGGCAGATGCTAACCGAAAATTCTTAAGTGCTCCTAGATTCTCATGTGAAAAATTCTCTTATCTCTTTTCCAAGGACGAGCCTTATGTTGTGTTCTCTGCAGGTCTTCTCTAAGACTTCCATAGCCTCCTGTGTTGCATTTGCAACTGAAATCATCAATATCTGAGGCCTCTTTCCAAACTTCTCTTCAATTATCTGTGCTTTTTCCATAACCTTCTTGATTTCTTCTTCTGCGCTTCTGGCATTCTCTATATTTAAGGTGGTTTCTCCTACCAGAAGAGGATCTTCACAGAACAAGTTTATCTCGATAATATTATTTCCATGAACTAGAATCTTCTTTCCAACCTCTACTTCAGGATAGCCTATCTCACGTAGCATTAGTTCAGCAAAAGATGCAGCATAGTCCTCAAAACTTGCTCCGAGGGCCTTGCGTAGGTCCCTAAATCCAGTCCTCATGTACTTCCATAACCTTTCTTGCCCCTCCCATAACCTTTTCTGCCCCTCCCACAATTTTTCCTGCCCTTCTCTTAATGCCTTGACTTCTTCCCATAGTCTATTCTGTCCATCCTCTAGCCTGTCCAGTCTTTTCAGTATCTCCGACAACCCCAGATAGCCTGCGACCGCATACCTAAACTCCAGGTCCGTGTCAAGCAGCTTTAGAAAGTCTTCTTTGAACTTCACATTCATCATGGTGTCTTAATTGAAATCTTATATATAAACGTACACTTTTGGGATTGGGTGTAGACACGTAATAGAGCTTTGAATAGTTCAGCTTTTTCTGATCCAGAAAAAGTCTTATCATAAAGTCGTCAACTGCACAACATTCTTCTACAGCGTCTGCGCGAAATCATATATATGCGTCAAGCCCATATTGTTTGCACCTCACCATAAGCCACTACATGTGTGCAAGTGGAATATCACAAGAAAGTTTGATTGGCGGGAAATGTTTTTAGGTCTAATCAAGCGAACTTCGGCGAACGTGATTGTTCGGTGTCGTGATTCGTCGAAATGTCCAGGTAAAACTTCAGCGTTTCACCGACTACTTTAAAGGCTTTGAGAAGATTGAAGCGGTACGAGACCTCTTCGGAGCAGACACCGCGAAAGTGCTTAGAGATTTGAAGGTTGAATTCTTTTCCTCAAGGTTTGGGTACATGGGTGTGGACCCAGAAGATGGCCATCTGATGGTCAGTACATACTATCTTAAGCATGGAGAGGAGAGGGAGATCTACCTTGACATAATCCATGAATTATGTCATGTGAAGCAGTATCGTGAGGGAAAAGAGCTGTTCGATGACAGATTCGCCTATGTCGATAGACCGACAGAGGTCGAAGCATATAGGGTGGCTGTCCTAGAAGCCAAGAGGATCGGCATGTCGGATGAAGAAATCGTAAAGTATCTGAAGACAGAATGGATGAGCGCTGGCGATCTTGCAAGGCTCTCCAGCCTACTAGGAATCTCGGCGAACGCGGACTGATACATCTGCAGATGACAGTGGAAGGCCAAGATCTACATCTGAAGAAAGTGTTGTCGCAGAGGTTCTTAAGCTGAGCCCTTTAGTGTTTCCCAGTAATGATATTGGTGGTGGCTGTGGGTGCGGTCGTATGTATCATGAAAAAGGTTGGAGTTGGAAAGTGGAAAATCCAACCGCCCCATAATTTTCTTATACGTGTTCAAGCAATATTCATTATGCGTAGGCATGTGTTCGCTATATTTTCGGTTATATGTTTGTTAGCTTCAGTCTTTCCGCTTACATTTTCTCAATCAAGTCATAGAAATGCCACCGATAAGGCGGTTAATTATCTTGTTCTAAACTACAATAATAGTATTTGTCTAATTTCTGAAACCGTTAACGGTTCAAGTTTCTGGCTTTATAGCGATAACTTTCTTTCTGCAACCGTTCTCTTATGTTATGAAGAAAATAATTTGACTTTAACGCAAACCGGTAATGAGATAAGTGGTAAAATATCGTATTATTTGAACGAATGCAACATTAAACCTTACAGCTTATATAATGTTCTTGGTGGCGGTGGCTTTGTAGCTTATAACAATTCGGTAATATTCACGTTAGAAGACGGTATTAAAATAGACTTGAATAATGGAACAAGCCAATTAAACCCAAGCGAATATGGAGATATTGCTTTTCTTACTTCATTATATTATTACAAGAAAGGTGACCTTAAGAGGGCGTCTGATAATTTTAATGCCGGTGCTTTAATGTGTGATGGTGTTGGAATTAACGATAAAGCTTTCAGAGAGGGTGGTAGTGCAGGAATTTATCAAACCTACAAGCTTGCGCTCTTTTATCTTTTAGGACAGGTTCTGGGCTATAACGTGCCAAATAGCGTTGTTAATCGAATTTTATCGCTTCAAACGTCTTCAGGCGGGTTCTTGACAGGCTATTATCCTAATGGAATAATACCCGAAGGTGTTGTAACAAACACCGAGACGACAGCCTTAGTGGTCTATTCTTTAAGTCCGCAGATTATTACAAGGTTCTTTCCAAAATATGTTGTTTATAATCAGCCACCTCGAGTTTCGTCTTCGTCTTTGTCTTCAATATATGCTATTATACCGCTTATGGTGGCTGTCTCTATAATAAGCATAGTGATTAAGAAGGTGAAATTTTAATGTCCGCTGAAGAAAGTTTGGTTCCACTTCTCGATTTTTTTATTGCTCCTTATGTTATACTAGTTTATGTTATATATTATCTATTTCTAATAAGACCCTTTTTTCTAACAATCATATTATACGGTTTAATCGGTATCGCTACTTTGCTTATCTTAATTTATGTAACATATTCCTATGAAAAGCAAAGAAATGGTAAAATAAAAAAGAGGGCGGGAGTTTATTGGCTTCCTCCCTGAATTAGACCGCTTTCCCATCCGATTCTATTTGTGTTTTGTGCCGTTCCGATTTGGTGGCCGAGGATTATAGGCAGCCTTTTTGCAATAAACTCTTCCTCCACTATATGTTCTTTTGCAATGGCAGGATGCCAACTTGATCGGCCAGAAGATCCCGTTGTCTAATGTGTCATCTATCTTTGCGAAACTCTTATATTCCCCTGCTTATCCAACTGCGTAACTGTGTAAGGAACTTGGCACAAATTGTACCAGCCAAGAGGGCTGTCATCGGATTCGCCCTATCTCTTGCGGCCGGTATTCTTGACGCGTTTGTAGCGTTTGTCATGATTGTGGCGGGTAGGTGGATGGGGCGGTTTATGGGTGACATGCCGATGCATGCGTTCACCTGGCTGATCGGCGGCATTGTAACCATTTGGGGCATAGTCGGTCTCATAATGGCCTCTGGGGTCATAATCGGCGCTGTATTGATCTATACGCCTGGGAGAGAGATAATTGGGGGAGTGATAGTCATAGTCTTCTCGATATTAGGCCTGTTTTTTACAGCAGGTGGGCTGCTGCTTGGCTTTGTTCTCGGTGTAATCGGAGGCGCGCTTGGGTTGGCTAGGAAGTGATCTTCGCCACTTTTGACATTATGCCTGGAGCTGAGGCACTTCGATGAGTTGGCATCGCCGTTTTAGCGTTGGTATCAGTGTGATGGAAATGTGTACTTTTTGCATTCGCTTTTGGGCCTGGGCTGAATACGGTGAGCCAAACTTTTCAGTGGGCACTAAACCAGTAGAAAGCGCAGTCACCTCTTAGTTGGATCCAACTTTTAAATAGCTTGAGTTCCATGATCACGATGATTCAGTGAACTATATGAGTTCAATTTTAAGGTTCAAACTGAAGGCGAGGGAAGAAGACGGCAATCCTATCAAGGTCGGCGTCATAGGTGCAGGCTTTTTCGGCTGCTCTACTATCGGTCAAGCATCTCGGATTCCAGGCGTTAGGATCCCAATCGTTGCAGACGTATTCAAAGAAAAGGCTCTACGTGCATTTGTCAAGTTTGCTGGGCGCAAGCCAAGAGAAGTAATAGAGGTTAAGGACGCTGACACCGCAAACCATTACATTGAGAAAGGCGTTCCAATGATCACTTCAGATAGTGAAGTGTTATTGGACAGTGACGTCGATGTTGTTCTTGAGTCAACAGGCTTGCCTGAGGTGGCTGCGAAGCATGCCTTCGACGCCATAGCCAAGAAGAAGAATATAGTGATGGCCACTGTTGAAGCGGAATGTGTTGTTGGCCCACTATTAGCCAAGATGGCGAAAGAGAAGGGGGTGGTCTATAGTCAAGCCTATGGAGATCAACCCGCCCTCATAGCAGAACTCTACGATTGGGCGATCTCATGTGGGTTTGATGTAGTCGCTGCAGGAGAGGGCACTGCTGCAAGGCTTGAATGGCGACATTCTAGTCCCGACGACGCACTACAGCGATTTGGTTTCTCAGAAGAGGAGGTGGCTCGTTTGAAGCTTAATCCTAAAATGTACAACTCCTTCCTTGACACCACAAAATGTGCTGTGGAAATGGTTGCTGTCTGCAATGCAACAGGATTGAAGCCTGACGTCAGGGGAATGCATTTTCCTCTAGGGTCTGTGAAGGATGTGCCAAGACTTCTGAGCCTAAAAAAAGATGGAGGCATTTTGGAAAATGAGGGTGTCGTAGACGTCATTACCCGGGTCCGTCCCGATGGTAAAAGGATACGACATGATATCCGATGGGGCGTATTTGTTGTAGTAACAAGCAGCAGCCGAGATGTAAAAGGGCTCTTCAAGACATATGAGGCGCCAAGAGGCGGCAGAGGCAAAAACGCACTCGTCTATCGACCATTTCACTGGGCTGGCTTGGAAGCGTCAAGGTCTCTGATTCAAGCTGTGCTAAACCGTGAGCCAACTGGCGTACCCCTCATTAAGAGTCCTACAGCAGAAGTCATTGCCTGTGCAAAGAGGATGTTGAAGGTAGGCGACATGCTTGATGGCGGAGGCGGGTACACCTTGTACGGGGCTGCCGAGAAAGCGGATGTGGCGAGGCATGAGAATTTTCTGCCTCTTGGGCTGGCTGAAGGAATTCGCTTGAGACGTGAAGTTCCTCCTGATGGCGTCTTGAGATACGATGACGTGGAACTTGACGAAGAATCCTTTCTACTCAAGCTCCGACGGATCCAAGACAAGACCTTTAACTGAATAGCAACGTAGAGCTCACCGGGTCTGTCAACAGTGGAATCGTATGCGATCAATGTCTTGCCTATGGTTCAGACTCCTCGACAAGACCTCTTTCTTTTAGTCTCCTGAGTGCGTAGGCGATCTCCCACAGGTGGCAGTCGGCAGCGCGCCATAGCTTTGAAAGGCTGACCCTTCCCTCCGCTCTAATCTTCTGAAGAACCTCCTTTTCAAGCTCTTTGGCATCTCTTCTCTTGACAAGCGTGTTATGTGGGCCGATCACAATATTCGAGAACTCTTCTGGAAGCTCCTCCATCAGACTTAGATTGCTCAATCTTTCACAATATAAGTCTTTAGGTCGATCTGAACTAGCTTGAAATCAGGGATGTGGAAACTTTAAAGGAAAACATGGGGTATGGTCTGCTGTTGCAGGCAAGAGAAAGAACTCTTAAGGCCGAAGAAAGACCGGCTACATTCATTCGCGAAATAATCTTAGAGAACTTTATGTCCTATGAGTATGCGAGGATCCCCCTGGCCAAAGGGCTAAACATAATATGTGGGCCGAATGGTTCGGGAAAGTCTTCCATACTGCTTGGGATATCGGTTGCCTTAGGCCAGATCTATACTGAGCGGTCAAGGAAGCTGAGTGATCTCATACGGCGTGGTAGGGACCTAGGAAGGGTTACTGTTGTATTCGACAACAAGCCAGTGAACGGTAAGAGGCCGATTGGCTTCTCTCGATCAGATTCGTTCATGCTTTCCAGATACCTCAGAAGAGATGGGTCGTACTGGTTCGAAGTAGACTATAAGGAGGTGAGCGCGGCTGAAGTGAGGGAGATTCTTTCTGGTCTTAACATAAACCCAGACAACATGCTTCTGATAATGCATCAAGGCATGGTTGAGGAGTTTGCGATGGTGAATGCTGAAGACAAGCTTAAGATGGTAGAGGACGCTGTTGGCCTGTCAGGGTACAGAGAGAAGGTGTTGGATTCTCAGAGGAGGCTGCAGACATTGATCAGCGAAGAAACCTCAACAAGACAGCTTATGGAGATGGCTGAAGAGACTCTCACACACTGGAAGGATGTCTACGAGAGGTTCTTGAAGAAGCAGGAGCTTGCTTCGAGAAGGGATCTCCTCTTGAGGGAGAAGTTCTGGGTCCAGGTCTCCAAACTGGAAAAGAACATTGAGATCACATCGAATAAGCTTGGTGTGAAGAAGAGGGAGGTTGAAGAATTGTCTGCCAAAGTAGTTAGGTCAGAGGAGAAGTCCAAAGCCATCGAGATAGAATTCCACGCATCATACAATAAACTCAAAAGGTCTTTTACTTCATTGTCTTTCCTCTTATCCGATAAGAGCTCATCCGAGGCAAGAAGGAAGGCTCTTGAGTCAGCCATCAGCTCCTTCAGCAACATATCGGCTGCGATAGCCAGACATCTTGACGAATGCAAGACCGAAGCAAGAGACCTCAAGACCCTGCGGAAGGATATGGAGATCCTGATCGGCTCTTGGAGTAAAGAGGCTGAAATGGATGCTCAAAAGAGCTCAGAGGCCTCGGCTGAAGTGGAGATGATCGAAAAATCTCTCGCCCAAAACGAAGAGGGCATGTTTAATTTGGCAAAGGAATATGCCGAAGAAAGGGCGAATCTGGCGCTGCTGACCTATCAGAGAAGACAGTGTGAAAAAGAGGCTGCAGAGCTGGAACGGAGTCTCAAGGAGCTGAAGGCTGAGCTCGCGGCACTGGAGCTACAGAAGCCGACGATGGAACCGCGAATTTCTGCAACAAGGCAGCTGTACGATATTGACGCTGAACTGTCGTCTGTAACGGCACAGATAGAAGCCTATACCGATGTACCAAACGAAGCGAAAGACATTTTTGAAAGCTATTCGACTAAATATAGGGAACTGAAGGAGAAGCTTGACTTGGTCGTAGAGAACAAGAAGGCGGTCCTGTCCGAACTAGAAGAGAGGAAGAAGGTTTGGCATAGGGGCATAAATGCTGTACTAGAATCTGTCAACCCAGTCTATCAGGAGATTCTCAGAGGACTGAACGCATTCGGCTACATAAGGCTCGTTGGAGAAGAAGAATTCGAAAAGACAGGGCTTGAATTGCTGATAGGGTTCAGGGGGACAGCGCCGGCAGTTCTCGACGCATACACCCTAAGTGGGGGAGAAAGGAGCACTGCAACGATATCTTTTCTCTTGGCTCTCCAGCGGCTTTCAGCCTCACCTATAGTCGCTGTCGACGAATTCGATGTCCACATGGACCCTGTCAACAGAGAGAGAATCTTCAGGTCCATATTTCAGAGAGCGCAGGATGACGAAAAACAGTATGTCGTTATCACACCTAGCCAGGTGAAGATAATGGGCGATGACATAAACTATGTTGTCACTCAAATGGTCGAAGGCAAGACGGAGGTCGGCATCATTGCAGGCAAATGAGAAGATAGAAAAGATACTGAGAATAGTTGAGGCGCTTAGAGCGGTCATCGGTAGAAGCTCTGATCCATTCAACGTCGACGTGAAGGGGCAGATCGAAGCCCTGAAAAGGCTGCTGCCAGAATGGGAGACGTTGGATGAGATACTTATGGATGTTGAGGCGATGGCGCTGCTGTCGAAGGTGGTTGAACTTCAGGAAAGATGGGTGAGATATCAGGCTTCATCTCTATATGTGGACCCTCTCTTGGTCGAATTGAAGATTACGGCGTCGACCGTAGACAGACTGGCTGAAGTCTTCGCTGGAAGCTGGCATCCGATATTGAAGGTTGAACAGATATCAAAGACGGAACTGATGCGGTCGATCAACTACTGGAACGGTCTAACGCCTCTAGACCGAAGGTACTTGGAAGAATTCGGTCAAGAAAGAGAACTTGCCACCTTGGACACAAGAAGGCTGATGGAAATGAAGATCTTGACCGAGGAGGAGTTGAACAGGAGGATTGAAGAAGTCCACAGACAGCTGGAGTCCATACTAGATATTCAAGGCAGGGTCGACTACTGGGACTTCATAGAAGGCAAAGACTCTAACGAGACAATCTCAAGGGCAGTGATACTGTCACATATAGTCTCCTCAGGGCTGGCTGGAATAGAAATCAAGCCACTGGAGGAGAAGATATACATAGTAAAACAGACGTCGAGCAGGGAGCCAAAGTCTATAGCGATCACAGTCAACAGACCACATAGAGGAGAGACGAGATGAGCCAAGAAGCCGATGTCGCGATCAAGGTCAAGAAGGCGCTCCAGCTCATGCTCACGCCGAAGGCGAGAGCTCCAGGGGTCAAGGGATGGGAGTTGAAGAGGGCCATCGGAAAAGACTACTATACAATAATCGAAGCTCTCGGCGCAGAACTGGACAAGCTCGGGCTCACGGTCAAGATTGTGGGGGAATCTGGCGAGCTGTCCCTGCGAGCGGAACCAGAGCAGCTGGATGACGCAAGGTATTATATAATATTCAAGGAGCCTCTGAACGTGAGAGAGGCAAGCCCTTCTGGAATGAGCATAGACGATATGGCGGCTCTAGCAGTCACCTTAAGCTACCTAACCTCTAAACGCGGGAGGGCGCCTGCTAAAGAGGTGGAAAAGATGCTAAGAGAGAAGCTGCCAAAGTGGAAGGTCGAATGGAACATGAGAAGATTCATAAGGAAGGGTTATCTTCTGAGAAGTGACGACGACACTCTAGCAATCGGATGGAGAAGTCTTGTAGAAGTAGACCTCAAGTCGCTCATGACACTATTGCTCGCAACACCGCCAAAGGAGCAGGAACCATAGAAAATGGCGCCCAAATAGCACGAAGAATTCTAACAGCGATTACAAGTTTAAGCTTTTTCCTCATCTAATCAGGTGACGGCTGTCTCTTGCAAACTCAGACAGCTGTCACTTTGCTTTCTTACACCAGTGTCTTATCATGACCTTGGCGACAGGGTCGTACTTGACATTCTTGCCACATTTCGGGCAGACCCTCCTCTCTGTGAATCTTTTGTCGAAGTCCTCTTTCCAGTAGGTGAACTGTTCACTGCAGCTACGCCAACCCTTCGTGTTACATGTGCTCTGAACATATTCTTCTGTTAGATAGTATAGGCCATCTGGCCGTTGGCCTCTCTTTCCCTCAAGATACCACGTCATCAGCTTGCATCTTGACTGATAAGGACACTTGTCTTGAACCGATGCAGGCATGTACCCACTTTTCCATCATACCATATTTAAGGTTCACCTTTTTTGTCCAGTCTGGAGGTCGCGGTAAGATGACGTTCACCGCTGGCGCTCCAATCTGTTGGCTGGTCTCGACACTTTCATGAATAAGTTCATGGAATTCTTGCCTCTCTAATTGTTCATGTGGTTTCACCTTAGTGGACTTTATTTGAGGGGACAACGTAAGCCTTTTTGACGCATGCGACGTCAGTTCTTGAGAGCAAATGTTTTGTTAACGGGCTTTTCTATATGGTAACATCTTTTAATCAAGGCAGGTATACCGTCGATAGGCCATGTCAGACGTGTTCTCGCTTTTCCCCCCGGTCCTAAGAAGGGCTATAGAAGAGTTTGGCTTTGAGACACCCACTGAGCCTCAAGTTCAAGCGATTCCGGTCGTCTTGGAGGGCGAAAACGTCCTCTTGATGGCTCCTACTGGTACCGGAAAGACTGAGGCAGCCTTCCTTCCGATTCTGAGCATGATCATAGGCTTGGAAAGGTCGCCTGGCATAAAGGTCCTATATGTTACTCCACTTAGGGCTCTGAACAGAGACCTCCTTGAAAGGCTTGAATGGTGGTGTAAGAGATTTGATCTGAGGTTGGCTGTCAGACACGGCGACACTCCGGTTGCAGAAAGATCTAAGCAGTCCATTGTCCCCCCAGACGTGCTGATCACCACTCCTGAGACATTTCAAGCCCTTCTGACTGCGAAGAGGATGAGAGAGCACCTGAAGTATGTGAAATGGGTTATAGTCGATGAAGTTCAAGAGCTGGCTGAAGACAAGAGAGGCGCTCAGCTTTCACTTGGTTTGGAAAGGCTTAGAGAGAGTATCGGCAGGGACTTCCAGATAATAGGTCTGTCTGCTACCGTCGGCTCTCCAGAGGCGGTCTCAAAGTTTCTGGTTGGCAGCCGTAGGGAATGCAAGATCGTGGACGTGAAGGTTCAGAGGCTCCTGCAGGTTGACGTCGTCTATCCTAAGGCAGAATCACAAGACTACCTGTTAGCTTCAAAGCTTTACATGTTTCCAGAGGTTGCTGCAAGGCTTCGGCTGATAAGAAGTCTGGTTGAGAAGCATACGTCGACGCTGATCTTCACCAATACAAGAGTGGAGAACGAGGTTCTCGGGAGCAGGTTCAAGGTGTGGGATAGTGAGTTTCCAGTTGCTGTTCATCATGGCTCCCTATCCAGGGCATCCAGGGTGAAGGCTGAAATCGAACTCAAGAATGGAACCCTTAAGGCGATCATATGCACAAGCTCTCTCGAGATGGGTATCGATGTGGGAAGACTGGATCTGGTCATCCAATACAATTCTCCCCGTCAGGTGACCAGACTCGTTCAAAGGGTGGGACGTAGCGGCCATAAGATAGGTTTGATGGCGAAGGGGGTTATAGTAACACAAGATTCTGACGATTTCTGGGAATCTGCTGTAATCGCGGATAGAGCTGTCAAAGGCGTGCTCGAAGCCACGAAGGTTATCGACAAGCCTTTAGATGTCTTAGCTCACCAGCTTGCCGGAATGTTGCTTGACAAGGGAAGATGGGAGGTTGACGAAGTGCTCGAGCTCGTGAAACGATCCTATGTCTACAGAGACCTTTCTAAGAACGAGCTCTTGATGGTTATGCGCTATATGAGTGACAGGCAGCCTCGACTTGCAAGATTGGACGCCGACATCTACTTCAGGAGGGCTATGAGGATCAACGCACTCTACAACTACTATTTCTCGAACCTTTCGATGATACCCGAAGAGAAACAGTACATGGTTGTTGACTCAGAAGGCCAGCCCGTCGGTATACTGGACGAAAGCTTTGTCGCAGAATATGGCGAAGTCGGCCTAAAGTTCATACTCAGAGGCTCCCTTTGGAGAGTCAGCAGCATCACAGAAGGAAGGGTTCACGTCGACTCCGAGTCAGATCCGACAGGCGCCATCCCCTTTTGGGTAGGAGAAGAGATACCGGTACCATTCACAATAGCCCAAGAAGTGGGTGCGATAAGAAGGAGGGTGGAGGAGCTTTGGAGAAGTGGTCTAACAGGCGAGGACATATCCAAGGCGATTTCAGCCGATTACCCGGTATCCAAAGAGGAATGTAGTAGGGCGCTTAAGGAGATCTTAGAGAACTTCGAACACGCCTTTCCTCTGCCAACCGACAAGAAGATCACAGTCGAAAAATGGCGTGAATTTCTCATCGTGCAGACATGTTGGGGTCATCTAGTGAATAGAACCATCGGAAGAGCGCTATCATACATATTGTCAAACAGGTTCGGTTACCCTGTTGGCGTGCAGGTCGACCCATACAGGATAGTCTTAAGAGCGACGTGGGCTGATCAAGGAGATGTCGTGGACGCGCTTATGGGATTGACTTCCCTCAACTTGGAGGATGTTGTAAGGAAGGCGCTCTTAGGTTCGGGAATCTTCAAGAAGAACTTTGTCAATGTCGCAAAAAAGTTCGGCGCGATCTCAAAAGAAGCTAACTTGACAGATGTCTCCATCGGTCGAATCATAGAAGGATTGAAGGGTACAGCGGTAATGGAGGAAGCCTACCGAAGTGTGATCAGAAGCGACACCGACCTCGAGAACGCCAACCAAGTCTTGAACATGATAGGACATGGTAACATAACGATTGAGGTCTTGAAGGAGCCTGCTCTAACTCCAGTCTCTAGGATAGGCATAGAGGAACTGAGCAGAAGGGCTGAGATCGTTCCACCAGAGAGGCTCAGACATATAATCGTTCAAGTCGTCAAGGCAAGACTGCTTGAAGAAGCCTTCACACTTGTCTGCACGAACTGTTGGAGGTATTCAGAGACCCTTAGGGTCAAGCAGATGCTTCATCCCATAAGCTGCCCAAACTGTGGTTCGAGAAAGATAGGGTTGTCTGGAGAGGAAGAGGAAAAGGTCAAGAGGCTTATCTCAAAGTTGAAGGGTGGGGCTTCTAAGCCCCCTATCAGCCTGAGGAGAATCCACAGACGAATCATGGACTCAAGCCGTCTGATTGAAAAATATGGGGGTGTCGCTGCCTTCGTGTTAGCGGAAAGGTCACTAGCTGTACCCGATGTAGAATCTATTCTTCAAAAGCATAACAAGGTTTCTGATGAACTGGTTCAAGCCGTCGTGGAAGCTGGGAGAAAAAAGATGAAAAAGAGGCTGGCGTAATCATAGGAGATTAATGCTTGTAGGATATGATGCTAAATGGATCAGCTGTGGCTAAAGTTTAATAATCCGCTATGTCGAAAGAGGATTATGGTTCTCGCCTGCAAGATCTTTGTTGCAGAAGAGTTCATTTCTTTAGACGAGGCTGCCTTGAAGTTGAAGGGGTTCAAGGTTGCAAACGAATATGTGGAAGGCAGCCAAAAAATCGAATTGGCGATCGAAATAAAGGACCTTGAAGTCAGAGCCGAATCGCTGAGGGGGGTCTTCAGCTTCGACGTGCCTTTGTATGTTCCGAGCAAGGGAGAACTGAGACTGATTCCCAGAACATATGAGGCAGTCTTCGAATTTTTCGTCTTCAAAGGAAAGCTGCTTCTTGTAGTCTTTGAAAAGAAGGAGAGAGCCAACAATGTGGCAAATCAGTTGAGCAAGATACTGTTTGTCGTAGCAGGGAAGATTTTGGAGGTCAGAATCGAGCCAGAAACAATAAAAAAATATCATGAGGAACATATGGAGGACGCCAAGGTTCTATTCTTCGACGATGTCGACATTCCAAACATAACCAAACTTTCTCTATATGGTTCAGGCCTGGCGGATACATCACTTTATTCAGAATACTTGACTCACGGCAAGCTCTGGTATGTGGTTGTAAGATCTAAGAAATTTGGATATGTCATAGGGTTCACGAGAAACGGCATAGTCGTGTCTTTCACAAAAATAGAGACTTCGGATCTCTCATCGTTCGTGAAGACGGAAATATTTCCGCTTCTGAGCCTTGAATGAAATGAAAAACCTGAAGGTCCTCTTCGAAGACTCAGCAGTACTATTGGACTGTGACAGAAGGTCACTTGTGGTCTCAGACATACACCTCGGCTACGAACTTGAGCTAGCAAAGAAGGGGATAAGCCTTCCACAAAGAGCATCGTCTATCGCGAACAGGCTCATCGACCTAGGAAACAAGCATGAGGCGAAAGGGTTGTACATACTGGGGGACGTAAAACATAAGGTCGCGTGGGCTTCTCCTGCAGACTGGTTTCAGGTGACAACCTTCTTCAACAGGCTGCAGGCATGGTTCGAAGACATAGTCGTCACACTTGGAAACCACGACGGCGGAATAAGAAGCCTCATACCGGCCAGCGTGACGATGGTCGGGACAAGGGGGACGACAATACAGTGCAGGAATGATACGATCACACTATTACATGGAAACGCTTGGCCTGGACCGGAGAGCGTCAGATCCTCATATGTCATAACTGGACATGGACACTACATGATAGAACTGAAGGACAGCGCTGGCTTAAGACTGCTTGAACCGATATGGTTGATAGGAGTCTTGGACAAGCAAAGGTACATGCAAGATAGAGGAGATAACCTCGTGTCCAAAGGACAGGATAAAGATATGATCCTGATAATACTGCCTGCCTTCAACAAGATCGTAGGAGGAATTAGTGTGAATAGAACGGAAACCAGGCATCCCAGCCCAATGATTAAGTACCTGATAGAGGAGAGGACACAACTCTACCTGACAGACGGCACCTTTCTCACAACATTGTCTAAGATAAGGGAGCTAGAGCGAGAGAGCCGTAAGGAGCTAGAGAACGCCGGCCAGCATTAGCAAATGAATGGGCTTTGGGGAAACAGAGAAACCCCAAATCATACATGAGTGGGAACAATTCATGTCTAACATATGCGACCGAAGTTGATAATCTCTTGGCCTTTAGCCAGAGTAGAGATTTAAAATCGAAATAACTATTTCTATATCACAGATCTCCTGAATGCTATTGTATAAGAGAAAGGAAGAAAAGTAAACCTTATATATGTAAACCTGAAAGTACTACCAGGCGATATGTTTGAGCGACTATGTTACAGTCTCTGCAAAGGTCCCAAAGAAACTTAAGGAGATGCTAGATGAGTTTGGCATAAAACCTAGTCCTATAATAAGAAAAGCACTTGAAGAAGAAGTAAAAAGCCAAATGCTTTCAAAGATTGAGAAAGAGTCTGCAGACTTATGCAAGAAGCTTAGCCATATCTCAGACGAGGAAATTGCGAGACTAATACGGGAAGATCGAAGGGCGGGATAGTTGTACCTTTTTGATGCTAGTTCTGTAGTAAACATCGTCAAGAGAAACTTGCCTACATTACTTGCCGACGGTATAACCTTAGACCTAGCACTCTACGAATCTCTTAATGCTATTTGGAAAGAACACACTCTCCTAAAGAAGATCGATGAAGATACCGCATTAGCTTTCATAAGAACTTTGAAAAATGTATTCAATGTGATCAGAACTTTATCCGTAGCTGGTTTGGAGGAAGAAGTTTTCCTCTTCGCATCTGAAGACTGCTCAACCGTATATGATGCATCTTATGTATTCATAGCAAAAAAGGAAAGGTTAATTCTTGTGACTGACGACCAAGATCTTAGAGAAAAGGCCTCGAAGAGTTTAAGAGTGATGTGTACTGAAGATTTGGTTGAGAGGCGAAGATAGGTTCTCTTTTATTTTCGCCTAAGAACGTGTTCTTTAGGATGTGAAGCAGTCGACGAGTCAGTTATCGATTGCGGTCGTCTAGAAGATTTGGGAGAAAGGATAGTGGTTCCTAGACAAATTGTCACAAAGATTTGGCCTTTGTCGACAAATTGACGTTTTCATAACAATTTGGTGTTCACCGAACCTAACCTATTAGGACATTCTTAGAAGATGGGAGCGTAAAGTCATAATATCGAACTGAATCAGCCATCGTCAGTCGACTCTCATTGACGTGCTTCGGCGCTCTCATTCTTAACGCTGTCGCATGAATCTTGGATAGTGGACGCAATCCGCTCAAATTACAATATGATATTAGATTTCAAGTTCATGCAAGAGTTCTCTCAGGTCGGAAAAGGTGACGCCGGAGAGCGTGATCTTGTCTTCATACTCGCTCAATACTCTATCTATCTCCTTACTTGAGGCATGTTTGCTCTTTAAAGCATTCTGCAAGTTCTCGAATTCCTCGATGGGGAATGCGAAGAAGTCTCCGCTTATCATGACATCCTTTATGTGGCCTTCATGAACTTCCAACTCGACCTTTATGCCCTTTCCATCCTTGATTCTTCTCGCAGCCTCCCTCCTGGTCATCTCTATCGCCTGAAGTTCCACTCTCGGCTGGCATACTTCTTCTCTATTTGCCTTGCTAGCTCAAGCTCTGCCTGAGATAACGTGTCCAGTCTAAGATGAGCATTGAATGCTTTGCTGAATCCTCTGATGAGAGCCTGCATTGCCTCATCTCTCGAAACTGTCCTGCCCAGCTCTCTCGAAACAGTCGTCACCCTATCGTATATGGATTCAGCGCCGTGGGCGATGAGTTTCTCCTTTGGAACCTTGAAGAGCCTTCCAAGTTTCCCGATGTCCGTGTTGTACATGAAGGTACCATGCTGCAGGAGTGAACGGTTCTTTCTTGTCTGAGCGCTTCCCGAAATCTTCCTCTTTCCGATGACGACATCGTTTACGGGCACGAATTCTCCTTTGAGGCCAAAATCCTCTAATGCGTTCACTATTCCTCGGCAGATGTCTTTGTAGCTTTGCTGAATATCCAAGGAGAAGTCTGTTATGTCAGAGATCACGCTGTAGGTTATCTCGCCAAGTTGGTCGTGGTATACTGCGCCGCCTCCAGTTATCCTTCTCACGATAGGTATTCCCAGTTCGTCGGCGTACCTCATGTCGATCGTTTCCTCTATCTTCTGAAAGTAGCCGATGGTGATTGAACTGGGATTGAATACGTATAGGCGGATAATGTTTCCGGTCCTATTCTCGTTCCTGAGTTCCATCAGCGCCTCATCTAGTGCCATGCAATGCTGTGGTGTACCTTCGCCGACTATCAGTCTCCACATCTATTTGAAGGCTTAGCGTTGTTACTTTAAAACTGTTTTCCTAAATCGTCGGTAGGATTTGACGGGAGAAAATATAGAAACCGCAAAATGGGATTTGAGTGGATCGACTTTCGATCGATAACTTTCCATGTGCTGTGTTCGTTATACGATTAACCCGACATGATGTAACATTTATATATGAGAGCGCCTATTTAACAAATGGATAGTGAAAAAGATGGCTGTGAACCTTGACGCTATTTTGATAAACATAATCGTGAGCATCATCGTCGTCTCCCCCGTCCTATGGATTGCCGGAAGAGTTATAGTAGGCAAAGAGTCCGCAAAGTTCACGGACGCCGTGTGGATAGTTGTTCTGGGAATTGTGATAGGAAACATATTCGGATACTTCTTCACAGGTTTGGCGGCCGCGATTGTTCAGTTGGTGATCTGGCTTGCGTTAGTTAAACACTTTTTTGACTCATCTTGGCCCCAGGCTATAATCATTTCCCTGATAGCGATAGTGATATTTGTAATAGTCGCGGTGGTTCTCGCCTTACTGGGATTCGCTCTCTTCAGCCTGCTGATGTGAGAACAAGAGATAGGCTTCTTGACGGAAGCGATTGAATATAGCGGATGCAGGTATGCCCTGTTCCCAAAAGCCAGATATAGCTCATAGTTGGACCTAGGCATGTGAGCGTTGAATGGTTAGGGTCAGAGAAGATTCGATACTGCAGTTGAGTAAGTCGATCTTTAAGGCCTTAGGTGCATCAGATAGTGAAGCAAAGACCGTTTCCGAAATTCTGGTGGCAACAAGCCTGCATGGTGTTGACTCACATGGGGTGCGAATGATTCCGGTCTATGCTGAGTCGATAAGAAAGGGTGATCTGAAGCCAAGAGCCAAGATTAAAGTGCTGAAGGAGACGAGGACGACCGCGATGCTTGATGATGGTAGCGGTTTCGGCTTTGTGGCAGGCAAGAGGGCGATGGAGATGGCGATAGCCAAGGCGAAAAAGTACAAGATCGGATCAGTGGGTGTCAGGGGACCCGGCCACATCGGTGCGCTGTACTATTACTCGATGATGGCTGTCAAAGAGGATATGATAGGAGTTACCCTCTGCCGGGGTGGTGGACATGATGCTGTACCATATGGCGCTGTAGAAGGAAGATTGGGCATCAACCCTCTCAGCATCGCTATCCCAGCTGGCAGCGAGAAGCCGATTGTCTTGGATATGGCGACGACGGCTGTTGCAATGGGCCATCTTGACGTGATGGCTGTCAGAGGTCAAAAGATACCTGACGGTTGGCTTATAAGAAAGGATGGCACGTGGTCAAATGATCCCTCAGACTACAGCAGTGGTAAAGCGTCTCCAGTAGCTTTCGGCTACCCATTTGGCGAATACAAGGGTTATGGTCTGAGCGTGATAGTCGAAGCGTTGGCTGGTGCAATCGGCTCAGGATGCAGTCTTGATGAAAAAGGCTTCGGCCACCTCTTTACGGCGATCGATCCAACAGGTTTCTGTGATCTGAACGATTTCAAGAGCCGAGTGGACTCGATGATTCGACACATAAAGTCGGCTGAAAAGAGGCCTGGGTTCAAGGAGATACTCTTGCCTGGGGAACCAGAATGGTTGGAAGAAGAGAAGAGGAAGAGGGAAGGGATCTTCGTTGACGATGAATGGTGGTCGAACATAGTCAAGTTGGCGAATGAACTCGGTGTCGATGTGCCGCCGGTTACCGCGGACTAAAGACAACATAGCTTGAAAGTGGACGTGAGTATATTCATTCTTCTGTGAACTTGAACCTCCTTAGCGAGAGAGAGTTTGTCACAACAGTCACCGAACTGAATCCCATAGCCAAACCGGCTAAGATGGGGTTCAGAAGTCCAAATGCGGCGACAGGGATCAAGCCCACGTTGTATGCGAAGGCCCAGAAGAGGTTCTGCTTTATCTTTGACATGGTCTTTCTACTGAGCTGTATAGCATGGTACACATCTCTCAAGTCGTCTCCGATCAGGACTATTCCTCCGGTTTCGATGGCCACATCAGTCCCTGAGCCGATGGCTATGCCCAGGTCAGCTGCAGCAAGGGCTGGTGAATCATTGATGCCATCTCCGACCATCGCAACAGCTTTCTTATGGCTCTTCAGCAGGTTTACGACTTTTGCCTTGTCCTTTGGCAGCACGTCTGCAAAGACGTTTTCTATTCCAAGCGTTCTCGCCACTGCCTCTGCTGTCCTACGGTTGTCGCCGGTAACCATTATCACCTCTATGCCTGAAGCCTTCAGCCTTGCAACCGCCTCTCTTGCATGTTCCTTCACTACATCCGATACGCCTAATACTCCCACAGCCACACCGTCCACCGCAACTATTATGGCCGTCTTGCCGCCTTCTTCCAGTTCAGACACCCTCTTTTCCACTTGGCTAATGTCAACATGCATCTTCTCCATAAGTTTCCTGTTGCCTGCGAAAACCGTTCTACCTTGAACACTTGCCCTAATCCCCAGACCCGGTATGGCTTCAACTTTGTTTGCGTCTTCGATCACGACACCCTTTTCCTTGGCCTTTCTTACGACAGCTTCTCCGAGAGGGTGCTCAGAGTTCAGCTCTGCTGACGCACAGATGGAAAGAATCTCTTCAGCAGAATATGTTGCAATGGGAAAGATGTCTGTGACTTCTGGTCTCCCCTCAGTCAATGTGCCGGTTTTGTCGAAGACCACGGTGTCTATCTTGTAGGCTTTTTCTAGATACTCTCCCCCCTTTATCAATATGCCATGTTCCGCTCCCTTCCCCGCTCCAACAACGATCGCGGCAGGTGTTGCTAAGCCTAGAGCACAAGGGCAGGCTATGACCAGCACAGAGATCAACGTTGAAAAAGAGAAGGCAAATGGCTTCTGCGCTATGTAATACCAGCCGACGAATGAAGCTGCTGAGGTCGCGATCACGATCGGTACAAAGTATGATGCGACGATGTCTGCGAATCTCTCTATGGGAGCTCTTGCGGCTTGAGCCTCTTCTACGAGCTTTATTATCTGAGACAACGTTGTTTCGCTGCCTATTCTCGTAGCTTTAACCTTTAAGACCCCATTTCTATTAACCGTCGCGCCGATCACCTCATCGCCGGCTTTTTTCTCAACCGGAATGCCTTCTCCGGTGATCATCTTCTCATCCACGGAAGAGTATCCTTCCAAAACTACCCCATCTGTGGGTATCTTTTCGCCAGGCCTGACGATCATGATATCTCCCTCCCTAACCTCCTCTACTGGCATATCCACTTCACCCTCCGATGTCAAGACATGCGCCATCCTCGGCTGGAGATCCATCAGTTTTCTCATAGCATCTGACGCCTTGCCCTTGACAACATGTTCCAAGTATCTCCCCGTCAAGATGAAAGCTATTATTAGGGATGATGCATCATAATATGTTACTTCTGGAAACTTTGGAATCGAGATATAGTCTTGGAAGGTGACCAAAACACTATAGAAGTATGCTGCAGAAGTTCCCACGGCTATCAGCGTGTCCATGTTTGCTGAACGAGCCCTCATCGCATGATAGAAGCCTCTGTAGAACCTCCATCCTGAAATGAACTGCACCAGGGTAGCTAGGGCAAACTGGAGAATATTGCTTAAGTTCATCTCAAGAAAGCTACTGTAGCTTAATATGAGGACTGGAATGCCGAAGGCAAATGACATGGCCGCTAGAGCCTTAAGTCTTCTGATCTCTCTTTCAGGTCGAAGAAAGATGTCCATGCACGTCTTGCTACAGAAATAGTATGTTGTCCCTCTCAGTGTAGCCTTCAATGCTTCTTCCTTTTCTTCAACGTACATCCCACAAACAGGATCTTTCGCCATCGACAACCTGACAGTGAGGGCTGAAGCCAGCATAAAAGCCTTATCAAAGGAGAAAGTTTTTTTGCAAAAGTCAGCTTAGGCGTGAATGCCATTTGAATTCGAGATGAGGTGAAAAGTCTTGAGGTCGTCGGCGGATTCCTGCAAGCTTAGACTCGTCTTAGGCGTGGCTGATATCGTTACAAATATTTTTAATAAGCCTTATTCTACCCCTCTGCAGTGATGATATAATGTCCGAAACATCATTACCGTTTCATGTCAAGTTCGAGCCTGGAAAGATCCGAATGGAGGAATGGGAGAAGTCGATAAGAGATCCTGAAAAGTACTGGGATGAGAAAGCTCGTGCGCTCAGCTGGTTCAAGACCTGGGAGAGAGCTCTCGACGAATCCGAAAAGCCATTCTACAAGTGGTTCGTCGGAGGAAAGATAAATGCAAGCTACAACTGTCTGGACCGACATGTTACCACCGAAAAGAAGAATAAAGTCGCCTACATCTGGGAAGGAGAAAACGGTGAGACAAGAACCATAACATATAACCAACTGTACCGTGAAGTCAACAAGTTCGCTAAGGTTCTACGGGATTTCGGCGTCAAGAAAGGCGATAGGGTCGCGATGTATCTGCCGATGATCCCTGAGCTACCTATAGCGATGCTTGCGACAGCAAGGCTTGGAGCACCCCACGTCGTAGTCTTCTCAGGCTTCAGCTCAGAGGCGTTGGCAGACAGGATAAACAATGCTGGAGCCAAAGTGCTCATCACAGCAGACGGTAGCCTAAGAAGGGGGAAGGTCGTGGAACTGAAGAAGCTGGCTGATCAGGCGCTGGAGAAGTCTCCTTGTATCGAAAAGGTTGTTGTCGTCAAGTACGCTGGACAGCAGGTCGAGATGAAGGAGGGACGAGATGTCTGGTATGACGAGGTGATGGCTAAGGTTCCGGCGAATGCTTACGTTGAACCTGAACCTGTTGAATCTTCTGACCCACTATTCCTGCTTTATACTTCAGGCACAACCGGCAAACCTAAGGGTGTGCAGCATGGTACAGGAGGATACCTAGTATGGATCTATTGGACTCTAAAGTGGGCCTTCGACCTAAATGATACCGACATATGGTGGTGCACCGCTGACATCGGCTGGATCACCGGCCACAGCTATGTGGTATACGCTCCCCTGATGCAGGGGACTACAACATTCATGTACGATGGAGCACCTGACTATCCCCAGCCAGATAGATGGTGGAAGATGGTGGAGGCACATGGCATCACAGTCCTATACACTTCGCCGACAGCGATAAGAATGTTCATGAGATTCGGAGACGAATGGGTCCTCAGACATGATGTCTCAAGTCTAAGGGCGCTCGGCACCGTCGGCGAACCCATAAACCCTGAAGCGTGGCTCTGGTACTTCAAGGTCCTCGGTAAAGAGAAGCTGCCGATCATAGACACATGGTGGCAGACCGAAACCGGCGGATTCATGATATCTCCCACACTCGGGATCGAGCTTGTGCCTCTGAAACCTGGCTCAGCCACGTTCCCGTTGCCTGGCATCGTTGCAGAAGTCTACGATGACAACGGCGCACAGGCTCCAGTTGGAGAAAGGGGGTATCTGGTGATAAAGACGCCTTGGCCGGGAATGCTGGAGACACTGTGGCAGGATCCAGAAAGATACAAGATGGTCTACTACGGCCGCTTCCCAGGAGTATACTACACAAGCGACTATGCGATAAGGGATCCTGATGGATACATCTGGTTCCTTGGAAGGGCTGACGAGGTACTTAAGGTAGCGGGTCACAGAATAGGGACAATAGAAATCGAAAGCGCCCTCGTATCACATCACTCGGTTGCTGAAGCAGCAGTAATAGGAAAGCCTGATGAAATAAAGGGTGATGTGCCCGTAGCCTTTGTTGTGCTCAGAAGAGATTCTTCACCATCAGATCAGCTCAAGACTGAACTTTCAAAGCATGTCAGGACCACGGTGGGCCCGATCGCTGTGCCGGCGGACATAATCTTCGTGGACAAGTTGCCTAAGACGAGAAGCGGGAAGATCATGAGACGTCTGCTGAAAGCGATTGTGGGTGGTGCGACGCTTGGTGACATATCGACGTTAGAAGACGGCGCTTCAGTGGACGAAGTTAAGAGAGCCTTGGAGGAGATGGGCAGTCACATAGGCTAGACTTCCACCATCTTCCACTTTCTAATCGAATCCACATAAGTAATCGATCCGCGAGATTTCTCAAATTCGATCCTAGTCTCTGCTATGGGGCCAAAGGGCTCCTTCCTCTTGACCACCCGATGATATCTTGTCTACCCTTTCCCACCTAGGCTGCGACGCGCGCCTTTGAAAATAGCAAGAGAATAAACTTATATAATCAACTGGACATCATAATATTGAGCGAAATTATGCTTGGCGGATACGTCGGCAAGGTGGGAATCATCAACCTTTCTGATAGGACCGTAAGGATCGAAGCCATATCTGAAGAACGTGCAAGAAAGTATCTTGGTGGCAAAGGCTACGCCCTCTCTCTCCTCTACGATTATCTGAAAGAGTACGAGTCAAGAGGTCATTCTGCAAGAGACCTGGATCCACTGGGGCCTGAAAATGTCCTGATCTTCGCAACAGGGCCTGGAACTGGGGTGATAGGCTTTCCTTCGCCTGGAAGACATCAAGTGATGGCCTGTCGTTCGCCGTTGACAGGATCTATAGGCAGCGCCAACTCGGGCGGTGAATGGGGAGCCTATCTGAAGTTCGCAGGATTTGACCTTCTGGTGGTAGAGGGTGCATCGGACGAGCCGGTCTACATTTCAGTCACTGATGGGGTCATAAGCATACATGATGCCAGAGCATATTGGGGGAAGACTACCTTTGACACAGACGATCTGTTAAAGGAGACGGTTGATGGCGAGAACGTCAGCGTGGCCTGTATCGGCCCAGCCGGAGAAAACATGGTGCCAATGGCATGCATCGTCAACGACAAACATCGTGCTGCGGGCAGGACAGGCTTAGGTGCTGTGATGGGCTCAAAGAAGCTTAAGGCGATACTGGTTTCTGGTTCTGGAACTGTGCAGGTCGCGAAGCCTGAAGAATTCAAGCAAGCCTCTAAGGAAGTCCTCGAAAAGGAAAGGGTAAACTCGGTGACAGGATCAGGGCTTCCAACATACGGCACCGCGATACTTGTCAACGTGATAAACAATGCGGGGATGTTGCCTTACAAGAACTGGCAGCTCGGCTACAACGCTGAAGCGGACAAGATCAGCGGTGAGACACTGTCGAAGGAGTATCTTATAGAGAAGAGGCCCTGCTGGGGGTGCACAATCGCATGCGGTCGAACCACCTCCGTGAAGACCGGGCCTTATCAGATACTACACACCGAGGGACCGGAATATGAAAGCGTCTGGGCCCTAGGCAACTCGACTGGTGTGATGGACATGCCTGCTGTGATCAAGGCAAATCATCTGTGCGATGAACTTGGACTTGACCCAATATCTACGGGATCCACCATCGCTGCAGCGATGGAGCTTTCACAAAGAGGCTTGATAGGCGTAGAAGACCTCCAAGGCATTGACATGTCATTCGGCAACGCGGCAGCTCTAGTCGAATCTGTCTGGAGAATAGCTCACAAACAAGGTTTTGGCAAGTTCATGGCTATGGGATCAAAGCGGCTCTGTGAGCACTATGGGGCCCCAGATCTTTCGATGAGCGTCAAAGGATTAGAGATGCCAGCGTACGATCCGAGAGGTGCGAAGGGAATTGGCCTAAACTATGCCACTTCGAACCGGGGAGGCTGCCACGTCACAGGATACACCATATCTCCGGAAATATTGGGTCTACCATCAAAGATAGATCCTCTTGTCACCGAGGGGAAAGCCCAGTGGACGAAGATTTTCCAAGACTTCACTTCGACGGTCAACTCTACCGTAAACTGCCTATTTGTCACCTTCGCCTTGGGGGCAGCAGACTACGCGAAGCTTCTCTCGTATGTGACAGGATGGGATGTGACAGAAGACGAAGTGATGAAGATAGGTGAGAGGATTTACAACCTTGAACGCTATATAATGAGCAAATACGGCTTCACCGACAAAGATGATACGCTGCCGCCACGTCTGACTTCTGAGCCTATGCCAGATGGGCCAGTCAAAGGCCAGACAGTTGACCTGGAATCGATGAAAAGGGAATACTACAGTCTCAGGGGTTGGGTGAATGGTGTTCCCACCGTAGAAAAGATGAAAGAGCTCGGAATAGAGCTCTAACCCAATTTTTTGTTTTCAACGGTCCTCCCATCATCTTAGATTTCAGTGGAAATCTCAAAGCATGCTTACTCAAGCGTCATCTTTTTATACGATAAAGCGGTCTCTATCCTCGAGGGGTCGATGCCGTCAGTCAAAGTGCTGCTCTTCGCCACGTTCAGGGAAAAGTATGGGGTGAAGGAGGCCAGCCTCGAATTCGATGGTACGCTCAAAGGCTTTCTTGACGCCTTAGGTAAGAAAATCAGCCCCAAGCTTGTCGAAGACATATATGATGCCACATCTGAGCAGATAAAGAATACACTGATCTTGATGATAAATGGAAGAAATGTCAAAGACATGAAGGAAGAAATAAGGTTCCAAGACAAGGATGTGGTCGCTATCTTCCCACCTGTTGCCGGAGGATAATGTGGTGCAGTCTGTTACGTCTCCGAAGATAGTGCAGGTCGAGGTCACCAACAAGTGCAACTTTAGTTGCACCTACTGCGTTCGTGGCTTCTGGGCTGTAGAAGAGAGAGAAATGGATCTGTTCCTCTTCAAGAAACTGTCTAGTGGCCTGCAGGATGTTGACAAGGTAGCACTATTCGGTTTCGGTGAGCCTCTAACACACAGGGACTTTGTTGAGATGGTCGCACTTGCAAGAAAGGGTATAAGAGATGATGGCAAGATCGTATTCAGCACGAATGGGTCCCTTCTAGACAGGAAGATAGCGGATAGGCTCGTCAAGGAAATAGGCGTGAATAAGGTGTCCTTCTCCCTAGATACACCAGACCTTTCCAAGCTCGCCAAGCTAAGGATTGGAGCACAAGATGGAAAGATAGTTGAAAACTTGAGGTATCTTGCCAAGATCAAGAAGGAGTCTAAGGTGCCGCTGTCTCTGGCTATCGAAGTCGTTCTACTAAGAGACAACCTCGAAGACCTGCCGGAGCTCGTGAAGTTCTCGGCCGAACATGCAGTCGACTCCATAACTGTAACGAATGTTGTCGCCTACTCTAGAGAGTTGGCGGAACGGCAACTCTGTACGACAGCGAGCAGAAGAACCTATGAGATCGCCAAGGACATCCTGAGCCAAGGATGGAAGATAATACATGATTCGGCAGCGCATGTCTACAGCATCTCACATACAGGAAGAGACACGCGGGATTCGGCAGACCTGTACCTTGACCTCTGGAGTAGGGCAGGCAGGGAAGGATACTGGATTAACTTGCCCTTGCTCATGGAGGAAGAAAAGAAAATCGAGACGATAGAAAAGGCAGAAGGCGTATTCAGGCAGTGTGAGAGAGTAGCGAGGAAAGAAGGTATAGTGCTTGAACTCCCTAATTTGTTCGCTGATTCTCTATCCAGGTATTGCCCTTATGTTGAGAACGATGCGACGATGGTTAGAGTGGACGGTTCTGTTGTACCATGTCAAGAATTCGCATATGACCACAAAGAGTATGTAAACTTTCACCTTAAAGATGTCGTCTCGCTTGTGTTCGGCAACGTAAGGGATCAGCCGCTTGAAAAGATATGGAATAGTGAAGGGTACATCAAGTTCAGGCAGTCAAGAAACAGGTTAACGGACGCAATACCATGGTGTGGTGACTGTGTATACTCGACGTCGAATTGCTTCTATGTGAGGTCAAATCATGCCGACTGCCAGACCGTGTTAAACTCATGCTCAGAGTGCCTTTACAGTGCACAGATCGCGAAGTGTGTACTGTAGCATCCTCTGCCTGATGTGGCACATAGCCTTCGGTTCTAGTGTTCGTTCGAAGCCTTAGGATAGCCTTCTTCTTCGAACTGGAAGGTTGTATGATCTATGCCAAACTCTTTCTTGAGCATGTTTATCAGCTTGGAAAGGAGCATTTTTCTATCCGCCTTTTCCTCTACCACAATATGGCAACTTAAACAACAGGTCCTGTTTGGCGCGATACACCAAACATGCAGATCATGTACACTCTTTACACCATCTATTCCCGAAATCCTCTTTTCCAGAGAAGATATGTCAACGTCACCGGGGACACCTTCGAGAAGTATGTTCAAGGATTCGAAGACCAGTCGTCCGGAGCCATAAAACACCAGTACACCAACGAATATGCTGACAACGGCATCCGCCTGATACCAGCCGGTCAAGAGCATGATCACCGCAGCCAATATTACACCTAAGGAGCCTAGGAGATCAGACAACACATGCAGAAACGCGCCTTTAACGTTCAAGCTTGACCTGCTACTCTTTGAGAGAACGATTGCTGAGAGACCGTTTGCTGCAAGCCCAAGTAGGGCTATGATGAAAACGCTCAAGCTATCGACATGCTGAGGCTGTTGGATTCTCTGAACTGCTTCCAATATGATGAATGCGACGATTGCCCACAGAAATATTCCATTCAAGAACCCTGCGATAATTTCTATTCGATAATAGCCATATGTCTTCTTGATCGTGGCAGGCTTCAAGGCAACAAATGAGGCGCCAATTGAAAAGGCAAGTCCGATGACATCATTCAACATGTGCCAAGCATCGGTCAAGAGGGCTAGGCTGTTTGTGAGAATTCCCCCGATCAGCTCAAGGGAGAAGAAGAGCAGGGTTATGCCAAGAGCTACGCCCAGTCTTCTCGTGTTTTCTGTCTGGCATGCCATATCCTTCATCGGGGAACACTATAGAATACAATGGTACGTGGAGTGATTATTAAACTTGAGTCTTCTCAGGCAGCCGGTTAGCAACCTAAAACGGTGGAGCTCGATCTATGCTCTGGCCAAGTACCATGCGAACCTTCATAAGCGTGCATTACGCAAATATGTGCTGCGATGGCCAGGACAGCGCCGAGCATATTCAAGAAAATTCCTGAGCAAGAAAGGTCAGCGCTTCTGGAGGCGATCAAAGGAAGAAAATACTGGAAGGTGTCCGAAGATAACCGGAACTACGCCTACACCGTAGCTTTGTCGAGGGCCAGAATTGCCTCGCCAGCCGGATACTATGTCATGACCTCAGCCTTTGGCAGAATTCAGGTGCCGCTGGAGGTTTCAAAGTACTGTAGACGATATAGGGTTCTGCTCGTGGACTTAAAAAATCGTCTGGGGATCTGTGTGTTGACTTGGATGGCATTCGAAAGGATTATGAGAACGCACAGTAGGCTCGTGGAGTGGATGGCTGTGGACGGTATGCTGCCTGCTTACATCAACAGCCAAACCTTAAGGATGCTCGAGAGAGAAGCCTTTTGAAAGTCTATAGAAAACGCTTTATTGTAGTAGTTCTTGTCTAAGAGGCAGGCAGTCGACAGGCATGAAGGACAAGAATACAATGAAAGCAGGCCAAATGCGCTATGTATATAGAGGAAAGCGGTTCAATGTCAGGTTGCTGGATGTCCTGCTGCCGAATGGGCGTAGCTCCCACAAAGAGGTGGTTGAGCATCCGGGTGCGGTGGTCATACTGCCGTTATTGGACGGCAACGTGGTCCTCCTGAGACAGTTCCGTGCCTCCGTGGACAGTTGGCTCTACGAGCTTCCAGCTGGCACCTTGGACAGGAGTGGAGAGAGTGTGGAGTTGTGTGCGAGAAGGGAGCTGAGGGAGGAAACTGGATATGTTGCCGATTCTTTTAAGGAACTGTTTAGGATGTATCCTTCCCCAGGGTTCTGCACAGAAGTCATCTATTCATTTCTGGCTCAAAACCTCAAGAAAGATAGAGCCTCTCCTGAAGCTGGAGAAGTTATTGAGCCGATCGTATTGTCTTTCGATGAGGCCTTAGAGTTGGTCAAAAATCAGAGGATTGTTGACGCGAAGACTCTGCTGACACTCCTCTTCTATGAAAGATATGTTAAGGAATGCTGACGACATCCTCGGCAAGGTAAGAGCGTCTTCTTAGGTCCAAGTTGAATCCTATGCATCATGTAAAGCCTTATTATGCCTTAACCTTAAGGCTTAGCTGAGGGTAATGACGCAAGATTCGAGGGGGCTGGTCTTGTCCTCAAGGAGGTAGTTGTAAGTTGTGGAAGTTGTTTTCCGCAATCTTCAGCTTCCTCTCCAGCCTGTCCAAGAAAAAGGTCTTGCGTAACACCTTAGGTGTTCTTTCTGTCGTCTTCTTCGTCTTTTTTGTCATCCTACCCTCAATCTTTGTGGCAAGTTATGTTCCTGCAAACTGGCAAGATATTAGTTTGAAGATCTTCTCAAGCTCCGAAAACACGCGTCTGGTCGTCGAAAGCTTGGAGGTGAGTATACTTTTGTCGATACTGGTCGCAGCCTTGGACATTGTTTTCGGCATACCATTGGCTTTCTTTGTCGTCAGAAGCAGAGGGAGAGCTGCCTCGCTCATGAACACTTTGGTTGAAATACCCATAATCACTCCCACGTCGGCGTTAGGATTTTCGGTTGCTATGTTTTGGCCTATAATAGCCCGAGGTGTTGTCTCCGCATATATCATACTTGTACTCCTGCATGTTGCATTCACTATTCCATATATGGTCAGAAGTGTTGCAGCAGCATTGACCGACTTCAATGTGTCATACGAGATTGCCTCGCGAACTTTAGGTGCTAAACCGTTTACAGCGGTCAGGACGGTGACTTTACCGTTGGTGAAAGCGGGAATACTGACAGGCACTATCTTGGCGATAGCTAGAAGCTTGAGCGAGACGGGTGCGACAAGTATCGCACTAACACTCAGTCAAGCTGAAAGAACTAACACGGCCCCGACGCTGATATTTCTGTGGAGGGCCCTTTCTGTTGACGACCCAACTTTTATTTATGCAGGTGCATTCGTGAGCCTCCTGCTGATACTGATCTCATTCATTCTATTCTTTGGCGTCAAATTTTTAATAGGGAAACTTAGGCTGCCTCTGTCAAAGGTCTATCTACCTCTCGAAAGCGAACTTAGCACGAGAAGGTGGGCTACTGCCAGAAATCTTTTTGCGTGCATCTTTTTCCTTCTTGTCGCCCTCGTGCCTTCGACATTTTCCATGTTGTACGGTGCTGGCCATGTCGGCACCTTGATTGAGAAATTCAGCCTTGTCGGCGGAAGCATATTATATTCTTTTGCGGTTGCGATAACCGTCACTATTGTAGACTTGATCTTCAGTATTCCTCTTGCCGTCTACATCGCGAGAGGTAACAGCAGGTTCAAACATATTCTAGATTACCTGATAGAGATACCGATTGTTTTCCCCACTGTAGCGGTTGGGATTTCATTGAACCTATTCTGGGTGAACTTCGTATCAAAGTCGTTTCCACTCTTCTCCTTAAGTAGTCTTACGCTCATAGTCTTTGCACATGTCGCCATAACATATTCGTTCACAGTTAGAACGATCACAAATGCTATGAACGCACTTGACCAAAGCTTTGAAGAAGCCGCAAAGAGTCTAGGGGCGACACCTTTCAGCACATTCTTCAACGTCGTCTTCCCACAGATCAAGTCGTCAATATTCGCTGGAGCCATCTTCGCATTCACTCGAAGTCTTGATGAAACAGGCGCCACGCTCGCTGTCGCACCGGAAGCCTTAACCGCGCCTGTAATCATCGTCGACTTCGTCAAGAAGGGTTTGATAGCTGATGCTGGCGTTGCCTCATTGGCTCTCATCCTGGTCTCATATGCCATCTTGCTTGTTGTAAGGAATTTGGGTGGAAGGCATGGTCAGCGTTGAACTTTCCAAGATAACCAAATCATTTGGCGGAAACATCGTGGTCGACAACATCAGACTGAAGATAGATGATGGTGAATATTTCTGTCTAATAGGCCCATCAGGTGCAGGGAAGACCACGATTCTCAAGATAATTGCTGGCCTACATTTACCTGACAGGGGCAGAGTATTCTTCGGTGACAAAGATGTAACGTATCTTGAACCATGGGAGCGGAATGCGGCTATGATGTTCCAGAATCCCACTCTTTTCACCAACATGACTGTCCTAGAGAACATCTTGTTCCCGCTGAGGGAAAGAAATGTGGAGGAAACTAGAGCCCTGGCTGTAGCCCAAGAACTTCTCAAAAAGATTCATCTCGAGGATCGCGGGGACGCGCTTCCAGGAGAACTCAGTGGAGGGATGCAGCAGAGGGTTGCGCTTGCGAGGGCTCTGGCGTCTGGAACGAAGCTCCTGCTACTGGATGAGCCCCTCGGCGCGCTGGATGCGAGGCTAAGATTGGAGCTCAGGAATGAGCTCAGAAGGTTTGCCAAAGAAAATGGGTTGACCGTCATCCATGTGACACAAGACCAGGATGAAGCCATGGCGATAGCCGACAGGATAGCCCTGCTCAAGGGAGGGAGGATAATTCAGGTTGGGTCTCCCTCGGAAATCTATCTTAACCCAGCCACCCCCTTCGTCATGAACTTCATCGAAGGGACAAACTTTCTGGAAGCCTATGTAGAAGACAAAAAAGACGACGTTATTGGCTTGGCTGTTGAAGGCGTCTACCACCATGTGATGGGGCATGGCAAGTTTTCCGTCGGAGAACGGGTTCTTGTTTGCCTAAGGCCGTCATCTATACGAGTCTTCAAGAAGAAGGGTGGCCAACTGTTTGCCAGAATCATTCGAAAGAACTTCATGGGATCATATGTGCTCATCGAAGCCGTTCTCTTCGGCCCAGAGAAGCCGATTACAGTAGAGTGTCCACTCAAGGAGGCTACGAAGTACAAGGAGAACGACATTGTATCCTTATATGTTGACATAAACGATATTCGCGTTTACCGCTATCCACTACTTGGGTTCACGAGAGAAGTTGAGGTGTTAGCATGAAGCTTACCGTCGAACATATCGACAAGGCTTTCGGCAAGGTGGTCGCACTCCAGGACGTCAACCTGCAGGTGGAAGAGGGAGAATATGTTGCTATAGTGGGCCCGTCAGGCTGTGGCAAAAGCACGCTCCTGAAGGTGATAATGGGGATCATAAGACAAGACCGTGGCACCGTCCACGTTGACGGTGTAGACGTAAGCGACCTTCCACCTGAAGAACGAAACTTGGGCTTCGTCTTCCAAGACATCCTCCTATTTCCCCACATGACAGCGTACGAAAACATCGCCTACAGTCCACTTGTGAAAGGCTTCGATCGCCAGTTGAGAGGACAGTTTGTTGAAGAACTCTTCATATTCGGCAAGATCGATCAATGGAGAAACAATTATCCGATCGAAATAAGCAGCAGAGGAATCCAGCAGAAGGTGTCACTGATAAGAGCTCTCGCGACAGGAGCCAAGCTCCTACTCTTGGACGAACCATTATCGTCGCTAGACTCGAGAGTGAGAATTTCACTTAGGAGTGAAGTCAGAAAGATAGTCAAACAGTTGAAGATCACAGCGATCCATGTGACACACGACCAAGAAGAGGCCATGGCCGTCGCCGACAAAATCGTCGTCATGAAAAGGGGTGCTGTCATCGAAGTCGGCACACCAGAGGAGCTATATTGCAGGCCAGCAAACATCTTCACCGCATACTTCCTGGGCAAAGGCAACTTTGTCCCAGCGAAGATAACAAGTAGACTGGACGATGGATGTGTTGCAAGCTTCGAAGGATTAGCCTTCGAAAGTATGTCGAATCTTAAGCTAGGTGACGACTGTGTCGTCTTCTTCAGGCCTGAAAACGTGGCATTTGAGAGGAAAGGATACAATGACTTCAACGGAAAGATCGTCGAAAAGAGGCTCATTGGACGCCATGTCGAATATGTCGCTGAAGCAAAAGGAGTGCCGATCATGATCAGAACATTTAGAATCGAAGATCCATCATATGATGTAGGCGACACCGTCGACTTCCACCTAGACAAAAGCGACATAGTCTTATACGAATATCCCAAAGAAGGCCTCGAGAAAGCTTTCCGTCTCGAATAACTC
>CAYUWR010000028.1:0-7133 GCA_964448685.1 uncultured Nitrososphaeria archaeon
GAGTTCGTCGAGCATCGAGTTGACGGTTCGTGCGGCATTTGAGAATTCGTCTTTTCCTGAAACCGTTAACCGCGCCGATAAGTCGCCGCCTTGGCCTATTTCATTCAGTTGTTCACAGAACTCTTCAAGTGGCTTCAAGACCGTTCTCTCAATTATTATGATGATGCCAGCGCCTGCCAGAGCACAGGTGATGATGGTTGAGATAGCAAAGAAGGTTATGCCTGCCACACTCTTGCTGTATACGCCGCGGGAGACTTGTACACCTAACACGACGGCTGGTCTTCCATAGATGTCTTCGAGAAGCCTATATCCGGCGATGCTGTCGCCGCTTAAAGGCTGAATGAACGCTGTTTCGCCACCTGACAGTTGTTTTATCTCATTCCGAAAGTCTTCAGGGATATTCTTGTCGTCCACTCTATAGAATGAGAGGGTTAGGTTTTTCTCCTTTGATAGGCGTTCGACTTCCTTTTCGTCTATGTAGCGTCCCATGAGAAGCGTGCCATGGCTAGGGCCTTCTCTTGTGCTTGTCAGGATCGGCCTAGAAGAAAAGAGCATCACATTTTCGCCTAGAGAAATTATCCCCCTCATCTCTCCCTCGCTGTTGGTTCTGTCTGTTATGGGCGATCCAGGATAAATGTGCTCACGTATGCTCTCTGGAATTGGGATCTCCATGTTGTTCTTCAGATCAAAGGCTTTTCCGTAGGCGATCAGGCCATCATTGTTGACAAATAGGATAAGGTTTATCTTCATGTCGGAGAAGAAGTGGTCTGCCAGATTTCTATCCACATATTGTTGGTTAGGTTTTTCCATGAAGTTGTAGGTGTCGTCCCAGTGCGCCCAATTTCGAACAAGCTGATCCAAAGTGGACTGTTCGGAATAGATCGATGCGACGGCTCTATTAATATCCCGTTGCACACTTGACTCTTCAAGCCTGGAGAAGTCTGCTATGACACCATATCCGATGATCAGGTGTATGATGATCAAGGCGACTGCTGTCAAGAGGATTAAGGTCGATGTCTGTTGGCGAAGTCCCATCCCACTATCCCTTTGATTCCATTTTCCTCTCTTCACTTAAATACTTTTATTCAGGCAGATGATACTTCGATCGGCGATTTCTTAGGCGACCAATATGCATATATAATGTGGTATCTGCACTGGCTCTGTGGATTCTGAACCTTTGGAGGTTGTCGTAAAGCCTTACAGGAAGATAGTTGTACATGAACTGATCGAATACGAGTTGAAGGATTGGATGGATATCATTCTTGCAGGCATCAGGTCGGTTGGCGGCACAATGCCAACCCTATTCTGGTGCGATGGTGTTGTCTTTCAAACTTCTCCGTTCAATCCTAATAGTGAAAGCATCATTAGGGAGCAGTTGAAGGGAATAGTCCACTACAGCGCCGTAACCTTCGCTTTGAAGGAAAGGTTCGAAAACGAAATAAGAAGCGATAAAGGAACTATCCTCTTGATAGATGTGAGTGCCAACCCGAATTTCGCCAAGCTAGCAAAGAAGCTTAAAGAGAATTCGAAGTACCAATGCCAGAGATAGGAGGGTTCAAACCAACATCCCATATTGTCATGGTATGAGATGTGCTGTCGCGAACTTCATCTTTCTTTCCACGTGTATGTTTGGCTCCTCATGTCCTAGACCTGGGTATACTGCAAGCTCCTTTTGGCTCGATTTCAGGTGATGGTAGGCTGCAAAGACAGTTGACGGTGGGCAGATTGTATCTATTAGGCCTACGGAAACGAGGATGGGTGTACCTATTTCTGGGGCGAAGTTCATTGCATCAAAGTAGGAGAGTGTGTCCATGACCTTTCCTTCCTCCTCCGGATGCGCTTTCATATAATTCAGTATCTCAAGGTATGGTCCTGCTTCTGCGACATATACTGCCCTGTCAAAGTGGCACAGGTATGGTACACTTGAGAGGGTGAGGGTCACCTTTTTCTGTAGTGCTGTTAGGATTATGGCGAGTCCACCTCCTTGGCTGACCCCCATTACAGCTATCCTCTTCTGGTCGACGTCTTCTCTGCCGGTGACGTAGTTTATGGCTCTGTAGCAGTCCATTATGGCATATCTGTAATAGTATTTCTTCTTATCTTGGATTCCTTTTGTCATGTTGCCTGTTATGTTGCCGTAGTCGTATTTTGCATGGTCTGGCGCTTCACCAGACTGTCCTCTCACGTCGACTGTGAACACGGAAAAGCCTAGATTGATCCATCCAAGGAAGTCGCTTACTGTCCCCTTGCTGCCGCTGTAACCGTGGATTGAAATTATCGTCGGCTTTGGGTCTTTGCTGTCTGCAGATCTTATAAAGTACCCAGTTATTGGAGAATTGTCGGAGAAGCCGTCAAATGTTATACGTGTAACTTCCACCCGCTTGGAAAAGTATTCGACTTTTTTTGGTTTTGCGTTGAGGGGCTGTCCTTCAGCCTCCTTTGTATTCTGCCTCCAGAAGCTTAAGAAGTCTCTGTTTCTAGTCAATTTTGGCTTGTAGACCTTTAGCTCGCTTAGGGTTAAGTCTACAATTGGCATAATATCTTGTTGTAAGCTTATTACATAAGCTTTTCCTCACGTTCGGGATGAAGTCGATGTGTCCTTCACCGAATAAGGTAGGATTCAAGTTTACCTTCGTCTACGTCAAGCCCAAGCCCTATTCTGTCATCGACGTCTATGTATCCTTCTGAGAATTTTTCTATTGGATGTCTGCAGATTTCTTCTGCGAATGGGTTGGGGCTTTCCTTTATATCATATATCTCATATGTTGCAAACGTTTCCTTTGGCAGTGAAGCGGATAGGTGTATGCTTGCGGCTCTACAGCCTGCACCTGACAGGCCTATGTGTGGTGTATACTGGATGTTGAAGGTTCTTGCGAGGTTCGCGATCTTTACGCATTCGGTTATCCCTCCTGCTCTCGCGATATCCGGTTGGACTATGTCGATGGACTCGCTGACTATCAAGTCTCTGAAGTCGTATCTTGTAAAGTGTGATTCACCGGCGCAGATTGGGATGTTCAGTTTCTTCTTCAGCTGCCTGTATCCTTCCAGGTCGTAGGGTGGAACCGGTTCCTCGAACCAAATGACGTCTAGTGATTCAAGGGTTCTTCCAAGCTTCAGTGCTTGTGTGAAGTTGTAGGCTGAGTTCGCGTCGACCATGAGTTCGACGTCGCCGCCGACGGCTTTCCTGATCGCTTTAAGGTTTTCCTTGTCCTGTTCGACGCCCATTCCAACCTTTACCTTGATCTGGTCATGTCCTTCCTCGACCCATTCCCTAGCCCTTTTTGCCATGGTTTCGGGTTTCCCAAACACTATTGATGAAGCGTACGCTTTCAGTCTATTTTGGAATCTGCCGCCGAGAAGTCTGTGGACAGGTCGGTTCATCAGCTTCCCCTTCAGATCCCAGAGTGCGATGTCGATGCCTGATAATGCCTCTATGAAATATCCTTTGGTATGTCCTCTTGTCTTCAGGGTTGAAAACATTTCCTCCCAGAGGACTTCGATGTCTTCAGGGTCTTTTCCAACGACAATCTTCTTGAGAAGACCCTCTACCACCTGTGAAGTAGCCTGAGGCACCTCTCTCACAAGGCTTTCTCCGAAGCCGAAGCTGCCTTCATCTGTCGTAACTTTGACGAAGCAGGCGGCATAACCCCTTCTGACGGTCTTGGCGAGTTCATCTTGGTATGGTAGGTATCCGCTGATGGCGGTCCTTGCCTCAGCATACACTGGATATGCCTTGACGTCCACTATCTTCATATTGTTCTTCTCGTCCTGCTCTTGTAGAGCATCTTCTTTAAACGTTTTCTATGTAGTCTATTTGACGTTGGTTTGGATACAAAGACTTAAATAAACGAAACAGGTTCTGAAGTTGGGTTGGATAATGCCATATCTGGTAAAGGACTACATGGATAAGGAGGTTCCCACGATCGAGGAGCAGGTTTCTGTAGTCAACGCGGCGAAGACTATGATGAAGTCCGGTAAGGGTTTTCTTATCGTCCTCAAGGAGGGCAAGCTTCAAGGCATAATAACGGAACATGATATCGTGAGCAAGGTTATTGCAGCTGAACGTGACCCCTCTAAGACCAATGTTGCTGACATAATGTCTTTTCCTTTGATCACGATCGATCCTGACGCAGACCTGCTTAAGGCTTCGGAGCTGATGCAGAAGCATGGCATCCGCAGGCTACCTGTTGCACGAGGAGGCATTATCTATGGTGTGATAACATCAAGAGATATCGCGCATCAGTTCGGCGAATATGTGGAGAGGTCAATTCAGGACATATTAAAGTGGTCAATACCATTTAGGTTCTAGCCGCAGCTTGGCCGACGCAGACAAGTCCTATCATCGGTTTCAATGCTTCGCTACACTCAACTGGACATCGTCTCCTGTAGAAATGAAGTAGCCTTCGACCCCTTTCCCAGTTTATCGTGGAGGTGCTCTGCCGCGTCGGGCAAAATTTCTGCTTCGCATTCTATGCTAAGGCTGATCTATATGAAGGGCGCCAATACTACAGTATATAGTATGATCAGGAGTAGGGCTACTATAGGCAGAAGCTTCTGGGATCTATTCTCAAACTCAACAGCCTTTTCGATCTGTTTCCTGTCCACGAGACGCATGCCTTGAACGCTTACCCCTATATTGTAGAGGAATAGTGAGTAGATCGCCAGCATTACTCTGTCAAAGAGGGTCAGGTATGAGAGTGGTGGAAGGCTGCCCAGTGTCGCCAGATGATATGCCACTGCCGAAAAGAGGGTGGTTATGCCTATCGAAATTCTCTGTGAATAGTTCTGTATCGTGACCGCGAATGACAGTAAGCTTATCAAGGTTATCAAGGTGATCGGAACAAAGTTCTTCATGAAGACTGGAAAGACTTCCCTCTGTATTGATATGGTGAAGACTAGCCTCGAGTAGGCTTCTCCAGGATACTCGTGAGCGTAGCTTTCATATCCGAATTCTTTCAGCTGCCATCCTACAATGTAGGCTTGAGAATCTAGGCCACTTTGTTCTGTGTCTGGAACAAATATTAACTGTGTTATGTCCTGTGTCTTGTCTTCGATGATTATGTTCAATTGTTGAGTGTCAAAGGGGAAGTTCTTGAAGTCATACTGTTGGACGAATGTCGCCTTAACCCTATACTCGACATACCCCTCCCTCTCAACCGTCTTCTCGATTCTCGTTGGAGCACCATTGATGAATTCGAAGTTAGGTGGCGTGCCGTCATGTGCAAACCAGAGATAGAAGTCTACAGAGTATGTGCCACCGGCAAGGTCAACCTTGTCCACGCTTATTATCCACACTCCAGCCTTCACTTGTGAGGGGGTCGATTCAGCGCATGCCTGTCCACTTGCAAAAGGTGCTAAGGCAATAAAGAAGAGCGCTAGGATAAAGAGGGTCTTTCTGGTCATTTCATCAAGCCTAACCCTAGAGGCGTCTTTAAGCTTTTTGCCTTTGGGCTTTACATCCATCAAAGCTCTATATTATGGATATAACATGCATGGCTATTGGTATGAAGCCTCTCCAGCAGATGTCATCAAAGAAGATTCTATGGTAGTCTTCTCGAGTCCAGCGGCGTAAGATATCTTGGCTTTGTCGGCTACGCTATCTTGTACCATGTCTTAGGTCTTTGGCGGCATCTCCGATTCTCGATAGAGCTTCTTTCAAGATCTTTCGAGGGCACGCTATGTTCATTCTCTGAAACCCTTCTCCCCCCTCGCCGAAGATGGATCCCTCAAGTAATCCCACTTTCGCCTTCTCCACCATGAATTGGTTAAGGTTTCTCGGGTTCATGTTCATGCCTCTGCAGTCAAGCCAGACAAGGTAGGTGCCTTCAGGTTTCACAGGTCTAATTTCAGGCATCTTTTCGTCCATGTATTCTATGAGGAAATCTACATTTCCCTGAATGTACTTTAGCAGCTGTTCAAGCCATTCTTCTCCATGTTTGTATGCTGCCTCTGATGCGACAATGCCGAAGACGTTTGCCAACGCTAGTCCCGCGTTTTCGACGGCTGCCTTAAATCGCCTAAGCATCCTTCTATTTGAAGAGATTACTGTGGAATTGTTTAGGCCAGCCAAGTTGAAGGTCTTGCTCGGTGAGATCGTTGTCAAGGTGATATCGGCTATATCGGGAGATATTGAGGCGGTTGGCACATGCCTGTACCCCTCCAATGTCAGGTCGAAGTGGATCTCGTCCGAGACTATTATGACTTTTTTTCGTCGGCATATCTCGCTCAATCTTGACAGTTCACTACGCTGCCATACTCTGCCAACAGGATTATGTGGGCTGCAGAAGACGAGCATCTTGACTTTTTCGTCGAGCTTGCCTTCTAGGTCCTCAAAGTCTATATGATATCTTCCGTTCTCGTACCTTAAAGGATTCGTTACCAATCTTCGTCTGTTTCCTCTTATGACGTCAAAGAAGGGGTAGTAGACAGGAGGCTGGACGATCACTTTGTCTCCTGGCCTTGTGAAGGCTTGGATGGCAAGGTTTATTGAAGATATGACGCCAGGAGAGTACTCTATCCATTGTGGTTTGATGTCCCAGTTGTGTCTTCTCTTGACCCAATCCACAATGCTCTGATAATATGAATGTGGCCTGATTGTGTAACCATAGACACCGTGTTCTGCCCTCCGCTTTATTGCGTCGATTACCGGCTTAGGTGAAAGAAAGTCCATGTCGGCAACCCACATCGGTATAATGTCATCTCTGCCAAACTTTTCCCTGATGTTGTCCCATTTGTAGCAGCCTGTGCCCCTTCTGTCTATCAGCCTGTCGAAGTCATATTTCATGCCACATTTTGTCTCCTATCCGATTATTAAGCCTTCAAGTACTCTGTCAGAAAAACTGTAAAGCAAGAATTGAGCTCCTCTTTTCCAATAAAAGCTGGCTGTAGAAGAATAGCATATCCGCTTACGTGCAGGTTTTCTCAGGTGGCATCTTAGGAGTGCAAGAGTAGGGCGAATACAGTAGAAGTGGCCTGTCCAGCAGCCTATCTGAAAGGATCGCGTTCTTATGTTATTATTATCTTCTCCAATGTTATCGCGGAAACAGGGCAGACGTCAGCTCCTTCCTTGGCACACTGATATAGCTCATCAGGGACGATTCCGACAGAGACATCAGCACTGGTTTCCCTACTGT
>CAYUWR010000029.1:0-9916 GCA_964448685.1 uncultured Nitrososphaeria archaeon
TTAGTAAACTCCTCTTGTTCTGATCAATGTTCTACTAGAGAACGCCAACAGAACTGGAGCTGAAATCTGAGTTTGGATAGATGCTCACCATCTTAGTGGATCGATGCCAAGATTCGTCGATGCACACTACAGCTAGCTAAACACGATAGGGAATAACCATGGCATTAGCTAGGTATAAACAATCGAGAGGAGGGACAGATGCTCTAGAGCCGCAGCTTCCAGATCACACATATTGGGAGATACCTCCCCTCGAGCATCAAATCGTCAAACTTCTATCCGATTACTCATCCACTACGATAATCCTACCTCCCCCTCTCAGCCGCCTCCCTTGGATCTGACCCAGCCTCCTCGCTGCAGTCCATAAGACTAAAGTACCTGTCACCGCATTTGGGTATGCAAGCTCCACGCCACTTACCAAAAGCCTCACATCTCGGTTTGAGACCACCCCAAGGAACCTGCCGAACTTATCGGTTACTGCCTAAGTTATCCTCAATTCCGTCTCTCTTGTCTGTGGCTCCATGTGCTACCAAAGTCTGCGAACATCCCTCTCGGTCTTCTACTATCCAACTCGGGAGAGGGCCTCGTCAAGGATGCTCACAGCCCTCTCGAGCTGCTCAATAGTTATGACTAGGGGCGGCTGGAACCTGAGGGTCGACTCCTTTACGCCGCCCACGCCTATTAGGACGCCCCTCCTCCTCATCTCCTCCCTAACCCTTGAAGCCGCTTCTACAGCAGGCTTCTTGGACTCCCTCCCCTCAACAAGCTCAACTCCGACCATTAGCCCCTTTCCTCTGATGTCGCCTATGAGCATGTGAGAGTCCTTCAGCTCCTCAAGCCTCTTCATGAGGTAGTTTCCCTTCTCCTCAGCCCCCTCGACAAGATGCTCGTCCTCCATCATCTGGATGTTAGCAAGGGCTGCGGCGCAGCATATCGGGTTCCCGCCGAATGTTGAGAGGTGGTCTCCAAGCTCAAAAGCCATCCCCACATCCCCCTTCGCGATGCAGACGCCCAAAGGGAGGCCTGCAGCTATGGCCTTCCCCAAGGTCATAATGTCGGGCTCGACCCCGTAATGCTCGATGGCGAACATCCTACCAGTCCTAGCGAAACCCGTTTGAACCTCATCTACTATGAGCAGGATACCTCTATCCCTTAGGATCTCCTCGACAACCTTGAAGTACTCTTCTGGCGGGACTATTATGCCACCCTCGCCCAGTATGGGCTCAGCTATTAATGCAGCGACATTGTTCGAAGTATGGTATTCTATGATCTCTTCTATCCTCTTTGCACAAGAGAGCCCACAGTCTGGATAGCTTCTTTCCAATGGACATCTGTAGCAGTAGGGTGCTGGTGCGAAGTATACTCCGGAAAGGTAGGGGCCCATGTCGTATCTCTTCCTCCTGGACTGACCGGTCACGCTTAGAGTTCCGATGGTCCTACCGTGGAAAGAGCACTCCAAAGCTATGATCTCCTGCTTCCCTGTGAATTTCTTGGCCAGCTTCATTGCGCACTCGTTGGCCTCTGCCCCACTGTTTCCGAAAAAGCTCTTGCTAAGGGATGATGGGGATATCTCAGCCAGCCTGATAGCTAACTCCGTTGTCGGTACACTGTGGTATACATATGGGCCGCAGTGTATCAGCTTCTCAGCCTGCCCCTTAATCGCCTCAACCACTCTAGGCGGACAGTGGCCAGAGTTGACGACGGATATCCCCGAATAGCAGTCTATATACTCTCCACCTTCTATGTCCCAGACAGACGCCCCTCGCCCCTCTACGATCACAAGGGGCTCCAGCTTCGTGAAGCTAAGCATCCTATACTTCTCAGCAGCCTCTATGACCTTTCTCTGGGTCTTCATCGTGTTCGCCACTTATGCTTCACAATCTTCCTATACATAAAGTCTCATAGCACCTATCTGCATATACACCACTCCGAAAGGCTTCTATTTCTCATATAGAATTGGGAAGAGCCACTGAGGCCTTATACGACCGCTTTTGCCCCCATATTGCCTGCACCTATCCCTCTGGCGAATTCACTAGCACATTTCTGCGCCTGAGGCCCAGCGGGTATTGGTGTTGTCTTAGCTCTCCGCACTGATAATCCCGTGGGCTTCGACTAGGCTTGAGACGCACACAATGTAGCCGAAGCCAGACTGGACATAGACAGAGAGCTAACTTCTTGCCCGCGAACTTCCACGGCTTACTTATATAGGGGTATAGCTGCACGGAAAGCCTCTAGGGTTGGACTTGAAGGAGACTTAGGAAAGCATAGTTGGTCGCAATAATATATGTTAGGGAGGCGCGGCGAAGATAATATCGTCAACGAAGAAGACAGGAGAAATGCCGAAGATTACTGTTTTGATGCTCACGAGGTTTAGGGAGGGAGCCGAAAAGGCCGCCTCTTGGTTGGCGAGGGAGAACTATGAATCCCTCTTCCTGGAACTGCCTATCGACCTAGAGAAATTTCTGATGGATTGCATCGATGGTGAGGCGTCCATTGAGGAACTCTGGAGAAGCTACGGCTACCTAACAGGGATCCAGAAGCCGTTTATCAATGCACTGAGGTATACGGTTGATCCTATCATTGGCGCTTTGACCCAACCTCATCATAGGATGCCGAACCTCAAGATCCTCTGTTATCAGGATTTAGAAAATCATATTGAGGCTACGAAGCTTTCAGAGAGGCTTCTACTCATGGAGATGAGGGGGAGGACACGTGGCAGGATAGAAGTGGAAGAGTGGAGGACCTTGTTGCGTGATGAACTGAAATGCGCAGAGGTCGGGCTAAGGAAGTCTATTGAGAATATAGTAGAAGAGGCCACAGCGTATTCTAGGAGCGTCGTGCTCCACAGAGGCATGGTAAAGCCGTTCAAGAATTACTTGGAAGCTGAGGGATTTACGGTTGAAGCCATATACCTCCAACACTACTGGAGAAGCCCGCTAGAAGCCTTAAGAGTCATCGCATGGACTGAAGGAGTAGACAACATATCTGACGATTTAATTACAAGGTGTGTTCAATGCCACCTGAAGTACCTTAACTATGTTCTTTTGTCAGTAGATATAGACGCTGCTCACGAGAAATGGACACTTGAAATGTTAGCTAGCTGAGAAAAAGATGGAGGCTATTGTTTATCTGTCTACTATGGCAGCTTGCTGAGGAATTGAAAGTTAGTCTTTGCTGTGGAATCGGGAGCTGACGCGCGCAAGCTCTTCCCAGGGCATCGCACTTTCAGCTAGCTGAACCAAACCAAAAATTCGACCTATAGGAAAAGGAATATCACGAAGAAAGAAGTTAGCTCTAGTTCCGGGTGGCTTAGCTAACCAGCTGTCATGATCAGGACTACTCTTCTATTTTTGTGCTTGTTACGTTACCAGTGGTTTAGCGACGAACAAAACTGCTGATGTTTATTTCAAATCTGGAGTGAATACCAACTTACAATGTGTTGTTCATAACATCATGGAGTCCCGTTGATGATTTTGCATATCAAAATTGATTTGGCCTATATATAGGCTTAAACCTATATGTCGTCACCTTGATTTACCTTGGCTGGCGAAGACCTTGGCTGAAGGAATTAGGACCAAAACCGGGTTGTTCCATTCCAGTCTTAGGGGGAGCAATCATCGTTACATCCTCTATACATTCAGCAGTGTTGACGTTGAATATCCTCAACCAATCTCTCTTCGAGAAGGTGAACCTCACTGACCCAATGAAGATGTTCATCAGCCTTAACCTCTTCATAGGCCTTCCAACCTTCACTATGACCCTCGCCAGTTCCTACCTAATCCTGAGGAGACGCCCAAAAACCAGTGTGATAGCTGGCGTCGCAGGCATTCTACTGGCAGCACTTGGCTTCGCAACTCCCTTCTTCTACGGCATCGAACCTCAAGCTTCCTCTATGCTCACAACTGCGGTGGGTATTGTGTTCATGGCTCTCGGTATAGGGCTGGGATTAACAATCCCCCAGATGGTAGAGCAGAGGCGACCCTTACTTGGAAGCATCGAGGTTGCAACTGTGGCCACCCTCTCGGCTGTCTACGCCACCATAATCGTCTTGACAGGTCAAGCCTTTCCATCGCCCACTGGAGGCTACCTTCATTTGGGGAATTTTGTTGTCTTTGTGGCGGCTCTCACCTTTGGCTGGAAGGTTGGGGCCTCGTTGGAATAGTCGGCGCAGTAGTGGCAAACCTCTATCTAACATATCCTCGCTGGTATGTAACAATAGTCGCCCATGGCCTAGAAGGGATTATTCCAGGATTTACGCGTGGAAGAAATATGGCCTTGCAGGTTGCAGTTACGGCTCTTGAAGGGTTCATTATGGCATCAACCTACTTCTTCGTGAACATATTCCTCAAGGGATATCCAGTCGCCATAATCTCCTATGTCCAAGACCTATTTGGACAGGCCGCCATCTCAATAGCTATAGGGGTTCCTGTAGCAACGGTCGTTAGGCGGATCCTACCTCAGACTCGTTAAGAAGATGCGTCCAAGCCAGCCAGCTCATCTCTCTTCCCCACTCTAGGCAGTGGCGGAGCTGTTGGATTCCCCGAATGACACCTTGTTGCAAGAAGCATATGAACTCATCGAGCTCGGTCCTCACTCTGGGATAGCATTTGGGTCGAGTGTATTGAAATCGCCTTGCTCCTGCCAGATCCGTAGTCCTCAAGATGCTTTCTCTTTGCCTTCTCGTGTAGACGGCCTCCAAGACCCCCCACTCCTCATATGTCTGGCGACCGTGAAGCCGGCTTACGTAAACCCTCCGCGCATGGACTGGTGCGTCGAGTACCGAGACTCGTGCCGTATTATCGAAGGCCATCACCAAAGAATGTGGCCTAGAACTTGAGAAGCTGGGCGTCCACTTTGAACGCATCGAGGTCACGAAGCGGACTCCGCTGTCCCCAGCCAGAACAGCCGAAGTTGTTACCACTAGCTAGCTACCAGGGAACTGAGGTTGCTTCAGCCCATCGGAGTGTCAAGGGATAAGCGTTTCAAGGCCTGGGTTGAGCTCGGCTACAGCAAGGTTCCTTGCAGAAGAGCGAAGTGGCATTGGAGCTGAAGACTACTTGTTCCCACATACACCGTGCGATTCAGCGATTGCTGCGTTCGACAAGTTCTTGGACAGAATCTCCTCAAGGGCAGGTCTCGGCTGGCAGGTAAGTAGTCATAGCTTACGTAAGCTCTTCAGCAACATTTTGAAGACGGCACGTCTAGATGATCCTATCCTGACAGTTCCATCGACTATTGGATAGGCCACAAGTTAGATTGGGTTCGATACGCCTATACTGCGCCGCGGATGGAGGTAGAGCCGACCATCCCGCACCTGCTCAATGTGAAGGGGGCGCTCATGAACCCCTAGGTGGCGACTCGCTTCAAGGTCAGGGAGACCCAAAGCTAGTCGATATCTACAGGCTCCGAATGGCGACAGAAAGTGCCTTCAAGGCTCAGAAGCGGGAACTTGCGATGGACACCTTCGCCGTGTCAATAACAGCCCACAAAAAAGGAATACCAGACCTAGTCAACAGCATCAAAACATTCATACACTAAGCCAGAAAACAACTATCCATCACTTATGCGCGCCAACGACTTCGTAAGGCTTATAATTACAAAGGGCGGTATGAAGAGGCATTTAGTAATGGTGATCCTTTGGGAAAGCTGAAGTTCGCCTTCTATTGGGCCGCTAGTTGTGGAGGCTGTGAGATTGCAGTTCTCGACATAAACGAGAAGATCCTCGACGTGGTCGGCATAGCGGACATCGTATTCTGGCCTGTCGCCATGGATATCAAGTACAAAGACGTTGAAGCCATGCAGGATAAGAGCATAGATGTATGTTTCTTCAACGGCGCAATTAGGAACGAAGAGAACGAGCACATGGCCAAGCTTCTAAGGCAAAAGTCGAAGGTGCTAGTGGCCTTCGGCTCATGCGCACACGAGGGAAGCGTAATAGGTCTGGCCAACCTGTGGGATAGAGAGACAATCTTCGACTGCGTCTACAAGGAGACCCGCTCGACGAGAAACCCTGAGAGCGTTGTACCAAGGATGTCAGTCATGGTGAAGGAGGGAGAGTTGGTATTGCCCAAATTCTATGATACGGTTAGGACTCTCGACCAGACTGTCGATGTAGACTACTATCTTCACGGCTGCCCACCGCAACCCCCCCTGATAGCGTCGGTATTGGAGGCTATTGCGAAGAACCAGTTGCCTCCTAAGGGAAGCGTACTTGGACCCAAGAAGTCCATATGCGATGAATGTTCTAGGGAGAAGAAGGATAGGAGACTCTCGAAGATAAGAAGAATATATGAGATTGAGGATGATGAAAAGACGTGTTTCTGGGATTTGGGTGTGCCTTGCATGGGCCCCGCCACGAGGGCTGGATGCTTAGCCCAGTGTCTCCAGGTTAATATTCCTTGCGCTGGGTGTCAAGGGCCGGGGCCAAATGTCCTGGAGCAGGGAAGTGCTATGATCACAGCCCTCTCATCGATAGCGGTTGATGACAAGGTCATAGATCAGATCGTAGATCCTATCGGAACCTTCTACAAGTACTCGTTGGCCCACTCGATCCTCCGAAGGAGGAGGATGAGGTAGGATGAAGACGATAAAGATCGACCCGATAACCCGACTTGAAGGCCATGGCAAGATATCCATATTCCTCGACGACGCGGGAGAGGTTGAGAATGCCTACTTCCAAGTCCCCGAGTTGAGGGGTTTCGAGAAGTTCTGCGAAGGAAGGAGAGCCGAAGACCTCCCGATAATAACGACGAGGATCTGTGGCGTATGCCCCGTCGCCCACCACCTCGCCTCCACGAAGGCTTTAGACATGGCTTTCAACGTCGAACCGACTAGCACGGCCAAGAAACTCAGGGAACTCATGTACACCGGCTACTACATCTACGACCACACGCTCCACTTCTACTACCTCGGTGGCCCAGACTTCGTGGTGGGACCTAAAGCACCACCTGAGAAAAGGAACATCCTGGGGGTAATCGAGAAAGTCGGATTGGACATAGCCAAGGAAGTCATAAAGCACAGAGCCTACGGCCAAGAGATCACAAAGATCATAGGTGGTAGGGCCACCCATCCCGTCTGCGGTCTTCCTGGAGGAGTAGGAAAGGCCCTCTCCGAGGAGAATAGGACGAAGATTGAGGAAATGGCCGAGTCCTGCAATAGGTTCGCCAAGTTCACGCTGAAGGTCTTCGAGGACATCGTCCTGAAGAATGAGGAATATGTGGATTTGATCAAGAGCGCCGCCTACACCCACAGGACCTACTATATGGGTCTAGTCGACGAGAAGAACAAGGTTAACCTATACGACGGAAAGGTACGGGTCGTCGATCCTGGCGGACAAGAATTCGTGAGGTTCGGTCCTACAGATTATCTAGACATAATCGAGGAACATGTCGAGCCTTGGACATACGCTAAACTCCCCTACCTCAAAAAGGTCGGATGGAAAGGTCTAGTCGATGGCCCCGAGAGCGGGATCTACAGAGTTGGACCGCTGGGTAGATTGAACGCCTCCGACGGGATGGCTACATCCGAGGCCCAAGAAGAGTACGAGAAGATGTACAAAACCTTGGGTGGGAAGCCTGTGCACTCAACACTCGCCTACCACTGGGCTAGGTTGATAGAACTCCTGTATGCCACAGAAAGAGCCCTAGAACTCGTTAAGGACCCGGAGATCACGAGCAAAGATATCAGGAACAAGTCCAAGGAGCCGGGAGAAGGTGTTGGAATAGTCGAGGCCGCCCGAGGAACACTGATCCACCACTACCAACTCGACGAGAAGGCTCTGGCGAAGAAGGTCAACCTGATAGTCGCCACTGTCCATAATACTCCTGGCATATGCATGTCAATACGAGACGCTGCTAAGGCTTTGATTCACGGTGATAAGGTCGACAATGGGATCCTTAACATGGTGGAGATGGCGTTCAGGTCCTACGATCCATGTTTCGCCTGTGCCACGCACTTTGCCGTAGGTCAGATGCCTCTTGAAGTTGAGATTCTTGATCATGAAGGGAAGTTGGTGAAGGTGATAAGAAGGTGAGAACCCATGTTTGCCAACTAGCAGGGGGACATTAAGAATGAAAACGAGAGTTGGGGTCTTCCTTTCCGACTGTAATGGCGAAATATCAGGGATCCTGAACTTTGGAGAACTAACTAGTTTCGCTGAGAAGATTCCGGGGGTCGTCTATGTAAGGCAGAACAATGAGTTCTGTCAAGAAGAGGGACTGAAGATAATCAAGGACGCGATAAGGGAGAAGGGACTGAACAGAGTTGTTGTCTCAGCAGATGAGCCAGTAACATGCATGGTAAGAATAGGCAAAGCCGTGCAAGAAGCGGGGTTGAACCCCTATCTAGCGGAAGTTATAACCCTGAGGGAGCACTGTGCTCGACCACACCAAAATGAACCAGAGAAGGCGGCGAGGAAAGCAAAGGCGATGCTGGTTGCTGCCGTCGAAAAGGCGAAGTTATCGGAGCCCATAGATGTCTTGAAGTATCCTGTAAGGAAATCGTCTCTGGTGATCGGTGGAGGAATCGCAGGGATTCAAGTTTCCATGAGTCTGGCTGAGATGGGCTTCCCCGTCCACCTTGTGGAGAGAGAACCCTTTCTTGGCGGAATCGCCGCTAGGGCAGTGAAGTTCTTTCCAACCGATGATTGCGCCCTCTGCATTGGAGCGCCCTCCTGTGACCTGAACGGCATTACGAAAACTTCTCGAAAGTGCCTCTATCGATCGGGCTTCAGCGAGATTCCGAACGTCAACGTACTCACTAACGCAAGAGTGGTTGGTGTGAAAGGCGGCCCCGGCGACTATCAGGTTACAGTTGAGAAGAAGATGTATCCAAGATTCCCTCACGACTACCCAAGTATTCGCGTCGTCGATGAACAGTTCCGGAAGTTCGCCACGGAAGAGGCATCAAAAACCTACCCGACCGGCCAGGTTCAGACCAAGAGTGAGACGATGACCCTTGATGTGGGCACCATCATCGTGGCTACAGGTTTCGAAGAGTTCAACCCAAGTGTAGTAGAGGAATACCAGTATGGGATGCATCCAGATGTAATAACTCAGCTGGAATTGGCCAGAATCCTCGATCCCTTCGGACCTACTGGAGGCTCTCTGATAAGGCCTTCAGACCGGGGCCAGCCTAAGAAGATCGTGATGGTTCAATGTGTCGGATCAAGGGACGCCCGCTGGAACGCCTATTGTTCAAGCATCTGCTGCATGATCGCTCTGAAACATGCTCTGATCATCAAGGAGAAGTATCCCGATACAGACATCCAGATCTGCTATATAGACATAAGAAGCTGGGGCAGAGGCCATGAAGACTACTATGAGAGGGCTAGAGAGGCGGGGGTGAAGTTCGTAAAGGGTCGACCCACAGAGATCTTCGAAGACACGGAGATGAAGAAACTGATCGTAGATGTAGAGGACGCGCTCCTAGGGAAGTTCGTCGAGCTCCCAGCCGACCTAGTGGTCCTCTCGACAGCCTTCGTCCCCGCGAAGGGAACTATGGAACTTGCCAAGATGTTGGGTCTGGAGCTTGATGGGGACGGCTTCTTCAAGGAGTACAACGCCAAAGTAAGGCCCACTGAGACGAAGCTACGGGGAATATACATATGCGGTGGCGCAACCTTTCCGAAGGATTCTCCGACTACGGCCCTACACGCGGGTTCGGCGGCGCTGAAGGCCGCCAAATTCATGGCATCAGGAGAGTTCGTCAAAGACCGGAGGACGGCCGTCATTGATACGGAGCTCTGCGGTGACTGCGAGTTCTGCCCCGTGACCTGCCCCTATGGTGCCATAACCATGGAGAAGTTGGAAAATCACATCGTTGCGAGGATCGACGAACTGAAGTGCGAGGGATGCGGCATCTGCGTCGGAACGTGCCCGCTGAACGCGATCGACCTTCGGCACGCAAAGGAGAGTCAGAT
>CAYUWR010000030.1:0-8247 GCA_964448685.1 uncultured Nitrososphaeria archaeon
GTTATATATATCGTCTCTGGTCAACGAACAAAGGAAAGTAGTATTTAGTCTATTTTGCTTCTAGACTGTCAGGAGTCTAAAACTATCGTGAGAAAGTGTATTTTTTGGGGTTTATGATAGAAATTTTATGGAGACCGTCATCCTATTCAGAGAGAGTTACACGTAAGAAGAGAAGCTCAAGCAGAAAACATAAAACATTTTATGCTGTCAGTCGTTGCGATAAGTTTAAGTATTGAGCTGGAAACTTGTCTGCGTAAGATGTTGGTTTTGGTTTGTGATCCAAGGAATTGGGATGTGAGGATTCTTGAACAATGGCAGTGTTGACGTTGTCGGTCAAGAGCCTACCGAGAGTTCACCTTTTTACCTTCAGATTCTGAAAGTTCTTTATTCGCCTCATAAGGTCTTTAGAGAAGTGGGTAAAGAGCCCAAGTATCTTGTGCCCATCTTGATCCTGATTTTCTTCATTTTCTCAAGCGCCTTGTTTGGCTATGTTATCTTGTCTAAGAGCTATGTTGAAGAGACCTACCCTAAGGTCGATTTGCTGGCTGGACAGTTTGATGTGTGGACATCAAATGCTACACTCTGGTCTTCTTCACCTAATGCCAACATTTCTGTGGGCTTCAAAGATTTTGTGAACGGTAGCTACTATGATAATAGTAGTCTAGAGTTTTCCGCACGCAACACTTCCAACATTCACATGAAGTTGGTGGGTGTTGGTCCCATAAACTGCTCCAGCCCTGAAGGTTTCAAGAACGTGTCTTTGAGGGTGAAATTTGTCGATCCCGAAACACTACCTTCCTATGCGTCAATCTACCTCTATTCAGGAGAAGACTCGAAATATTTCCACTATGACTTGACGGGTGATCTCTTGAATTGCATGGTTGGAGCCTGGAATAACTTGACAATCCCCTTGGCAGACAAGAATTGGGTCAGCCATGATGGAGACTGGTCTAATATTACTGGATTGGATCTCGAATTTGGTTGGCCGAAAGACTCAAATATTAGGGTGCTTATCGACGGAATATTCTTTCGAGGTCTTTTTGAGAACCAGATTCGAGGAGATCCTACAGGCTACCTTTTTATCGTCTCACTTCTAAGCATTCTACAGTTCTTTATCAAATGGTTCGCAATAACAGGCCTAATATATATACTATCAAACATGTTAGGAGCCAGAATGGTATGGAAGCCTATTTCCGTCTCCGTTGGACTTGTTCTCTTCACACTCTTCATTCAAAATGTCATAAATGCGGCTGTCGCCACATCGACATTACCGAACACATATTATCCTCTTGAATACTTCGGTGGAACCATAACAGAAAAGGCGGCTGCAGCGACAAGAATCGATGAACAAATACTGCTCTTTTCGACGATAGCTAACTACATACAGTTGGCAGTGTTCATGTGGATTACCATTCTATGTATGATCGCAACTCGTTCTCTGACAGGACTTTCTTGGACCAAAAGCGCGATTGCAGGCGTAATAGCTTCATTTGTCGCATTCATGTTAGGACTGTTTATTGGAATCTAGCATCTGTCATTATCTCCCAGTAGCCATCAGTAGTCATATAGCAAAAAATAATCGAGAAATCGGTGCTCAAAGACCTTCCCAGCTGGTACGTCACACCTGAGATAAGGTTGACGAGAGCCTATAATATGTCGATAAACTTTATTATCTTACAACTCGGGGTGTTTACGATAGCAATTGCAGGCCGGCAAGACGGGCAAGACTGTTTCTGCAAACAGAACCTTGGCTGTGATTACAATATCACATATGATGCAGCACATCTTCGTTGGCACATCAGTCCTATATCCACTCATAATATCCGAGCTGAAGCTCAGCTACACCGAATTCGGGCTTGCGGTAGCCCTATCTTCGATGGTCGGAGGCCTTTTCCAACTTGTCCCAAGCGTCATCAGCAGAAAGATAGCTAGACAGGTGATTCTCGGCGTTGGCAACATCCTTTTGTCGATAGGGACTTTCGTCACAGGCCTTTCAAATAGCGTCTACGATTTTCTGGGCGGCAGAATGATATCGAATATTGGCACAGCACCTACACATCCAATGGGCACAGCTATCCTATCCACTAAGTTCGAAGACAGAAGGATTGGCTGGGCATTAGGTGTCCACTATGGTTTAGCATACATAGGCAACATCGTTGGGCCAATATTCATGACCTTCCTTGCTGTGATGTTCAACTGGAGGTTCTCACTGTTCATGTTCGCGATCCCTCCACTTGCTGTTGGCTTGACAATAATATGGTACCTAAGTGAAGGGAGAAAGATGACGGTGCACACAGAGGGTAGCACGCTAAAGTCGGATGTAGTCACGATACTTAAGACGAGAGGTGTTCTATCAATACTTGTTGCCCAGGTCTTTGTCGCCGGAGCAATAGATATAGTGATGATAACCACGTACACACCCCTCTTCCTGACGGATGGGTTGAAGCTTGATACAGTGGGCAGGGGTATCTTCTACACAATCGAACTCGCGGGGGGTGTGATGGGGCCGCTGGTCCTTGGCAGAATTGGAGCCAGACAGGGGTACATAAAGACAGTGATAGTTTCAACGATCATGGCAGTCGCAAGTGTGGTGCTGCTTTCAGCCTACTCTTCAGCAAGCCTTGTCCTTGGAGTCCACCTGTTCTTTGTTGGCTTCTTCTGTTTTTCCTTCACAACCCTCATCCAATCACATCTCGTCCAAGTGACAAGAAAGTCTTCTAGGGACCTGGCAGTGGGCATATATTTTACGATCCTCTTTTCAGTCGTCTCCTTGTGGACAGCAGTCGTAGGATACATAATCGACTTCTTTTCATCATTCTTCCCCGCTTTCATGTTCATGGGCGCACTGGGCACAATAGGAATACTGATTCTAGTCACCCAATTCAAGAGCATAAGCCTAAAGCCTACTATGAGATAACCTCAACCAATCACAAAGATCTTTGACCCAAAAGCCACCGACATATTTCGCAATACTTTTATCCAAGCTGCCAACCCTCATACCAGATGAGTTGAATTTTCGATGGAATACAAGAACCTGTCAAGAGAACAAATCGAAGACATAATGACCAAGAATGTTATCACCTGCACGCCAACCGATACTATCATGAAAATCAGGAAGCTTCTGATAGAACACCAGATAAGCAGAATCGTAGTAGTCAGTCATGAAAACACCCCTGTCGGAATCATAACACAGAAAGACCTCGTGGCCTTCATGTCCTCTGACAAATCTATGAGGGGAATCGACGAAATCCAAGCAAAGGAGGTGATGAGTGGAAAACTGGTGACCGCAAAGCCTGACACACCAATAAAAGATGCAGCCGAGACCATGATCAACAGAAAGATAAGCTCGATCGTAGTCGTAGACGACGAGGGAAGGCTCAAAGGCATAGTTACCAAGGCTGACCTAGAGTCTTGGTATGCATACAGAAAAAGGGGCGCATATAAGGTCAACGACTTCATGACCAGAAATCCTCTCACGGTCAGGCCCTCACATTCAATATTCTTGGCAACGTCATTGATGACAAAACATGAAATATCTAGACTGGTGGTCGTTGACGACGAAAACAAGCCTATAGGGGTAGTGACTCTAACAGATGCAACTGTATTGAGCGATCTTCTCAAGCCAGCGAGAGTGTTGAAGGAGGGAAGACCGATATTTGTGAAGGGGCTCATAGCTCTTCCAAAGAGCGTCCATCTTCTCACAGTCGGGGACGTTATGACAGCAGGACCCTTGACCGCAAACGAAAGCGAAGATCTTGCCAGTGCGGCCACACTTATGGCAAAACATCGCATAAGTGGGCTGCCGGTAGTCGATGATGCCGGGAAGCTCGTAGGCATAATTACAAAATCTGACATAACGCGGGCAGTAGCCTCTGAAAAGTAGCAGCTTGCATTCACTAGAATCTGAAAGCACTACGATGACAAGACAGAAAGACTTAAACGTTACTGCAAATTCGCATTTCACCTACGAAGACAACTGGTTTCTTTGACATTTGTTCGAGTAATGCGAGACAGAATACTCGAAGACTGGGAAGCCCTTGTTCTAAAATGTAGAACTAAATATTTTGCATTCTCACACATTAGATGAAGTGATATGGATAAGATCAGCAGAAAAACCGCGTTCTTAGCTCTGGTCTCCACTGTATCTATCGTTCTCATTGTAGCTTTCCTGTTCTCAAACGTTTCAACAACATCTCCTACAAGGTTTCTCTACGGCTCGCTTTTTGTGAGCGACGCAGGCCAGTCTCATGGCGGATTCGAGTACAATGCGGAATGGACTGCAACGTTATCCCTACATGGAGAGGAGGGTGTGTTGAAACTGGACCTCAACATCGGGCTTGGAGATGCGCTACAAAAGCACGAATACAAGGTTTCTGACGTGCAAATAGTTGCCGAGCAGATTTCAATGAAGGTTGAAGGTGTGCCTTTGATATTGGTCTGGGTTGAAAACGATAAAGTGTGGAACGGCCAATATGATTCCTACTATATTGCTTCTTGGGGCGGATATGCACCTCCAGAAGAGATGAGAGGAACTATATCTCCTAAGATATTCGAAGGCCTCGCTGAACACTATTACGTTGAGCTCAGGTTGAGGGAAAAAGGTTAAGGGATGGGCATGAAAACCTCAGAGCGAAACCAATAGTTCACCTAACAGAATCTTCCGTTGAAACGAGCCATGTAAAGCTGAGCGAATTCAAAGATGCAACCCCCCCTTTTTCAAGTCAGAATAGAAAAAGCTTTTGAGGCTTTAGGAGAGAGCTCAATTATTTATATACTGCTTAAGATAATGGCCAAAATGAGCTTGCCTAATCTAGACATGACGCGTCTCCACAGACTTCTTGAAGAGATTAAGGAAGCGAAGGCAATCATTGAATCCATTTTGAGAAGAACCAGAGACGGGTTTCTTGCAGATGTAGAGGCCCGATACGCTACCCGTTATGCTATCGTTAAGATAGTTGAAGGTGCTGCTGTAGCTGGCTCATATATACTGGAAACAAGGTTTGACGTTATACCCGAATCGTATGTTGAAGTCTTCGATGCTCTTTCGAAAAAAGGTGTAATATCATATCAAGTTGGAGAAGGTTTTAGAAGACTGGTAGGCCTTAGGAACTTGGTTGTCCACAAATATTGGGATGTCGACGATGGAAGAATATATGATGAGGCTGAAAGTAATGGCTTAGAAGTTGTAGAGAAATTTATGAGGGAGATCGAAGAGTATGTCGAGAGAGAGAATAGGTAAGGCACATTATGCCCGTGAAGACGATGTCGCAAAGACGCTAGCCGAAGAACTGGAAACCCGAGATGAAGTGATATTTGCGGTGATATTCGGAAGTCTCCTAAAGGGAAAAGGATTTCATGACATTGACGTAGGCCTTTACGTTGACAAGAAGGTAGTCGGCGACATCGTCGAGTCATCTGCCTACGCAGAAGAAGTTTCTGGAAAGCTAACGAGAAAAGTGGAGGCTCCCGTGGATGTTGTAGTATTAAACTATACACCAATGTGGCTAGTTCGTCGAGCTCTCAAGGGAATTGTGCTCGTGGACAAAGATCCAATCTTAAGAGCTGCGCTCTGGCTTGCGTCAATCGACAATATCTACATAGCTTCAACTGGAAGATTACAGAAGTCATGAAGGCTGCACCAGTTTTGACATTCTCCAAGGCTGACACGACGAAACCGATTGAACCTTTTAGCTCTAAAGCGCTCACGTATTAGAACTCTCCGGTTCCAAAAAACATAAGTATTCACATTCATCAACTTAATGTCGGTTGATACCATGACCGTGGTCGCGGACATCTCAATAATGCCTGTCGGCGAAGGCACAAGCTTGAGCAGGTATGTCAAGAGGGCTGTTGAAGAATTGAAGAAGGAAGGTCTGAAGGTTGACGTGGGGGCAATGTCGACCTCTGTAGAGGCGAAAAGCACAGAGGAAGTCTTCAGAGCCTTTGAGAGAGCTAAGGAGGCGCTTTTTGAGATGGGTGCAAAAAGAGTCTACATGGTTATCAAAGTCGACGAGAGAAGAGACAAGCCCATCTCCATTGAAAGCAAGAAATCAGCCATACTATGACAGGAAGAATGCTAGCGCACAAGCTGACTTGATGTCCTCAAAAGTGTTCTAATTCTTTCTATTTAGTTGGGGTTTGAGCAGCCAATTTTGAGGACAGTGGCCTTCACCGGGTGACAAACTGTTGTCTCATGGATAGGAGCATTCCAGTTATTCCAGATTCGCAAACCACTGGAATGACTTGAAAAAGTAAAAATGCCTTCGTCATTGTCAGTTATAGTCATCTTCCTCCCGGTTCTACTCACGTTTATGGCACTGGATTATTGTTGTTGCAAAGTAACATCTGATTCGAGCTTCTAATCTGCTCAGAAGTCGACTTCTTTGCCGTTGAAAGCACAGGCAAAGAGCTTCTTGCATTCTTCTTCATCTGGAACTCTGGGGTTGGTGATGGATTCGGAAGAAACTATAGCCCTGCCAACCAATTCATCCAATTCTCCTTCAAATGTTTTCCAGTCTAAGCCCATGTCTTTGATGCAAAGAGGCAGACCCACTTCTCTTATCAGATCCTTTACCGCTTGGGCAAGCTTTTCCACCGCTTCTTCATCCGCACCAGCTTCTATGCCGATAGCCCTCGCGATCTCCGCATATCTACCAGCCGCATCCTTCGCACTGTACTCGATAACGTATGGTAGGAGCATGCCGACGGTTCTACCATGGGGGATCTTGAAGATCGCACCCAATGCGTGGCCCATGGAATGGGCAATCCCTGCTTGCGCGTTTCCGAACGCAAGCCCTGACATAGTTGCAGCAATATGCATCTTCTCCCTAGCCTCCATATCGTCTGGATTCTTGTAGGCCCTTGGAAGGTATTCAAAGACGGTTTTGATCGCCTTTATGGCCATGGCGTCTGAGAAGTCATTCCTCCACTGGTTGACATAAGCTTCCATCGAATGTACGAGTGTGTCCATGCCGGTGTCTGCAGTCAGTCTGGGAGGCATCAACCTAGGGAACTGAGGGTCCAAGATAACTATGTCAGGCACCAACTCCTTTGAAGCCAACTCTAACTTAACTCTTCCTGAGCTGTCAGTGATTATTGTAGCCCATGTTCCTTCTGAGCCTGAACCACTTGTTGTTGGAATACATATCAGATGAGCCTTCTTTCCAAGCCCAAGCTTGATCAATGGAGAAATGGCGCCGACCTCTATGTCTGGACGCTCGTAGAGAGCCCATATCGCCTTAGCAGCATCCATGTTACTGCCACCACCTATTCCTATGAGCCAGTCTGGGCCGTATTCTCTAGCCAGCTCAGCTCCTTTCACTATCGTTTCTATCGAGGGCTCAGGCTCGACATCGTCGAAGACTCGGGTCTCAATCCCTGCTTCCTTCAAGCATTTTGACACCCTATCAGCAAACCCCAGCTTCCTCACAGTCTTACCAGTTATTATTAACGCCTTCTTCCCCTCTATCTCTCTTAGATAATCTAGCGCTTCTTCGCCGAAGACTATCTTTCTTGGGCTAGTGAACTCCCACAATATCTTCCACCTAATTGGGTTTTATCATAGGAATTTGGTGGGGACACGGCTGCAGTTCTTCGCCAGCTCAGATGCAGCCTTCACATTCTTCATGATCTTAGTCATGCTTCCAGACAGCTTGAACTTGCGCATAAGTAGTGCTCTTATAGGATCCAATTCTCCCTTGGCAAGCTTCTCCCAGTTATCATAAGACCCCTCAAATATGAACTCAGCCTTTTTGGCTCCTCTATCCGGCAACACTTTATAGTCTCGGCACTTGCCATGCCAAAGGTCGAGGTAGATCACAACTTCAGACTTAACCTTCGGCCCTGCATTTATTATGAAGAGAAAGTCTCCCTCCCAGTCTTTGGCTGCTTCGAAGTAGCTTTGGTTTTTGTTGAGCTCTTCCACGAAACGTTTAACCCACTCCTCGCTGAAGAAAACTAGATTTTCCTCTGACATTCCATCTTAAGTAGTGAAGGCCGTTATTAAGGATTTCTGCCCACAGCTGATGATGTCTATCTCAACTTAATACCTTATATGTATACAAGCCGCCAAATCGGTTTATCAGGTTTTCCACCATCTAGAGTGACAGGACTCCTTTTTCGTCAGAACTTAACATGAATCTCTCATTCTTACCCAGTTTCTTTAAATAAGGGTCTAAAGTTTTAGGAAGCCGCTGCTACCTCTACACTAAGAGGACCGTGAGACGATGAGCCAGAAAAATAGTATAC
>CAYUWR010000031.1:0-35953 GCA_964448685.1 uncultured Nitrososphaeria archaeon
CTATGTATATTGGTCCTATCAGCGGGTTTCCGAACGGTACTTTGCCTCTGTCTCTGAAGTCTCCTTCCCTTCTGATCTGGCCGGATGGAGCGTCCTCGAGGTCGAGGACGAGTGTTTCTTTTGGTTTGACGTAGGCTACGGGCTCATCGTATGGGCTTAACGTGTACTTTAGTCCCACATTCTTGAACGATAACATTTTCAACTAGGTCACCTTGGCTTGAAAGCTGTTTCTGTGCCAACGCTATTTAAGAGTTGCCAATTCTGAGCCGAGATGGTTCCTCTCAGAAGGCTTCAACGCTTAAATATGGTCGTCATAGCAAAAGGCTTCAGAATGGTGTGGTAGTGGCTTGTTCGATGTCTTGATCAATGGTGGAAGGATCGTGGATGGCACAGGCAATCCATGGTTCAGGGCTGATTTGGCGATCAAGGATGAGAGGATAGCGAGGGTTGGAAGGCTCGAGCGGGCTCAAGCTGAAGAGGTGATCGATGTCGAAGGATTCGTTGTCTGTCCAGGGTTCATCGACATCCACAGCCATTCTGATTTCACGGTTCCTTTTAACTCGAGAGCTGAAAGTTCGATACGGCAGGGTGTGACGACGCTTGTGGTCGGCAACTGTGGCATCAGCTTGGCTCCTGTGAATCCTTCGAGACGTGGGCTTCTCCTAAAGTATCTTTCTCCATTTTTGCCGCCTGAGGGCATGCCTGAAGTGAAGTGGTCGTCTTTCGGCGAATACCTGAAGTGGGAGGAAAAGTTGAAGACTGCACCGAACTTGGCTCATCTTGTTGGTCACGGTACAGTCAGGATCGCGGTGATGGGGCTTGAAGAGCGTGCTCCCACGGAAGGTGAACTCGAAGGCATGAAGGTGCTTGTTGCGGAGGCGATGGATTCTGGAGCCTTCGGGCTGTCAAGTGGCCTGATATATCCTCCTGGAACCTATTCGAAGACAGATGAGCTTGTTGAATTGGCTAAGGTTGTAGCCAGGTATGGGGGTATCTATTCGTCTCATATTAGAGGTGAAGGTAGAATGCTACTCGAAGCGGTTAAGGAGGCTATAGAGATAGGTGAAGCAGGTAACGTTCCCGTTGAAATAGCGCATCATAAGGCTTCTGGAAGACATCAGTGGGGGAAGACCAGAGAAACTCTTAGGATGATGGAGGAGGCGAGGGCTCGCGGCTTAGATGTAACATGCGACCAGTATCCCTATGAGGCTGGCATGACCTCGTTGGTCACACTTCTCCCGCCTTGGGTTCATGAAGGGGGTATGGACAGGCTGCTGGCGAGGCTGAGAAGTCCCCAAGAGAGGGAGAGGATTCGCAAAGACATGGTTGATGGTATTCCAGGTTGGGAGAACTTTGTTAAAGAACAGGGTTGGGAGAACATCTACTTGGGTTATGTGAAAACTGAAAGAAACAAGCCTCTGGAGGGAAAGAACATGGTGGAAATAGCCAAACTTACGGGTAAATCTGACGAGTTCACAGCACTCTTTGATCTGCTGTTGGAGGAGGAAGGCTATGCTTCTATGGTCGTATTCGAAATGGGATGCGAAGACGTAGAGAGGGTGATGAAGCATCCTCTGTCAATGGTGGGGAGCGACTCATGGTCGTTGGCCCCCTACGGCATTCTCCGTATGGGTAGGCCGCATCCGAGATTCTATGGCACGTATCCGAGGATACTCTCAGAATATGTTAGAGAAAGGAGGGTATTGGGTCTTGAAGAGGCTGTGAGGAAGATGACGTCTTTTCCAGCTCAGAGGATAGGGCTTTGGGATAGGGGACTTATCAAGGAGGGAATGTTCGCTGATATCGTAATCATAGACTTCAACAGGGTTAAAGATAAGGCGACATATCTGGACCCACATCAGTATCCTGAAGGTGTCGAATACGTTTTGGTCAATGGAAGGATTGTTGTCGCGGGAAGGGAGCATACAGGTGCGCTTGCTGGAAAGGTTCTTCGCAGGCGGCCTTTGGCCTCCTCGAATATTCTCGATAGGAGGGGAAGTCGCAGTATTGTCGACGGAGCTTGGAGAGATGGCTTATCGGGCATCCTACATTGACCCAAATATAGTGTTCGCTGTCGCGTATTGACGGTTTCAAATGAGCTTTTGGTGTCTGCCTTTACTTCTTTTGGATTAGCTTCGGTCTTGAAAACCTGTATCTCGATTCAGGGAAGTCTTCTCTGAAATGGCTGCCTCTGCTCTCTCTCCTATTTAGGGAAGCTGTCAGCACAATCTTTCCAACATCCACCAGATTCCTGAGAGACAGTATATCCTTGATCTTGTTTCTCTTGCTCACCGACATCGTTGTCAAAGCATTCTGTAGTCTCTCGAATACGCTGAGAGCATGCCTTAAGCCCTCTTCACATCTGACTATGGAACAGTGTCGCCACATTGTATCCTGTATCTTCATTAACATGCTGTCGTATGATGTTGGCGAATGTCTTCTGTCGAGGATCTCTTCGACCATCTTCCTTTTCTCAACCACTATCTTACTGTATTCGTTGTAGGTGGTTTTAGCTGCTTTTGATCCAGCAAAATAGCCTGCTCTTGCGCCGAAGACGAGGGAAGCGCTTATCATGTTTCCTCCAAGTCGGTCTGCGCCGTGTGGTCCAGCCATCACTTCTCCACATGCGAAGAGTCCGTTGACGTCTGTCATTGCTTGTTCGTCTACGACGAGGCCTCCGTTGAATGCGTGGTGAAAGATTGAAACTTTGAAGGGCTTTCCTAAGATGTCCTTTCCGAAGCGTTCCACTTTAACATCGTATCTTTTCTCAAATTCTGCAATCGTCGACCTGTCTGCTCGAGTTAGGTCGGCTGAGACATAGCAGTCTCCTCCTGAGCTGATTTCTTTATGTAATGCGATGTCTAGATACCTTGACACATATCTGGTCGTGAAAGGATAATGTCTTGCCCTATAGTCGAACACATCCTCCAGTTTAACGTTTTCGGGAATATACTTGCCAAGAAATTCTTCACCCTGTACGTTATAGAGTCTTGGCTTAAGAGCCCAGATTCTCTGATCAGGCACCTGAGGCTCGAACGTGTTTGCTCCAAACTGCATGAACTCCATGTTGGCCAGTTTGGCTCCTGCCCTGTAGGCTATCGCATATCCGTCACCTGTTATATCTTTTGTGTTGAAATTCAGTCTGTAGAGTTGGCCTCCTCCCCCTGTCGCCAAGACCACAGCCTTGGCAAGATATGCTCCTATGTCACCGTCTTTGTCGACGGCTATGGCTCCAAAGCATCTGCCGTCTTTAACTAGTAGATCGTATACCATGAAGCCTTCGACTACTTCAACGTCTGTCTTCTTCATCTTGTCGACTACTGGATCCAAGATGGGTACCGTGGGCAGATAGGATCTTGGATGGCTGTGGAAGCATCCGGGTGTCTTAAGCTTGACCAGAGACGCTCCCCATGAATCAAGTTCCCTCACACGCTCGGATGCCTCGAAAGCGAGTATTCTTGCAAGCTTGTGGTCGCACATGCCCGATCCCGCAAGCAATATGTCTCCCAGAAACTTTTCTCTGCTGTCATCTGGATCTCCGCCTTCAAGCACTGCGGATATCCCACATCTTCCACATGAGGCTGTAGCGCCAGATTTGCCTAATCTGCCTTTCATAAGCAAGGTGACCTTCGACGTGCTCTTTGAAGCCTCTATTGCAGCCCGCGAGCCGGCGATACCCCCTCCTATTACGAGGACATCTGTTCTGTGCACTGCCACGATCTGAATGGTGGTTGCAAACTACTTAAGCCTTAGAGGTGATCTTTTGCTGCCTTAGCAGATATGTTCTGTGGTTCGGGTTCGCTTTTAATCTGGATAATCTTTATATTCTATATTATCTAACATATCTCACGTGGTCGATTTGGCGACGATTCTCATAAAGAATCTGCCTGATGAACTGTTGAAGGAGCTTAAAAGGTTGAAGGTTGAGCTTGGCTGTAGGACTTGGGCTGAGCTTCTGGCAAAGCTTGTAGAGTCAAGAACAATCCTATTGAATGAGGATAGACTGGAGGAGATGAGGATTGGGGTGCGTGGCTTTCTCGAGCTGAGGGATGCAGTCTCAAGCAAATGGGTTGGTCGTCCTACGGTCCTCGAGGAAACAAGAAGGTCAAGAGGCCATGGTGCGGAATAGGCGGATGCTAACTTTGGACTCAAATGTTTTCATAGCTGCCGTTAAAGGGGATGAAGAATACAGTGAAAGATGCTCTGAAATAATTGGCAAGGTACCTGACCATTTTGTGCTAGCAGAGCCCACTCTAGTATACCAAGAAGTATGCGGTACTCTTGCTAAGAGGGCTGGGTTGGAGATCGCTGAAGCCGCAAAGAAGGAGCTTGACCTGATCATGCATCCAATGCTCCTCTTCAACTGTAGCAAAGCTTTCTGTACTGCAGCCTATCCCCTATGCTCCACATATAACATTTATGCGGTGGACGCTATCTATGTTAGGGTCGCGTTAGATAATAATGCAGTTTTGGTTTCCTTAGACAAGGAAGACTTTATAGACAAGGTTAAGTCTGGAAAGCCGAAAATTGAAGCATATCACGTAAGTGAATTTCCATATTAGCCGAAGTCTATCATATAAGCTTTGGAATTGTTTCAGCTAACCTTTCTAGCATGACGGAAGAGGTCTTTGGCGGTATAGCTTCCAGCTATCTCTTGATCCTATGGCAGGCTACAAAATGGTCTTTCTCCACTTCCATAGGTTGTGGTTCTATTGAGTCACATAGTCCCTTTTCTGCGAGGCTGCATCTCTTGAAGAACCTGCATCCAGGCGGTGGGTTGATTGGGGTTGGAATCTCTCCTTTCAAGATGATCCTTGACATCTTGATGTCTGGGTCGGGCACGGGTGTGGCTGAAAATAGGGCGCATGTGTAGGGGTGTAGGGGGTTGTTGAAGACGTCGTTCTTGCTTCCATATTCTAGTATTTTGCCCAGATACATTATCGCCAGCTTGTCTGCCATGAACTTTATCAGGTGTATGTTGTGGGTTACGAACAGGTAGGCGATATGGTAACTCTTCTGTAGTTCGTTTAGGAGGTTTAAGATCTGGGCTTGTACTGAGACGTCGAGGGAGGATGTGGGTTCATCTAAAAATATGAAGTCGGGGTTGAGGGCGATGGCTCTAGCGATTGCCACCCTCTGTTTTTGTCCTCCGCTCAGCTCGTGAGGGTAACGGTCGATGAATCCTCCACTTAAGCCTACTTCCTCTAGAAGCCTTGTGGTCTCCTTCTCTATTTCTTTGTCGCTTAGGCTTGTGTGCAGTTTGAATGTGTCGCCTATGACGTGCCTGAGGGTCTTTCTTGGGTTGAGGGAGAGGAAGGGGTCTTGGAAGACCATCTGCATCTTCGGCCTCAGCCTCCTTAGCTCGCTTTCTTTGAGGACGGTGATGTCATTTCCCCTAAAGTACACCGATCCACCTGTCGGCTCGAGAATTCTGAGGACACATTTTCCACATGTTGTCTTGCCGCTGCCACTTTCGCCTACCAGTCCAAAGGTTTCACCTGATTCTATGTTGAAACTTACATCGTCGACGGCTTTTAGGTGCAGTGTAGGCTTTCGGAAGCCTGTCTTGACTGGAAAGTACATCTTTATGTTTTTGACTTCGATGAGAGCCATCCTTTTCACCTCATAGACCTGTCGTCGCCGTCTAGGTTCCAGCAGGCAACATAATGATCTTGTCTTGCCTCCAGCATGGTCGGCCTCTTCTCTTGACATAATGGGGTGAGCTTTGGGCATCGTGAATAGAATAGGCAGCCTTCGGGTAGGTCTTTGAGGTCTGGAATTGCACCTGAAATCGGCTCAAGGCGGCTCTTTTCGCCTACAAGGTTGGCGACCTTGAGGAGTCCCCTGGTATATGGGTGTAGTGGGTTCTTGAAGATCTCCCTGACGGTTCCAAACTCTATTACCTGACCTGCGTACATGACGCCGACCTTGTCGCATACTTGAGCTACTACACCCATGTCGTGTGTTATGAGCAGGACGGACATGTTCGTATTCTTTCTTAGGTCCGAGAGCAGCTCCAGGATCTGGGCCTGTACTGTAACGTCAAGGTTTGAGGTTGGCTCGTCAGCTATCAGAAGGGATGGCTTCTTCGATAACGCAACCGCTATCATCACACGCTGCCTCATCCCCCCACTTAGTTCATGAGGGTACTGTAGCATGACCTTTCTCGGGTCGGGGATGCCGAGAGAAGCAAGTATTCCTGCTGCCTCCTCTACAGCATCACTCTTTGTCATCTCACGTGATAGGATGAGCGCTTCCACTATCTGGTCTCCGATTGTGTAAACTGGATTCAATGCTGCAGTTGGATCTTGAAAGATTAGGGAGATATCCTTTCTCCTTATCTCCCTTAACTCCTCATCTTTTTTCTCCAGAATCGGTTCACCCTTGAAGATTATCTTGCCTTCAACTATTCTAGCCGCCTCATCAAGTAATCTCACGATAGAGAATCCTAGTGTTGACTTGCCGCATCCTGTTTCTCCTACTAGGCCTACACATTCTCCTGCATTCACTGTCAAGTAGGCTCCGTTTACTGCGTGAACTGTTCCCAGATATGTTCTGAATTCAACATGTAGGTCTTCAACTGAAAGAAGTGTGCTGTTCAAGGCTGAGACCTCAGGGGAAGCACATGATTTCACCTGTCGCATCCTATCAGAGGCGCCTGTCTTATATGGTGACGTCTTCTAGGCTGCAGCCAGTTCACCTCTGAGCCTTGGATCCAAGGCGTCTCTAAGTCTGTCTCCGACCATATTGTATGCGAGGACAACGGTTATCATAAGCAGACCTGGCAGTATAGAGAGCCATGGGTACTCGAGTATGTACTGGCGTCCCTCGGAAATGATGACTCCCCAGTCAGGCTCAGGCGGCTGGACGCCTACTCCGATAAAGCTCAGCCCCGCAAGCGATATGATGACGGTTCCCATCATCATCACAGCCTGTATTATCACGGGATAGATGCAGTTTGGCATTATCTCATTGAATAAAATTTGGAAGTTGCTCTTTCCAATGATCTTGGCTGCCAAGACGTAGTCTTTACCTTTCTCAGACAGGACAACCCCCCTGACTATTCTGGCCATAGAAGTCCAGCCTACTAGGCTCAGCGCGAGTGCGGCGCTGTATATCCCACGTCCGAGAATGTACGCGAGCAGAAGCGCTAAAGTTATTCCGGGAAAGGAGAGGATTATGTCGGTTATCCGCATTAGAGCTTCGTCGACCTTTCCACCCAGGTAGCCGCTGACCGCTCCTATTGGCATGCCGACTATCACTGTGACGAAGACGACGAGGAGTGAGGCGAGCATCGAATATCGTGCGCCACATAGTATTCTGGAGAGGTTGTCTCTTCCAAGATGGTCTGTGCCGAGCAGGTACTTGCTGTTTGGAGGCTGGAAAAGTTCTGAAGTATGCGTCTCTGTTGGATCGAATGGAGATATCCACGGTGAAAGTACTGCTATAGCAAAGAAGAAGGCTAGAATTACCAATGATGCGACTGCTATCTTGCTCTTTCTGATGACATATAATGTGAGTAGAAGTTCTCTCATCCTCGGGCTTTCCCTGTCTATTTTCATCCAACTCTCACCCTCGGGTCTATTACGGTATACAGTAGGTCTACGAGCAGGTTGGAGACAGAATATATTATGGCTATCACAAGTGTTGTGGCGAGCAGTGCCGGATAGTCGGCTGCGAAGATGGCTGTGACGATATATTGGCCCATTCCTCTCCAGGTGAAAACTGTCTCGACCAGGACTGAGCCGCCTAGCATGCCGCCAAACAGCAGCCCCATGTAGGTTATTGGAGCTATCAGCGCGTTTCTCAGTGCATGCCTGTATATGATCACCCTCTCTCGTAACCCTTTCATCCTCGCGGTCTTGATGTAGTCCTTCCTAAGGACCTCCAGCATCGCGGACCTCGTTAGACGAGAAGTGAAGCCTGTTGCGCCGACGCCTAAAGTTAATGCGGGCAGGAAGATGTGCTTAAGTGAGTCGACGAATGTGTCAAGTCTTCCCTCGAGAAGACTGTCTATGAGATAGAATCCTGTAACCTGCATGGGAGGGGTCATGCTTTCGCTGATTCTTCCCGAGCCGGCGAAGCCAAGCTGAAAATAGAAGATGTACAGGAAGATAATCCCCCACCAGAATGGTGGGCCTGAGATTCCCACGACGGATATTATGCGGCTGGCGTGGTCTACAGGCTTGTCTCTGTATACTGCTGACAGGATGCCTGTTGGTATGGCCACACACATTGCTATGAGGAAGGCGAATATTGAAAGTTCAACGGTGGCAGGAAATCTTGCTGCCAAATCTTCAATGACTGGCCCACGGGACCACGATGATCTGCCAAGTTCACCTCTGAGCACGTTGCCCACATAATAGAAGTACTGTTCCCATATCGGTCTGTCAAGCTTCCACTGCTCGGTGACCTGCTTAACGAGATTCGGGTCTCTCATGCCCTCTATCCCAAGCCAGACCGCGACGGGGTCTTGAGGTATAACCTTCGTTATCAGGAATGTTAATGTAAGGACTCCAAATATTACAAGAAATCCAAAGAATATCCTACGCATTATATAATAAGATAGCTTCAATTTTTAGCACCTCAAAAAATTGGAGGGGTGGAGTCCAACAGAAAGCTAACTCCACTTCACATAGAATATCGCAGGCCATAGCTGTCTTGGTCCCCACACGAAGTTCTGTAGATGTGCATTGTATCCGACATGCCAGAGGCTTGCCGCCACAGTCACAAATGGGCCATATTCTAGGTCTATTCTCTCCATCTGCTTGAAGAGCGGCATTCGGGCGTCGTCGTTTGGAGCGTTCAGCATCTGGTTGTAGAGATCCATTCTCTGCTGTATCTTGTCAGCAATTTCAGGTTGAGTTGTCTTGTTATATCCGAACCAGACCTGTTGACCCCAGTAGGTGCAAAGGTACATTGGTGTACTCGGCATCGTGAGGGTGTCAAAGGGCTGCACCCACATCATCGACTCAGCTGGATTAAATACGTGAGCGTAGTATTCTGAAACCTGTAAGACGATTGGGACAGCGTCGATCTTGACCTTTGCAAGCTGAGCCTTTATGAGCAACCCATATTTTGTGAAGTCAAGCCCCCATCTGGGCTCAGGCCTCAAGTACATGTTTATGTGGAATCGCCAGCCGTCGGATTGCACCGGATAGCCTGCGTCGTCGAGGAGCTTGGCTGCATCAGCCAGCTGTGCGTCCTTAAAGTACCTCGCATTCTCTTCCCAGCCTGGCATGCCTGGCAAGAACCAGCCCTGCGCAGTCTCAGAACCACCTGCTCCAGCCACCAGGTTCAGTTCCGTGTAGTTGAGGGCCATCTTAACCGCCTTTCTGGCCCTCCAGTCCTTGAGTGGTCCAGTCACACAGTGCATCCACAGTCCGAATCCTAGAGGAGATGGGCCCATGAACGTCTTGACTTCAGGGTTCTTGCTGAGTGCCTTGACGGTGTCTGCTAGGAAGTCAGAAACCACGTGTACATCTCCCTTAAGCAGCTTGAACCTACCATCCGCGTCCTCGTTTGTGGGTATGTAAACTATGTACTTGAAGTACGGTTTAGAAAGCTTGAGGTCAGGTGGGCCTCCCCAGTAGTCTTCGAACCTTTCATATTCGTATCTTATTGTGAGTTCTGCGCTCTTCACCTTATATGGACCTGTTCCTGCATCTCCAAACTCGTTGTTGAGCCAAGTGTACCCATAGTCTCTCGCATTCCCCAATTCTGCAATGGTCTTTTCTTTGGATTGGACAAGTTTGCTGTCGATGACGCTAAAGAATGTGCCTGCAAGGTAGTCTAGGAAGAATGGTATGGTCTTATTCAGGTTTATTCTGACCGTGGAATCGTCAACCTTCTCGAAGCTGACGACGTTGTTGGGCATAACCTTCAGTTTCGCGAATACCACATAGGTTGTGAGCTTACTCCAGTCATAGAACCAGTACCTGTTGAATGAGTAGACGACGTCGTCCGCGGTCATCGTATTACCCGAATGGAACTTGATGCCCTTTCGAAGCTTTATCGTCCAGACCAGACCGTTTTCGGATACTGTATAGCTTTCAGCTAACCATGGTATGATCTTAAGTTGCCCCTTCTGCAAAGAGGCCGGATCGAAGGTGAAGAGTGTCTCATATACGAGTGGTATATGGGTTGCTCCCGCGCTGTCCCACGCTGGGTCGTTGCCAAATTTCACGTTCGCCCAATGTGCACCCAAGACTGAGACGACAAGTCTATCTGTTGGGGCTGGAGTGGTCGTAGTCGGCGCCGTCGTCGTTGTAGTCGTGACCGTTGTAGTCGTCGCAGTAGTGGTCGTGGTTGTAGTTGGCACGGTTGTGGTCGTGGTCAGAGTTGTGGTCGGCGCGGTGGTTGTCGTCGTAGTCGTCATCGTGGTCGTGGTGGGCGGCGGCAGGGTTGCGACATATACACCGGCAATAACTGCGATTATTACGATTACTGCCACAGCAAGCGACTGCATCTTTGTTATTGCCTTCCTGTTCAAGAATCTGTAACTCATTTTCGGTTGCCTGTAACATTTCCCCGCTTATAAGTTTTGTGGCTCTTTTCCTCCAACATCTGACGAGATAACTTGAAAAATTGTTAGAATTCACCATAAAAATGTGAAAGTGTAGTCTATGAATGGCAAGGTTCACCCTGCCCAGATGCATTCTTCTACATGTTGAGTGTGTCGAGTACTTTATGCTTCTCGAGAAGTCTCCTAACCTTCTCTACTGTTTCGACGTTCACCCTTCTCTGTGGCGGCATTGGAGGCCCGAAGTCCTTGCCTATCGCTTCAAGTGTAGCTTTAGATATCGTCCCCTCTCCTACTCCCTGGTATCCGAGCTCTTCTGCGGCACCGAGGACTTCTCTCCACGCATGAAGTCTCTTGTGTTCACGCTCGAATGTTTCATAATCTTTTTTCTCTAGTAAGCTGAGAAGATATAACTCTGCTTTTGGCGCTATGTTTCCTAGGAGGGAAATGTATCCCTTTGCGCCAAGCTGGAAGGCTAGAGTTATCAGCATGCTGTTGTCGATGAAGTTAAGCTTGCTAGAGAACTCCTTAAGCATTTTTATGAAGTTTATTGTATCAAATGACATCCATTTTACGCCGACCACGTTGTCGAGTTGGGCAAGTCTCGCCATAAGCGGTGGCCTTATCTCGAAGTGCATTGCTGACCAGGGAGTGTTGTAGACCATTATGCCGATGTCGGCGGCATCGTTGATCATCTTGACGTGTGTGTAGACTTCTTCGTCAACGGGCGCCATGTAATGTGGTGGGTTGACTTGAAGGAAGTCTACTCCTACGTCAGCCGCATACTTTGCTCTCTTGACAGCCTCCTTGGTGCAGGACTCAAATATTCCTGTCATCACTGGAACCTTTCCGTTGGCGGAATCCGCCAATGTTTCCATTACCTTCTCATGCTCTTCCCTTGTTAGGAAGTACCCTTCTCCAAGGCCTCCTGCTGCCATCAGCACACCTTTTCCCTCGACTACGCCTTGATCGATAAGCCACGTTATGTGGTTTCTAAGCTTCTCTGTGTCGACTTCAAAGCTTTTGGTTGTGGGCGTCGGCATTGATAGAACTATTCCCTTGAGTTTATCCTTCCTACTCATGACCGTATTTTGGTCTGAACAGTCTTATATTTTTTTCACAGGCGACATGGCGTCTGTGTAATCTTACCTAACTAGAGATAAAGTGAGTTGACTTGACCTGCAGACATGTTTATATCCTCTCTAGGATTTAATGGTCGGCAGAGATTTATGGGATCAGAGGAGGAGGCCAAGACTAAGCTCGAATGGAGGGACTATCTGGCTTTGGTCATAGCCTTGTTGCAGACCCTATATCTTCCGATCATACTTCTAATCATCCTCCTGTTTGTCTTGGGGGTCTTCTTCGCCGGCCTAAAATAGCTATTTTGTGAGATCTAAGTCTTCCAAGATATGTCTCAGTTGTCTCCTGTCGTCTTCTGGAAGAGGCAGGAGTGGCTTCCGAGGTGGCCATCCTGGTAGATTAAGGATCTTCATGGCCTCTTTGGTTACGGTTATCCAGATCATGCCATTCTTCTCTCTGCTCTTTCTCTCTACAAACTCGAAGTAGGGGTTAAGTCTTCTATGTAGGTCTATTACCCGTTGCCAGTCTTTCTTCTTGGCTGCGTCATACATCTCAACCGCCATCTTTGGAGCGAAGTTGGCGATGTCGCTTACATGCCCCTTTCCTCCTGAAAGGTAAAAGTATGGTGCCTGGACTTCACCAAGCCCCACGGAGAAGGTGACCTGGTCGCCTAACAGATATAGGTGTGAGAAGATGTCGATGATGTCTCTTGTCGTATCCTTCACGGCGACTATGTTGGGTATCTTCGCAAGCTTCGCCAAGATGTCGGATGACATAGATATCTTCGTCATTGAAGGGTTGTTGTAGACTACGACGCCGATCTTCACGGCCTCAGCAACTGCCTTAAAGTGCTGATATATTCCCTCCGGGGTTGGTGTAACATAGTATGGTGGTAGAACTAGGACTCCGTCGGCGCCGATCTCCTCCGCATACTTGCTCATCTCAACTGTCTGCTTTGTCCCACTGTACCCTGTTCCTGGTATGACTGGAATTCTTCCTTTTGCTCTGTCAACAACGATCTTCATGGTCTTCTTATGTTCTTCTGGGGTTAGGTTCCAGAATTCGCCGGTGCTGCCAGTTGGATGGAGAATGTGGACACCGTTTTCGATCTGGAAGTCAACGTTCCTCTTGAGGCCGTCCTCGTCGAGTGAATAGTCTTCATTGAAGGGGGTTACCATCACAACCTGTACGCCAACATATCTTTCCTTGAGTTCTGCTGGTGTCATCGATAATCGTGTGCCTTCTTGTCAACCTCATTATATAAAGATTATCGCCTTCAGCTGACTTCAACAGATGCTGTGTTCCAGTTGGCTGATGAGATAAAACGTTAATAAACCCTGTCATGCTCTTAAAGGTGACCGATAATGGATTTTGAAAAGACTAGAAAGAAGTTGACGGGCCCCGCTGTATCTATAGCGACGCCTTTGAAGCAGAACTTCGAGTTGGACATTGATGGCTTGAAGAAGAATATTCGCTTCTTGATCGAAAACGGGTTCGTGAATGGCAGGGGTGTGATAATGGCTGTTGCGGCGGCGGGGGAAGCGCCTTCTCTAAAGATCGATGAAAGGAAGGCGGCGATGAAGGCTGTCGCTGACGAGGCGAGAGGTAAGGTTCCTCTTGTTACTTCAGCTCAAGATCCATGCATCGACACGGTTATAGAGCTTTCCAACTACGCGGGAGGCCTTGGCTATGACGCTGTCCAGATATCTCCACCATTCTACTTTCCAGTGAACTCGGAGGCTGTCTACCGCTTCTTCAAGGCCGTCTCTGAGAGGACGAACGTGGGAATCATGGTCTACAACACCCCTTGGGCTAATCGCGGCTTCAGCATAGACCTTGAGCTTATGGATAGGCTTGTAGAGATCGACAGCATCGTCTCATTCAAGTGGAGGTCAAACAGTGAAGTCTGCTACCTTGAAGCCTTAAAGAGGCATTCTTCTAAGGTGCCGTTTCTGATCAACACGATCGATCCAATATCTGGATACATGCTTGGTGCAAAAATGCATCTTGCGATACCGGCGAATTTTGCGCCAGCCTATTCTATAAGGCTTGGAAGGCTACTTGAGGAGAAGAAGTTCAAGGAGGCGCTTGATGAACTCTTCAAGCTTCATATCCCATACTATAGGTGGATAGAAAAGGTTGAAAGCGAAGGGGTGTGTGGGGAGGGGGTGCTCATAAAGTCGCCTATGGAAATGGTGGGTCTGCCAGCTGGCCCTGCCAGGCCACCCTACAACTACAGCCTTAACTCAAGCCAAAAAGAAATGCTTCGTGACATCCTGATCAACGCGGGGTTGAAGGTTGTCAAATAGCGGCTACCTGAACTTTTCTTCCACGGCTCAACTGCGGCTCACGCTGTCCCATTAGTTAAATTGGCAGGAGCCTATCTGTCGATCAGCCGATGAGGGACTATCGCAAGTCTTTTATAAGATGGACTAGGATTTGACGTGTGCTCTCCGAATATTCTTTGAAGGAGTTTAGAGCATTGATCGAAGGCTCAAAGAATCCCGTATTTGTCTGTGTGGGTAACGAGTTTCGTGGAGACGACTATGTTGGAGTCTATGTGGGTAGGAGGCTAAAGAAGACTAAATTGAGCAGGAATGTTATCTTGGCATATAGTGCGCCGGAAAACTTCATCGGAGAAGTGGTGAAAAAGGATCCGGATGTGGTCGTCTTCTTGGACGCTGTCCAAGCCTGTCAAGAGCCTGGGACTATAATATTCAGAGAGATGGAGCCTGGCCGGTCGATGAACCTATCCATCACCACACATAGTATTCCAATCGAAACTGTGGCTTTGATGATCAGTTCCATGAGCTCGAAGAATGTGAGGTTCTTTATCTTAGGCATCCAGATCGAAAGCATCGAATTCGCAAAGGGTTTAAGTGAGCCTGTTATCTCAGCTGCCCGCTCACTATTGAATGTCTTCAGAAGCCTTCGGACGCCTACAGGTTTTACATAAATTTGGCTAGAAAGCTCCCGATTTTAATCGTGGAGATGAATGCGGGTAGGCTTATGTTGGTTCAGGTTCATCCTCCTTTTAGAGGAGATCGATGAGAGCAAGTGAGTTGCCTCCCATCGGAGGTCGAAGGGCATCATAAATCAATTTGGGAATTTCACGACTTCAGTCATGAAGAGGACGTGAAGCTAAGGTAGGGTCTCATTCTCAGCCTTCTCGAGAGAGAAGTCTTCGAAGTAGTGTTCTCGAAAGTCCTTGATCTTTCCGTCTTTGACGATCACACCTTCTTCTCTCAAGATCTTCACCTTCTGGTCAAGTTTTCTGACTCCATCGAAGCCTCCTAGACCGCCATTGCTGTACACGACCCTATGGCATGGAACATGGGGTGCGTAAGGGTTGCTTCTCATCATTGCTCCGACAGCTCTTGCACCCTTCGGGTTGCCTGCTGCGGTAGCCAGAGCCTTATATGTGGTCACCTTGCCTTTGGGCACTTGCTTTAAGATCTTGTAGACGAGGTTTCTATCGATCTTCAATTAGAGATGCGACTGTCAATTGTGCTTATAAGGTTTTCCCACGAGGGCGACGTCTTCAGACATATTTTGAGGCTTCATTCTTTGATGGAAACCCGCTTGCCCCCCTGAACCTTATCTTTAGTCCCGCTGAAGCGGTCGCGAACTTGGCTGCCTTGATTGGGTCTCCACTTTCCATGTATTCTGAGAGGAAGGCTGCTCCGAAGACGTCTCCTGCTCCTGTTGGGTCTTCGACGGCCACGTCGAGGGTTTTGATCTTGTCTATCTTGTTGTCAGCCAATATCTTGACCGGCGCTTTGCCTCTTGTGATGATGGCAGCCTTCACGCCGAAGCCTTGAATGGTACGCAATATTCTCTCGTCGGACATCTTGGAGGCTTCAACTTCATCCTTGCCCACTTTTACGATGTCCGCAAGCTCTAAGGCTTCTCTCAATCTGCTCGTGTCAAATGAAACCTTGACGCTGCCGTCTGCCTCTATTGTCCTCATAAGCCCTTGGGGGTCAAGCATAAGTATTCCCCTGGCGTGAAGTTTCTTCATCAGGTTGGTGTCGACTTCGCCTGCAAGTGGAGAAACGTAGAATGCTCGACTTGAAAGGTACCTTCTGGGCATCTGTTCTATGTTCAGCTTAGGCGCCACGTTGGTGCAGACCTGTCTTCTGTTTCCGAGACTATCGTAAATGTTCTGGAATTTCATCGTCTCCGCTTCTATGACGGCTAAACCTTCTGAATCGATTCCTGCAGCTGCGCAGAAAGATAATGCTTCAAGGTAGTGGTCTCTTCCAATAAAGGAGAAGGCTCCTGTCTTCCTTTCAAGTTTCGCAAGGGTGCTTCCGGCATATGTGGGTGCGCCCCCTAAAGTGTCTTCGATCCTGCCTGTTGGCCAGATATTTGTGTCTACTGAAAAATTTCCGACTACGATGACATCGAGTTGGCCGTTTTCTCTCCCATGTCTTGTGACAGTCTTCAAGTTTCCCTCTGTCCTTCGATCTTCAAGTTCAAAAAATAAACTTTCTTGCATCGTCAGAATGGGTTTAGCTTAGAGGTACACACACAACATGCTGCGTGTCTAGAATGTGTCTGGATGGGAATCTTCGGTATGATATTCTACGCATGCTTACTTTCGCTCTCAGCTTGTAAGAAAGCGTTGTGTGGGCGACAATCGACCAAGGGTGGCTTATTCATTTTCTTTCTCGTCTCCTATATAAACCATATCTATTGACGGAGAAGCACGTGCTCTATGTTTTCTGCAGAATCCTAGAGAGCATGTTGTGGTAATCATGTTTTGCTATGGTTAACCCTCTACGAGCCTGTTGTATGATACCCAAATTGTTCTAATATTTGCTGTTGACATAAAGATTGCGATGTCCACTTTGCATTTTTGCTGATAAACCCGTAAATGATTTTTCCTTTAGCAAAAAACCTCAAGGTTTGCATCTTTTGAAAGAAAGCTTAAATAACGTTGTAGCCTACAATTTACGGGATGAATTAGTTGGCTCGTATACTACCAGGTGTAGAAATACGTGTCGTCAAAGAGATAGTTCCACAACAACTGCATCCATCAGGTGTTGTCGGCTTGATTGGCACAGCAGAAAAGGGGGTTCCATTTGACGCCACCCCTGTGACAAGCTATAGAGAATATATGGACAAGTTCGGCTCAAACACCGAATATACTCTGACGAAGGATGCGAGGCTCGCCTTCCTGAACGGCGTATACGAAGTGTTCGCTGTCAGGGTGGAGGGAGAAGCTGGAAAGGCTGCTGAATTGGGCTTGAAGGACGCTAACGGAAACCCCTCCCTCTTGGTTAAGGCTAAATCGGCTGGCTTAGCTGGAAACAATATTGAGGTCGTCGTCATGAAGGGTTCAAAGGACAATCTTGTTCGCCTTGAAGTCAGTGATGGCAGGATCTCAGAGGCTTTCGACGACTTAACGATGGAGGCTGCGAGCGAAAGGTACCTGGTTCAATATGTCAACGCAAACTCTAAGCTGATAGCGGTGGAAGAGGTAAGCAAGAAGAAGTTTCCTGCGAACACACCTGCTCCGGTTGAGGCAAGACTTTCCGGCGGCACGCCGGAGACTATATCGAAGAGTTCGATAGAGAGGGCGCTGGAGGCTCTTGAGCTTGAACCTGACATCGACATCGTGGTAGCCTCCGACATCAGCGACCCGGCTGTGCATGCACTTGTTGACGCGCACTGTAAGAACATGAGCAAGGAGGCGATGAACAGGATCGGAGTTGGCACAGTTGCTCCAGGAGAAAGCGTAAAGGATATCGTCAAGAGAAATGAGGCGCTTGCAAGCGATAGGTTCGTCCTCGTCGCACCCTATGGTGTTGCGGGAGCGGTCGCCGGCCTGCTCAGTCGTCTACCATACTATGAGTCTCCAACGTTCAAGCCGCTTACGGGAATCGATAGTTTAGAGAAACGTTATACCCCTTCTGAGCTCACTGAGCTTCTGAAGGCAGGTGTCCTGGCTGTGGAGATGAGGAGGGGTCGTGGCATCATAGTGGAGAAGGGCATTTCGACCAGCCAGGAGCAGATCAGTGTGACGCGAGTGGCTGATCATGCGGTTAGAGGTGTGAAGAATGTGGCCGAGAACTTTATAGGAACCTTGAATAGCCCAGGAGGAAGGACTGCGTTGAAGGAGAAGATCACCGAGTTCATGCTTTCCATGGAAAGGGAGGGCTCCATAGTGCCAAGCGTGGACGGCAAGAAGCCTCCATTCATTGTAGATGTGTACTCTTCAGAGATGGACTTCGCTCAAGGGATTGTGAGGGTTGATGTCGCGGTGAGGCCGGTCAGAGCAATCGACTACGTGTATGCCACGATCACGGTGGAGGTGTAGGTGAGAGGTTATGTCAAGCCCATTCATTGCGTCCGCGAATGTGAGTGTGGTGAAGGTTGACGGAGAAGTCATACCTGGCGTACAGTCTATAGAATGGAAGATAATAAGGAACAGGCAGAACGTCTACAATATCGGCGCACAAGAGAGGGTTGGTGTGGATGTTGGTCCCCTGTTCGTGCATGGCTTGATAAGGGTGAGATCTACGTCGGCGAAGCTGGATGAGCTGCTGCTTAAGGATGAAAAGAGCATTGGCCCAGTCCAGATCCTCGTGCAGGCGGCTATCAGGACATCCAAGGTGAAGGACATCTCATTCGACGACTCATATATCGAGGAGAAGACGTTCTCGATCGACGCCAACGGCGTCGGCTTGAGCACATACACATTCACGGCGACAAGAGTGAGAGAAAGCTAGATATGCCGAGGAAGCTTACAAAGGACATCATACTCGAGGGCGCTGGTAGAAGGGAGACCGTGTACATTAAAGACTATGATGCTGAGGTAGTCGTCAGGCCCTTGACAGACGGCGAGCTCGCGAAGATCTTCTCTTCAATAGGAAGTGTTCCTCTTAGAGAAGATGGCACCCCAGACATAGGAAAGATCGACATCTCAAAGAACTTTGAGATCCTCAGGATGGCCGCTGCAGAGGGGCTTGTTGAACCCAAGCTTAGCACGAAAGACCTTGAAGCTATGAAGTTTGGGATACCGGAATACATTGGAATGAAGGTATTCGAAATAAGCGGTGTAGTGAGAAGCGAAGAGGAAGCTAAAAAAAAAGATAGACGTTGAAGCCTTCGTCCGAAGCCCTGATGGGCAAGAGTTGGCGACACTGTGTCTTGACTGCGGCTACAAGCTGGCTGAAAACCCCCGAGAACTAACTCGGGACCAAATTCTTTTTTTGATGTCAGCTCTCGCATTTCGCGCAGAGCAGTTGACGCAGTCGAAGCTGGCTGCGGAGGGTATAACAAGGATCAGCATTTCAGGAGGAGAGGAGGGATAGGTGTGGATATAAGAGATATTGTAGGAGAATTGGTGAAGGAGACAAGTAGGATCATAGCGGAGTTGAGCAGGAGGATCTATAGGCCTATGGGCCTCCTTCTATCGCCCTTCATCGACATCCTAAAGGAATGTCATAGCATATTCAGCATTATAGCGGATCTTGGCGCCTACGTCTTTGCGCCGATGATTAGAGCTTCTCTTCCAAGATTTCCGGCTCGACCAAGGGAGGGTGAAGGCCAGGTTGGGGCTGCAAGTGAAATGTTGGCGGGCTTCAGCCTTCGGCCAAACTTCACGTACACGATCAATTTGGTTAGAAGGCTGCCGTCTTCTATGAAGCTTGCTTCGGGAGCAAACAGGCTGCCTGAAGGCCTTGAAAGCTCCATCAAGCTTTCTGAAACCATTTCTGAGGCTGCTGAATACACTAGGCCTGTGGCCTTGGTAGGCAGCCAACTTGCAGAACCCATGTCCGCTTTGTCGGCTTTAAGGGAAGCCTATCTGCTGCCCTTGGAGGTTGAAAGAGGCTGGAGGCTGGCTGCTCCCGTAGCGTCTGTTGTGGGCTCATTCGCTCCCTTTAGAAGAAGCCTTGAAGTCGCCAGCGCTCTGCCTTCACGAAAGATTGAGGTGCCTCTTGAAGAGGCCATAGAAGTTTCATCAAAGGAGGCTCCAACGTTTTCGGATATCTCACAGGCTCTCTACATGGGTTCATTCTTGTCTTTTGCCCTCGGTTTTCCGGCTAAGATGGGCATGCAGGCCTTTTCCACAATATATCCCATCATGTATTCGAAGACCGCTGGGCTTCCGATCGTTGACATAATGTTGCCAGCGTACCCTACATATGCTCCAGCCGTGTCTGTGGCCTCAGTAGGCCAGGTGTACTCTAGAACCATCTTCTCGGAGGTTGCTGGAAGTGTGTTGCAGTTTCGTCTGCCATATGCGCTGTCGTCTGCTGTAGCTGGAGCGGCTGCCCCGGAGACCATGATCTCGGAGGTGCCGGCTGTAGGGTATGAGGGGGCGTTTCAGGTAGGCTTGGCGGCTGTCACGGTATCAATAGCTCTTTCTGATCTGGTGAGGGAATTCAGGCTGATGGGTCGTCTTCATATGCTGTCACAGATAGCCTTGGACATGGTATCTGAAGCATATGGCATGCCTGCCTCAATATTTCGACCTCTGATATCAGCTGGGCAACAGCTGTATTCACCTGCTAGGTTGATGTTGGAGTCTGTGCGTGGGCTGGAATCGGCTGCTGTATCTAACGCTTTGGCTACCCCACTCTTTGGCCTGACAAGAGATGGATACCTGAGCAGCCATATTGTGGCCTCATCTGTCCAGTTTAGCCTACCATCCGCTGTTCAGCTTGGAGGATACGAGGTTATAAAGAGTCCCAGATTCTATAGAATGGTCGAAGGTGTCAGAGCGGTGATGCCAACTGGAACTGAAGATGTTATTCCGAAGGCGTTGATGGTGTTCGATGGTGCTCTGATGAAGGAAATCTTGGTCGCGAGGCCTGAGAATCTTTCTCCCCTTGTTTCACTTTCCTCAGAATACTCTAGGACTCTCATTGTCTTTAGGTTGGCTGAGGAAAGGGCTCAGAGGGAGTTCATTGAAGCATCAGCCGCCACTCCTCTGGAGCCTCGGCTTGTTCCCTCATCGTCTGTTGTTAGGCCGGAGGTTCAGAATGTCTTCAACCTGATGTTGCCTGAGGGTGTGGAACTCGACCTAAGAGAATTGGAGAGGAGGATATCCCAGATCTTGAATGAGCAGGTTAGGAGATATTATGGTTCGTTGCCTTAGGTGATGGTGCTGTGAACATAAGACTTGACGATATAGATCTCATGAAAAGAGTTGAGCAAGAAGGCTTGAGTGAAGTGAGGAGTATACTTAATGTAACGATATCGGGTAGGAGGCGGGTGTCCGAGTTTAAGATACCCGGTCTTGAAGGCAATGTCTTCCAAGATCTGGGAAGAGACTCGCTGATCATAGTCGTAGAAGGCTTGCTCACCGGCGTCAACTCCAAGAATACTTTCCAGGAATTGAATTCAAAGTATAAGCTTGGTGAGCCGATATCCTTCTCCACAGACATCCCCTCTCTGACGGAGATCTCGGAGGTTGTGATCGAAGGCTTCAAGGCGAAGATGGTTGGCGGCATGTCCATGAACTACTGGTATGTGCTCACGCTTAGGGAGCATAAGAGTAGCCCTCAAAGTGGATCTGAAGTGCCAACCCAAGAGGTGGAGGCTAAGGTGGAGGTTGAAAGTTTCGCCAAGCATGCTCATGAAGAGGTTGAATCGGCTTTCTAGGGTGGAAGATCATGCTGCATCCGAACTATAGGGTTGAAGTGGGCTCTGAAGAGTTCTCTCCTGGCTCTCAGTGTGCTGTCAGCTTTGCTGCTAGGCTGGGCCTTGGGCCGAAGGTTGACAGCTTCAACATAACATTCGTATCAAGTGACAGGCCATCGAAGATCATGAGGTATGATGACGTGAAGGTTTATCTCGGATACGAAGATGACTTGGTGAAGGTTTTCTCAGGCTATGTTAACACAGTTGATCGAGACTTCTCGAGGGTTAGGGTGGGCTGCTTGAGTTGGGCTGCTAACTTTCTATGGCTGAGGGTTAACAGGGTGTACGTAAATCAGACATCTGGCCAGATGGTCTCAGATCTGATTTCAGCGTTGAGGGAGAGGCTGGATGGGACCAGACTTGTTTCCGTAGGTGAAGGCGAAATAATGGATGGAAGAACCTTTCCAGTGTATGTGATCGATGACAGGTGCAACGTGTACGAGCATATCGGAAAGCTGGCTGAAAGATCCAATTTTGTATTCTACACATCCTCTGACAACACCCTCTACTTCAAGAAGTATGAAAGGAGAGACGAGCATGTGCTTAAATATGGTTCAGACATAATCCGTATCGATATGCTGAAGAATGTTGGCCCATTTGGGACGGTATCCGTGTACGGTGAAAGCCCATCTGGTTGGGCTGGCCGAGAAACCTATCACTGGCTTACAAAGAAGGAAGTTGTAGGTGTTTCATCCAAGCAGTTTCTAGAAGGTCAGAAGGATGTGTCTGGAGCCCACACATTTGCAGTGCAGGATTACGCGGTCAAAGACAGTGACACTGTGGCGGCGGTGTCTGAGAGTGTATCGAGTAGGGTTAATAGAAGGCTGGAAGTTACATTGAAGATTGTTGGAGACCCCAGGATAGAGGTGAATGATTCATTGAAGGTTGAGGGATTAGATGGCTTCGGGTTCAACCCAAACCTTAGGGTCACAGATGTCGAACACTACCTAGATAAAGTTGACGGATTCACTTCTATCGTAACATGTCTAGAGGAGGATCTGATGTGAGTATCGTGGAAGTAATAAGGAAGATTGCCGAGAATGAAGCGAAGAAGATCCATACCGTCGAATTGGGGGTTGTAACCTCGGTCTTTCCACATTCGACGCCAAGTGATAAGGATAACTACGAATGTAATGTTAGGCTAAAGAACTTGAATCTTGAGCTTCAGCGTGTTCAAGTGGCCACTCAAGTAATAGGTCTGGTCGAGCCTCCTAGAGTGGGGGACCTTGTCCTTGTCGCGTTTGTAAACGGAGATGTGAACATGCCGATTCTCATAGGGAGGCTGTACAATGACGAAGACCGTCCGCCGGTAAGCGATCTGGAGGAAGTTGTCTATGTTCCACCGTATTCGAGGAGCAAGGAGAAGAGGCGGATCTACCTCGAGTTTCCTGATGGTATAGTTGTCCGAATTACCGACGAAGAAGTTATGGTCAGGGCTGGAGAGACTCGGCTGATTATACAGCGTGATGGTGACGTTATTGTGGAGTCGAAGGCGAATGTGACATTGAAGGCTGAAGGAGATGCTACGATAAAGTCAAAGGGAAACCTTTCACTTTCAGCCTCCTCGATTGAGGTGAAGAGTGAGAAGGAGATGAGCATAAAGGCTGGCTCCGATATGAAGATCAACTCTGACAGCAACGTTGAACTCAAGTCCAGTAGCCAGATGAAGGTGGAGGCCAGCGCGGAAATGAATATAAAAGGTGCCAAGGTGAACATCAACTAGGTGCAGCCTATGTCGAATCTACTCAAGACCGACTTGAAGCTTAAGATTGTAGATGGAGCAGCTGACTTCGCCGTCAGGGAGGGTGACTTGGAGATAGTTAGCGAAGAAGACAATCTTGCCCAAGCCATAATCCACAGGCTGATGACTGAAGAGGGGGAGTTGGCTGAGCTGGGCCACCCAGACTATGGTTCGAGCTTACATGACCTCATCGGCAGAGTTAACAATGAGGAAACGAGAATCAAGGCTAGAGCTCTTGTTCTCGAATGCCTCTCAAATGAGTCTAGGATAAAGGATGTCTTGAATGTTAACGTCAAACAGAACGATTCTGACCCACATCGAATCGACATCGAAATAGCGGTGGTCCCTGTTGGAAAACGTGCACCAATTAGCATATTCTACTCTCTGCCATTGGAGGTGGCATGATGCCGATAGAAAAGAAGAGCTATAGACAGATTGTGGGCGACATATTGAAAAGATTAGGCGAAGACTATGAGCAGTTCACCTACTCTAAGACCAAGGCCAGATACTTTCTCCTAGGTAGGGTGGTGGAGGTGCTGGACGTCTTTGGAGTGTCTGGGGGAGAAAAGAGGAGGTTCAAGAAAGATGAAGATTACAGGTTCTCTGAAAACTTTCTCGAATGGCTCTATGGTGGAGGCAGGCCTGATGAGGGGTCAGAGTTCACTGTAGTATACAAGTCTGAGCGGCCTCAGATAACCGACACGTCACCTGGCAGTGTTGCACGGACGCTTATAGAGTCGATAAGTCGAGAAATAGAGTACCTAAACGAGCTCATCGTTCAAGCCTACGATTCAGGCTTCATAGACACCGCATCAGGGGACTCGCTGGATCTTGTCGTAGCATTGCTTGGCATGAGGAGGAAGCCTCCTCAGCCTGCCTCTGGCCTCGTCACCTTCGGTAGACGCTCGGAGCCTGAAACACTTCAGGTGAACGGTGAGGTCATCCTCTACGACGGCTCTGTAGAATATCAGCTGAAGAGCAAGATGGTGAAGGCGGTGCTGGCCGTGAAGGGGGTTACAGGCGGCCAGAAGGTTACCTATAGAAGGGATGTGGACTACGCTGTAGCCGGCAGAAAGATAAGGTGGCTGCCCTCGGGTATGATGCCAGATGATGGTTCAACTTTTTCAGTGGACTATGTTGCATATCGGGAGATTCTGATACCAAAGAACACTAGGGTGTCCACGTATTCTACGAAGCCTGAGGAAGTGAAGACATATGTTACCATGGAGGATAAAATGCTGGATGTCTCGGCTGAAGGAGTGTGGGAGGTTGACGTGCCTGTCGTGTCCACGACCCCTGGTCCTTTTGGCAACGTGTTAGCGGGAACTGTGACGGTGTTGCCTCAGCCTTTGATGGGCATCGAATACGTCATAAACAAGAACGACATAGGCGGAGGGATAGATGCTGAAGGCGACAGGGAGCTTAGAGATAGGGCTAAGCGTGCCCTAGAGATAGCTGGAAAGGCTACGCTTCCATCACTCGAGACAGCCATCAGGTCTGTGGAGGGTGTCAGCTCTGTATTGGTTAAGGATTCCCCTGAAGGTGTTCCTGGTATAGTGAAGGTTATAGCGGATGGTGGCGATCATGACAGGATACTGGATGCAATTGAGAAGACGAGGGCAGCGGGCATAAAGGTGGAGTTCATGAGGCCAAGAAGTGTCTACGTTGACGCAGAGCTGACTCTTGTACTGAAAAAGGATGCTCGTGAGGTTGAAGCCTCTAGAAGGGTTGAAGCCCTGATCAGAAGTTACATTTCATCACTTGGTATCGGCGACGATGTACTCTTCTACAAGATAGCCTCTCTCGCCCTAGAGGTGGAAGGCGTTGTAGATGTGACGGACATCGTGGTCTCAGCCTATAGGGGTAGATCAGAGACTATAAGAAGCGAGAAGGAAAATATCGAAATCTCTGACGAAGAGAAGGCTTTGGCTAGAAATGTCACGATAGCCTTCAGAAGGAGCGATAGAACTTGAGCAGCGTCAACCGAATATGTGAGCGCCTTCCAGCCTTCTATCGATCTTGGTCAAAGGACACCGTGGTCTACAAGATGGTGGAGGCTGTCGGTGAAGAGTTGGACGTCAGCCGAGAAAAGGTGATGGAAATGATGAGGTCACATTGGGTTGACACAGCATCAGGCTTCGATCTTGACAAGATGGGTCCACTGTTTGGGCTGAAGAGGATTCTGGGAGAGGATGATGCCCACTACAGAAACCGCTTGAAAGCAGCGGTTGTAGACTTCACAGGCGGCGGCACTCTTGAATCGATCAGGTCCATGCTAAGAAGCCTCATAAGCGGGGAGGTTGAAATAGTGGAGAACCCGGCTGTGGATGCAGAATACGAATTGAAGGTTATGGCAGGTGACTCATGGTCTCTAGGCAACTGCAGCGTTGAGGATGTGACCGTTCCAGAGATCTCCATCGAAGCAGAGGATGTGATAGAGAACCCTCAGGTAGTCAACGAGGACTTGAACGAGTCTTTCAGCTTCCAAGGCAAGATGGAAAAAGGCGATAGGCTGGTATTCAAAGAGGGAAAATGTTTCCTGAATGATGAGGATGTGTCCGACAGGGTTATGGTGGGCAACATGCCCCACATTTATAGGAAGCCTTCGAATTGGAGATATGTTGAGCTCATCAGGGAGAAGATAGGAATCTTCGATTCGACAGCATTCGATGAAAGCATATTTGCTGTGAGCGTGCCAAAGGCCAAGGTAGCCTTCAAGTGGAGAAGATATCAGCCCGCTACCATACTTGTTAGAATAGGCCGGGAGGCTTTAAATAGAAGTAGGACGCTTGAGGAGTATGTGAAAGACGTTCTTGGTTCCATAAAGGCAGCTGGAGTTAAGGTCATTGTGGAGGGAAAAGAATAGTATGCCACGTTTCAAACCTATAGTGAGGAAGTCGGGGGAGCTCATAAGGGCAGAAGACTGGAACAGGATGCAGGAGGAGATAAGGGCTGACATCGAAGAACTGGATGCGAAGATAACAGAGCTTAGAAGGTATGTGGACAGCCTCAACGAGAGCACAACTATCCTTAATCCTGCAAGCCCAGTCGGTGTCTCCTATAGTCTAAGCGAAAATGTTCCGGGAGAGAAGGACAACTATGTGACGACCGTTGTTGGCCCGATCACGAGGCAGTGGGCGATGGAAAGGGGGAAGGTCGGTGAACTATGTAGGTTCGGTCTCGCAGAATACTTTGAAGTCCTCGACTACTGGGCTGGAGCTGAAGATGGCGATAAGAAGGCAATGGAGATCCTCTTCGAGTACCTTGATGGCACCTCTGCGGTGGTAAGCGGCCTCTTCATACACGAATGTTCGAAGCTGAGGCCGAAGGGAGCTGATAACCCCTTCTTAGAATACCTGCTGTCGCCGAATGAGAGAGTGTGGTATAGATATAGGGTGAAGAACCCGCATCCGGAAAAGGAAGTTTTCAACGTCAGCTTTAGAAAGACCGAGCCGGCGTGTATCCTAAAGATCGGGAACGTCATAAACTTCAAGTCGAAGATGACCACCCTGTGAGGTAAAAGGTGATGTTTGTAGAGCTTGAGGACAAAATCGTCGAGACGCTTAAGGCCAACGTCAAAGAAGTTCCTGGAGAAAACATAACCATAGGCGGGGAAGGCGGTGGGACGCCTTCAATAGCCATATCTAATGTTTTCTTCAAGATTGAAAGATCAAACCTATCTGAGGACGAAGAAGGTGAAAGAATGAGTGAAGTCTTTGACGGCGATGGCTCGCAGAAAAGGTATTCGCTGAAGGGAAAGCCTGAAAGCATTCTTGATGTGAAATCATCTAGAGGTGAGGTGTTTCAAATGTGGGATCAGTACACAGTGAACTTGGAAGAAGGGTCGGTGGCATTTCGCCATCCTCCAGCCAAAGGCTCAAAGATAATCGTTGACTACATATCGAAGGTTAAGAAGTTGAAGGTTGTGCGGTTAAAGCTTAAGGCAAAGTATTCGATCACCGTATCATCAGAAGATCGGAGACATCTGGATAGTATTACAGAGGATGTTGTAAGGTCTCTGCTCAAGGCTGAGAAGGAGCTTGAGCAGAGAGGCTTCTCCCTTAAGCCTTCATCTGGAAAGTACATCTCAGATCATCAGATCAGATTGATCTATCATGCGGAGTTGGAGATGGAGTCCGCGGAAGCGATACCTCCAATAGAGAAGATAGAAATAAGAGAAAGTCATGAAGCTTGAATATGAGCAAGAAGACCAGAGTTCCATTTGGGCCGGTGAAGCTTTCGGTGGACGCAGTCGGGTTCGAAGACGGCAGACTCGTACAGTTTGAAATATATCGAAAGAGGGGTGGAAAGGAAGAGCTAATTGATATGGTGAATGCTGCTGTAGTAAACCAAAGGGCAGAGGCAAAATGGATACCGAAAGCTGAAGAACGCAGGATAACCTTGGCCGGAGACTCGGCTGGAGGCGGCGAAGTCACCGAGGATGAAGAATACTACTTCAAGGCGAAAATCGACGAATTCGAGGTGGACTCTGAAAAGTTTGAGCTAGCATATCCTCTCGAGATCTACCTGAAGGATGAAGGTGGCAGGCCATTAAATGACTTGAAGTTTGAAATCGAGTTCTCTGATGGCAGCAAGAGGGAAGGCATCATCAAGGATGGCTGTGTGAAGGTTAAGGACGCACCAAGAGGACGATTCAAGGTGAAGATCAAAGGATATAAGCTAAAAGAGAGCTGACTTCTAAGAAGAATGTAAAGATGGTGTCTTGTCTTGGGCGATGGTGTTGGGCAGGGTGTTGTTGGAGCCAACGTGACTTTTGCGGACGCCACTCTAACACAGGAGGTGTCTTACTGTCTCCGCATTAGACTCGGTGATCTCCCAGCAGACTCGAACTATTCCCTTGAAGTTGAAGATCATGCAGGTGATACCTATTCGTCTTACGATGGCAGCAAGGACATATTGCATGAACCTTCTCTGAATCTGAGACTTTGTATTGAAGAAAATGTAGCTGATAATGGTCTTTCAACAGATGACAAGTGTGAATTCTATCGACATTATGGGTTAATGGACCTGGTGGACGTGTTTCTTCCTTTGAGACTTGAAGTCATAAAAATGGAGGGGGATAGCCGCTCCGATTTCTCCGAGGAGGAAGTCAATGCGATATTTGAGATCTTAGACCCTTCAGAGAATCTGTCTATCATTAGAGGTCCTAAGGGAGAAGGGAGAACAGGCAAAGACTTTGTCAGAAGCCTTGTATATAGACAGGACGGTGATGATAACTGCATAAGAGATTTTGCGCCACACCCTGTCAGAGATCGATGTCGCCAGTCAAGTTCTGATGTTGTCAACGCCAAAGATATTCTATTTGATAGAAGGAGGCACGGTTTTGAAACTGCTTCAGGCAGCCCAAATGGTGTAGTTGCCCCGATTCGGGAAACCGTTGTTGAAGAGGGCAAGAAGATTGGCGTCTTGGACTTCTTTTTTCATCCGCCACCAATAGCCGGTGACAACTACAAGATCAGGGTCAAGCTGATATCGAGCGCTGGATCAGAGGTACTATTGCGTGATAGGCCAGACTCTGTGCTCTATCCTCTCTATTTTCAGACGCCCACAATCACCGTCTGGAAGAAGGTTAAGGTGGAGATGGTGGCTATTCAGGAGGGGCTTGACTATGGCATGTTGGAGTGGGAAAAGATCAAGAAAGCATACAGGGATGCATATATTGAAATCGAAGAGGTTGCAAGTGACAGAAGATATGTGATCTCACGTGATGAATGGATGGGGTATCTTGGTCGCGTGGTCTACGATGAATGGAGGTCACATGAATGGGAAGAATACGTCAAGCAGAGCCACCACCAATACCATGTCGTCGACTTCGACTCGTACTCTTTTCCCCAAGATCACACCTTCGACACACCTCCCATACCACAGTCTGACCGGTTGACGCCGCCAGATGAAGACTCCGACCATCCGAACCAAACCACTTGGGAGTTCCTGGATCACGTCGCAAAGGCAGTAGTAAGGGATAAGTTGGGTAACTCTGACTATAGGAGGCTTCGTCAGCCAAGAAACGGCTTTAGGCTTGGAATGTGCGTTCTGTTCTGTAAGCCCCCATTTGAGGGGTCGACTGTCGGCGGATGCTACATATGGGACAAAATGTTTTACATAGTTCAATCTGGTGACGTTGCCAACACGTTCGTCCATGAGATGGGGCATGCCCTGTTCTTAAATCATGGCGCCACCGCTTTCGTAACTGAAACTGAAGCAGATTTCCCATTTACTACTCGCACAGAGGTGTCTGGTTCTTCAGGCCCATTTTGGGACAATCATGACAGTCAAGATATGATCACCTGTGTCATGTCCTATGAAGTTGGCTCTCCTGTTGAATGGCATTTTTGTGGGCTATGTCTTCTGGTCTTAAGGTTGTATGATCGACGCCGCATGATGACTGGCGCGAATGACGTCTTGAGAAGAGCGCTCTACCCTGGCTCCGCTGAATTGTGTTGGACGAAGACCGTTCAGGTGACTGTAGTTGAACCTGACGGTTTCTCTTACACCACACCCTATCTCGAAGTTTACCCTAACAACCCAGATCCCATGAGTGTTGGCCAGAGAATCAGGCTGCTGGCTCTATATCCCCAAGAAGGGGTGGAGAATAACCTACACCAGGATTTCTGGAAGGATCTTAGCCGTTTTCCCAGAGGTAGATGGGTTTCAAGTAATCCAAGTGTTGCAACTGTCAATGTGTCAAAGAGGGGGGACTTTTGGATTGCTAGGGTGAGAGCATTGAAAAAGGGTACTGCCAATATTTACCATGAGATAAGGAGGGGCAGAGGCTGGAGTGGTGACGTCGACCAAAGTCTTCCGATGGTGATAACGGTTGTCTGAAAGGAAAACTTCCACGCATTCAGAAGTTCCTATCTCCGTCTCATTGGGTTTTGAGGAGCGCGAATACGTCAGAGGTGAATCGGTTCCTGTCTCAGTCTCTATTGAAAACAGAGGTTCTCTGCCGATGAAGATCGATGATTTAACGGTATCAAGTGAGACTTTGCAGGTTCGAATGATAGATAGTTCTGGGAAAAGATACTCTGGTTCACCACTTAGTTGGCTGGAGAGAGAGGGCATACTAGTCCCACCTACCAAGAAGAATTCGATTCTTTTGGGCTCGGGGCAAAAGAAGACTGTTTTAATAGATCTAGTCAAGATCTTTGGAGAGCTTAAGGAGGGAACATATAAGGTCAAGATCACTTATCATTCTGGTGGCATTTTCTTCGTCGACTCTAAGGTTTTCAATGTAAAGGTTGTATCAGCTTGCCCGGTCTATTCTTTCACTCCTAGAGATCTTTTCCAGATGAATGCGCCGATACGTACTGTGTGGGTTAATCTTGAAAAGAACAGATTCCACCTCTTCCTACTCGAAAGCAGCCCTAATATTCCGATGAATATTTGGAGCTGTAGGAGCATCGTGGAACTGGAAGGCCGTCAAGAACCATGGCTGTCGCTTCTTGAAAGCTCTGATCAAAGATATGAGCATGTCCTTTGGTCTACCGAGGAGGCTGTCACGATCCTGAGTATCTCGAGAAGTCAGCAGCCTCAAATCAAGAAGTTCACGTCATCTCTTCCAATTCACAAGATTATGGGTTCTCCCTTTACGGCTGAAGATGGAACACTATATCTTCTGATCTCATCTGAGGATGATGGGGGAGAGTCTGCCAGCGTGTTCAAGCTCTCTCCAGACGGAAAGATGAATTTGACAAGGTTCTCTAGCTTCGAAGGTAAGCTCATCGAATGCAGTGTAGTATTTCGCAATAGAAGAGCCCATCTTGTCTACATGCTGGAGAGGGAGCACATCATACACTATCTTGACCTGGGCTTAGATGAGTGCAGGGTCAATGCAGCAAAGTCGATCCCTCTGGAGCCACAGATTACACCATATTCGGGATTGGCTCTCTCGTATACCTGCAGAGGTGAAGGAGGAGAACGCATGCTATGTGCACATGTTCTGGCCGAAGAAGGGGGCAGATGGCATTCCCAGGTGATAGAGGTTAAAGAAGGTAGAACTGTTTTTAGCTTCTTCTTTCCATCTGCCGAACAGCTGAAGCTGTTGGATGTGGTCTTGGATCCTGAATGTATGCCACATTATCTTTTCCAAGACCAAGTGGGCGCCCTCTGGTATCAGTCACCAAAAGAGATAGGTTCCCAGAAGGTAACCTCAGAAGATGAAGTCTGCCCAGGCAACATACTTTCTCCGACACTTCTTGTATCTTCTCCCCTCAGCTGCCACTATGGCGTATACTTGAGGTACATAAAGGGTAGATCTCACTTCGTCTACAAGAACATTGAGAAGCTGTAGTCAAATCGTGTACGGAGCTAAGGCTATCAGGTCAGCTTGAACCTTCAACTCTTGGGTTGACCAACAGTGTGTAGGGCTTCACTTTAGGCTTCTCCAGTTTCCTCTCTTTTGCTTCACCTTTTGCGGGCGGCCTCGGGATTGGCACACCAACCTCTCCTATGAAGACGGTGCCGGCTGCGACGACCTTGCCGATAGGCAGGTCCACTGGATCATTGCAGGTCACAGCTGTATCTCCATTTCTTGCCGCCGGCTTACCATTTATGAAGACGCCTGTGCTTCCCACAATTATCCTCCCCTGATTTGTTGGAGGCTTCTGAAAGCTCGGCCCACCGATTGGTGTGTGGGCTGGCGTGTTGGTTGCTGTGCTTCCGACGACAGCTGCAGGCTTCCCTTCAATGAACACGTCGCTGCTTAGGCCACTGTCGATGATCCCATTAAATGGATGAGGTATGGGAGTTGGCACTGGAGAGCCTGGCGGCGCCGGAACCATGACGATGTGGATGTCTTGGGCTATGATCTTGTCTCCTTGCTTAGCCGCTGGCTGTCCCACCTTTATCGTTCACCTTCGGCTGAGCTGCACCACATTTGGGGCAGAATGCTGCAACAATATTTATCACTGCACCACAGTTGGGGCATACTTTGGTGTCTGGTCCTCCCGCCGGCTGCTTACCACATTTGGGGCATGATAGCGCGTCACCTGTCATCCCAGTCCCACAGTGCATACAGTACCTCTTGAAGATTACAGCTGCAGGCTTTCTCCTCATGAGCAAGAAGGCTGCTACGACTACAACTGCTATCACGATGATGACTAGGATGATGATCAATGTCATGTCGGCTCCCTCAGAAGGTGTAGTAGTGGTTGTGGATTGTGTCGACGTCGTTGTCGGTGTAGTTGTTGACGTGGTCGTGCTCTGAGAGGTGGTGGAAGGTGTTGTCGGAGAAGTTGTAGTCGGAGTTGTTGAAGATGTTGTTGCTGTCGTCGTCACGGTTGTGGTAGATGGTGTTGTTGTCGTCGTCACTGTCGTGATAGATGTCGTGGTTGAAGCTGTAGTAGTGATGGCGTTGACTGTTATGGAGAGTGGAAGTCCTCTTTTGATTGTACCGTCGGTCGCGTTGATGAATACGGTGTAGGCTCCGGCTGGAACGTTCTTGGCGACGGATATGAAGGCTGTCGTACTGACGTTGCTGTTTACCGGGGGTGTCAGCTTCGATAGGGCGAATGTTATAGAGATTCCACTTGGTGGTGTAGAAAAGAGGGAGACTGTCTTATTGTATCCAAAAAAGGATCTTACCGTGACAGCTACCTGGGTCTGGTCACCTTGGTCGATCGTCAGGTTGGCGGAGCTGACGTACAGGCCATAGCTTGGAACGAGGGTGATTGTGGGTACGATTGATGTTGGGAATGTTATCGCCTGTGGTGCAACTGATGGCTTTGATGACAGGGCTGGAGCGCCTAGTGATATCATCATCAAAACTAAAACGGTAATGATCAATTTGCGTAGGTTAGCCTTATTTTTGTCGGTCATCTGTCGTCAGTTTAATGGGCGTATTTATATACTTTAGCCGAAAGTTGTCTATCACTCTACTGTGTGATGGGAAAGGCTTCAGCCAATCTCTTTCCGCGGTAAGCTGGACTGGTCGGAGAGGCTGCCGTTAGCAGTGTATCCAGAGTTTAGGCCTCCAATGCGTTTGCATGGTCTCTTACTCTGTGAATAACCTTTTTCTTGCCCATAGGGCCACATTGACCAAGCTTATCATGACGGGTACCTCGATCAATGGTCCAATCACGGTAGCGAATGCTTCCTGTGAGGCTAAGCCGAATACGGTGACAGAGACGGCTATGGCTAACTCGAAGTTGTTGCTTGCTGCTGTGAATGCAAGTGTTGTAGTCCTCCTATAGTCAAGCTTGAAGAAAAAGCCTAGTGCAAAGGATGCAAAGAACATGATGGTGAAATATGCTAGCAGCGGTATAGCTATCCGGGCAACATCAAGTGGTAGGCTCACAATATATTCGCCTTTGAGTGAAAACATGACGACTATGGTGAATAGGAGGGCGAAGAGAGAAGTGGGGCTGAGCCTGGGCATGAAGACGTCGTCATACCACATCTTCCCCTTGGTCTTCAGAAGGTAGAATCTAGTGATCACTCCTGCTGAAAAGGGTATCCCGAGGTAGACGGCAACCGACTGCGCGATCTCTAACAAGGATATGTTGACGAGCAATCCTTCTCCTGAAATCCAGGAGCCGACCACCGTTATGTAGAAGTAGGCTAGGACAGAATACAATGCTATCTGGAAGACGGAGTTTAGGGCTACAAGTATGGCTGCCCATTCATTATCTCCATCTGCAAGGCTGTTCCAGACGATCACCATGGCTATACATCTCGCAAGGCCGACTATGATTATCCCGTTCCTGAAGGCAGGATAGTCGGCAAGGAATATCCAGGCCAACACAAACATCAAGAATGGCCCGATTACCCAGTTCTGGACAAGCGAAAGAGATAGCATGGTCTTCGAGCCCTCAGCTCTGACCATCTTCCTCAGATCCTCATATCTTACCTTCGCGAGGGGAGGATACATCATCCAGATGAGGCCGATTGCTATGGGGATTGATGTCGTTCCTACACTCATCGAGCCGATGATGTCGGAGACCTGTGGAAATATATAGCCTAATCCGATTCCGAGCATCATCGCCAGAAATATCCATAGAGTGAGAAACTTTGTGAGCCAAGGAAGCTGAACATGTTCCTTCTCTGCCATCTCTTGTTTCACTGTAAGAGCGTGCCACTATGACGTATTTAAGTCTATTTATCTGAGAAAGCGAGTCTAGAAAATGAAGTCGGCCTCGACCACATCTTTCTTAAATGGCTAATGTGCCCTCCTGATGGGGCTGATATGCGTCGATTAGCGCAGTATCGCATTTTACAATCTGAGGAGACGATGAGAATCAGGGGTAAGCTCCTCGAAAATGTTGAATGATGTTAAAAAGGTTCTGCATCAAGGTATCGATAGGGGTGGATGTCACCGTCATACCTGTCACCACGGTTACAATGTTGTGGGTGACATAGGAGAGTAATAGTTGATCATATCCCCTTAGCGTTGTGGGTGGAAATGTCCAAGTTTGAAGGGAAGTGGATTAGAGAACAGAAGCCTCCTGTGAATGACAGGGTTAGAGAAGCTATCAGGCCTCCCGGCCCATTGAAGCCAAGGCTTGAGGATGCTATTCGTGCGATACAGGCTCAGATTGCCAAGTTGGAGGCTGTCTCTGCAAAGCAGAGGGAGAAGGATGCTACAATATTCAACAAGGTCGTCGCCGCCATCCAGAAGCATGATGCACAGCATGCAAGCATCTACGCGAACGAGCTTGCAGAAATAAGAAAAATGAATAAGACCGTTACCTCGTCAAAGGTCGCCCTTGAACAGATCGCGCTAAGACTAAGTACTGTAACAGAGCTTGGAGATATAGTAGTTACGTTGGCTCCTGCGATGTCTGTGCTGAGAAGTGTGAGGAGTGGGATAATAAGCGTGATGCCTGAAGCTGAAAGAGAAATCAACGAGATCAGCGGCCTGCTCAGCAGTATACTAGTCGATGCTGGAACCGTAAGTGGTACAACGCTCAACTTTGAGGCAGCAAACGAAGACGCCGAAAAAATACTTGCAGAAGCCTCGGCGGTAGCAGAACAGAGAATGAAAGAAAAGTTTCCAGAGCTTCCAACAGGAGTGCCGTCGGTAGAAACAGCCCAAACCTTCACCTAGAGAGAAGACAGCTCGCTCGAACCAAAACGCTTCTAGAAATGTCTTCTCAACCCTCTTTTTGGCATGGTCGCATCTACCTTCTCCAGTCTTGAGTTCTCTTCAGTGAAGGTAACTGTCTCATCAAAATCATCCTCCTTTTTTCCCATGTATACTTTCAACTGCGAATAGATGATGGGTGGGTGCACGTGACAAGAGTCTTCTTCAAACTGTGTTTCAAAAGAAGCCTATGATTATTTTTGCGTCAGCAAAAGCTTATAACTAAAAATATGATATATAAGAAAACCAGCATCACCCCCTCCCTCCAGCCCATTCTCTCGTTTGAAATGAAGTACCATAGAAGCAAATTCGATATAAGAGAAAATATGGCTACGTTGGAAAAGGCGGACATGTTCACGTTAAAGGGGGATCCGACCAAAGTCACCCCTAAGATACAGGTTAAGTTCACAAATCCACTTCCAATAAGGTTTCCTAATGCAAGGTTAAGATGGCCTTGTCTAGTCGCCTGTACGCTTGTAGCAAATTCGGGAACTGTGGTTCCAAATGCAACAATAGTGGACCCAATAACTATCGAAGGGACTTCAAGTGCTAAAGCAATGTAAGTGGCAGAACCCACCAAAAAATACGCGCTACCAGTAACCCCAATTCCTCCAAGTAATGTCAACAATAGGCAAGGTAATACCTTTTTACATTCCTTGTCTGGGACTTCCTCCTTTGGCGAGGTTCTCTCCTTCGATAGTTGATAAATGTTAAAAATAAATAGCATTAGTAAAGCTACTCCAACGTACCTACTTGCCTCCTTTAAGTAAAGGAGTACCAGAGGGATTATGGATGCCATAAAAAGACCAAAGTATAAGCTTCCGACTTCTTCCTTTGTAATTAACATCGTAAA
>CAYUWR010000032.1:0-43521 GCA_964448685.1 uncultured Nitrososphaeria archaeon
GTTGTCTGTTGCCTTTGAGATTTCAACCATCGCCTTGGCTGCTGGATGCTGTACGTCGATCTCCTTTAGGATTGTTGCTCCATCGTTTGTGATCGTGACGTCTCCTAGGCTGTCGACGAGCATCTTGTCCATACCCCTTGGACCAAGAGAACTCTTCACGATCTCTCCGACAAGTTTTGCGGCTGTAATATTGTTCCTCTGAGCTTCTCTACCTTTTGTCTGAGCTGTGCCCTCCTTCAAGATCAACACGGGCTGACCTGAAGAAGTGACAGCTGGAATTGCTGTAGCGGACATATCATATCACTCCAATAATCCAAAAACCCTGATTTATAGGCATTTATAAATTTTGTTTGCATTTTGGCAGTTTCCGTAATCTGTCAGGGGGTTCGAGTGACTCTGACGTCCAGAACCACTTGATCCATCCTGGGCCCAACTTCTCTGACGATTCTGCCTCTGATCGATGATATCTTGAAGTTGGATGGAAGTGACAGCAGCGGCATCACTTCTTCTATAGTCTCATTTATCGGCTTCGACCTGACGTGAAGGTACAGGTGGATGAATCCTCCATCTTCCTTCAAGGCCTTGACCGCGTGAGGAAAGTATTCCAGTGCCTTTTCTGGGTATGGCATCAGGACGCGGTCGGCGGTGTTCACCAGCCTGTGTTCGATGATTCTTCCAGCGTCTCCGAGAAATGCTATAACGCGGTCGTCTACCTTGTTCAAGAAGGAATTCTTGAGTATAAGTTCGTAGGCGTCGGGGTTCAAGTCTATCGCATAGTTCATTGATGTCCTCTTCTTTTTTGCGATTATTATCGAGAATGTTCCTATGCCAGCGAACATGTTGACTACTGTCTCCCCTTCTGCTACAAGCTCTGCGATTCTAAGGCGCTCTCCAGACAGTCGTGGAGAAAAGTAGGCCTTGCCTATGTCAACATAGAACCTACATCCGCTTTCTCTGTGCTCTGTAACCGTCCTGTCTTCGCCTGCAAGATACTCCAAGTCCATGAGCCTAAAATCTCCTGTCACAGGCGATGTCTGTCTGAACACACACTTTATGGTTTTCACCTTCTCCAACAGAGTGTTCGCGATCATCTCCTTCTTTGTGAGCAGTCTATCAGGTATCTTCATGACTGCGATGTCCCCTATGACGTCAAATCCCGATATGACTTCATTGAGTTCTTCGGGGGAGAGTTTGTCGGCTAGTATTGCTTTGACAAGGCGTCCCAATTTGCAGGCACTTTTCTGATGGGGGTATGCTTGACGGTGTCCCGTTAAAAGGTTTTGCTTGAGCGGCTAATCTTCCGCGCCGGCTTTTGAAATATAATAGTATCTGCCTTCTTCCTTCTGGATTCTGTCCAGTTTGCTCTTTGGCTTGTTGATTCTTGGCCTGCCTGTCTCCATGTCTCTTCGATAGGTTATCTCAAGTTCTCTTAGGAAGCTGTTCATACCCTTGTCCTTGTCCATGGGGCTTTCGACGTAGCCTGATATCGACGGTGTTCCCTTGAAGATCATTATCCTGTCGGAGACGATGTCGACGAGTTGGATGTCGTGGTCTACAACTATAGCTGACTTGCTTCTGGCACGCACATATCTTTGAATGATTCTCGCAAGTTCGACTCTGTCTTCTGCGTCGATGAAGGCTGAAGGTTCGTCTAATGCGTATATTTCTGCGTCATGCAAGAGTGCGGCGGCTACGGCAACCTTCTGCAGTTCTCCACCACTTAACTTTGAAATCTCTTTCTCGAGCAGTCTGTCAACGTGCAGTGGTACGATTACCTCGCTGAATTCCGTGGTTGATGTGACATCTTTGCCAACGGTGCTGTCTAGGAGCTCTTTGACATATTGGAGCCCCTTCGGGGGTGCAAGATATTGTGGCTTATATGAGACCTTTGATGTTATTGTCACATTTCCCGAGTCAGGCTTTTCAACGCCTGCCAGCATCTTTACAAAGGTTGTCTTTCCCAACGCGTTTGCTCCGACGACTCCCAAGATTTCTCCGAGTCTGAGCTTCCCAGGTGAAACTGTCAACTTGAATTCTCCGTAGGTTTTCACGAGCTCGGTGTATTCTGCCATCGGGGTGTAGTCTACGGCTTCTGGCTTCGGCGCGTAGATGTCGAAGGTGATCCTCTTGTCCCTGAAGCGAATGTTCTCGTCTGCGATGTAGCCGTCTAGGAAAGCGTTTATTCCTGCCTTGGTCGACATAACATGTGAAACTATCCCGTAGACTCCAGGTTCTCCATAGAGAAGATGTATCTTGTCGCTGAGATAGTCGAGAATTGTGAGGTCATGTTCTACTACGAAGACGCATTTGCCTGTTTCCGCCAGGCTCATTATGGTTTTGGAGACCGCTAGTCTTTGGTATACGTCGTTGTAGGATGAAGGCTCATCAAAGAAGTAGATGTCCGCATCTTTTGCTGCAGCAACAGCTATAGAAAGCCTCTGTAGTTCACCTCCACTCAGCTGTGAAACGTTCTTTGTAATCGACTGTTCGAGGTTGAGGCTGGCTATGAGCTGGTCTGAAACGCCTCTCTGATCCATCATCTTCAAGAGGGATAACCCGTCGCTGGACCACACCTTCACCAAGTTGTAGACCGCCTGTGGTTTCACACTGACCTTGAGCTTGTTGTCTGCTATCTTTTCAAAGTGCTCCTTCAAAGCTGTTCCCTTGAAGTATGACAGTATCTCCTCCCACGATGGTTCAGGGAAGCGGCCTAGGTTGGGCTTAAGAAGTCCAGAGAGTATGTTGACGACTGTGGACTTTCCAACCCCGTTTCTGCCAAGTAGGCCGATGACAGCATTTGGCCTCGGCACAGGCAACCTGTAAAGTCGATAGCTGTTCGGGCCATATTGATGGATTTTTTCTGAGGTCAGCTCTTCAGCTAGGTTAACAATCGATATTGCTTCGAATGGGCAACGTTTGACGCAGATACCGCATCCGGTGCATAATATTTCGCTGATTATGGGGTAATCGTCTTCTCCCCTCTTTATTGTATCTTTCTTCATCTTGTTTATTGGGCACACGTTTATGCAGATGTATGGGCACTTCTTGTAGTTGCAGAATTCTCTATCTATCACTGCTATTCTATGAACCAAGTCATTCACCTACTGTTCTTCTATCAAATGTGCGGGTATTGGGCAGTAGTCGCATATCCCGCTGTCTTCGTAGACTCCCATCTTTTCGGCTGTATATATCTTCTTCAAGGACTTCCACACCTCTCTTTCTGTAGCGTTGGAGTTGAGGTGGATGAGCTCATGTTCTATGATTAGGTCGAGAAATCTGCACTTGTAGCACTTATTTCGAATGAATATCAGGCCAACTACATACGTGTTGATGATTAGGGTTAACCCCATCGATCCCACTATAAAGAAGAGAAAGATGAATGAGAAGGGGCCAGAGTATTTGACGAGAAGTAGGCTTGAGCCGATCCAGAAGCCGACGAAGACGATTCCAAGCAGGCCCATGATTCTGTCCCTGTTGAATGAGAATGCCAGGTTTCGTCGGCTCAGGCATTGGACTGCAAGCTGTGGTATAAGTATCAGGATCAGCGGGTTTATGGCGACAACCTTGTAGGCTTTCTTCTGCTTGCTCAACTCGTGACACCTTTATGGGAAGGCGGGTTCAACAGCGACACCGGCTTCTCTACTGATTCTTATGATCTTTGAAAATGTTTCGGCCATATGGTCGCCCCTCTCTATCTTGGCCAGTTCCGCCACCTTCTTGTCTCCAAGCAGACTGGATAGTCTCTTTGAAAGGATGGGTTTGAAACGTAGCCTATCATAGAGTAGGCGACTTCTTGTCTTTCCCGCTAAGGCCACTATGCCTTTGATCGTGTCTTCGTCATCGTTGTAGCCTGAGATGATGGGGCCGTAGAAGATCCAGGTTCGAACTCCCTTTGAAGAGAATTCTTCTAGGGCTCTCACTCTCTCTCCGGATGTAGAAGCATTTGGTTCAAAGATGCGAGAGAACTGTTCGTCCAAGGAGGTTACAGTGAATCCGACATCGACATCTTCGCCCCGTATGAGGTCGATGTCTCTCAAGATCAGCGAGGATTTGGTTTGGAAGGATATCTTGAACCTATGCTTCAAGAGCTCTTCTATCAGAGGTCTTGCGAGGCACATCTTGGATTCATATGGCTGATAGGGGTCTGTGACGGTGCTGAATCCGACTACTCCAGGTCTAAGTGTATGTATCTGCTTCGCCAGGGCTGAAGAGATATTTTCTTTCGCGAATATCCTTTGGCCCCAGCAGTCTGCTACTTCCTTCCTCCTCAACACATCTGGGACATAGCAGTAGATGCAGCCATGCTCGCATCCAAGATAAGGGTTTATCGTGTAATCGAGTCCGGGTAGGCTGCTCTTGGAAAGTGCAGAATTGCATCTTATGATACCATAAGACCTGCCCGGCCTCTGAGACAATGTGGGTGCACTTGTTTCTCAGCAACCTCGGTTCTTTTTAAGAATTACTGTTCGCCTACTCTTTTAAGTCTATGTTCGCATGGTAGGCGATGATCTGGTATGCTTCCAGAAGTCTGTGATCTTCCTCTGGAAGATGCTGCTCTTCAATATTTCACTTTTTGGGATCCACCTATTTAATGACACAGTCAAGACATTAGATAATCCCTTCAAGGCTGATTCAAGGTCATCATATAGGGTAGGCCTTTGGCGGAAGAGGTTCCTCACACATTCCCTGACAAACCATACCCCTAATGGGAGAGGGAACTCTGGATGTATTTCCCTTAGGACTAGAGCTGTAGCCTGTCTTCTCATTCTTTCTAGCGCCTCTGCTACCGAAAGCCTTGCAGAAAAGTAGCATCCTCCTATGCTTGGGTAGGCAGTTCTACCCCAATAGTTTTCGAAGTCTCCTCCCACATCTGCCTCCGGTAGGGTCCGGTTCCAGAATGTGCCTGGGAACCATGCTTCCATCCATTCGTAGCTCCAGTTTCCTGGAAAGAGTAGGGCTGCAAAGACGTTGTTCATGTAAGTGTAATTGTATAGATGGAACTTGTCCACAGACTCGTAGGCTTTCACCTTGCTTATGAGATCAGAGGATATTATGCTGTCAACCGCAGTTATACTCCATCTTGTAGGCACCAGTTTCCTGTTCCTTTCTAGACCGAACATGCCTACACTGAAAGCCCTCTGGATCTTGCTGACTTCCACTCCCCAACTGTAAAGTTCGATTACGGCATCCCTTGAAAGTAGGTCGGTGTCATAGTAGAGTTTCTCGATTCTCCTGTTCACGGAAACATTCTGGAGTCTGAAGCTCTTCATGGGAGCGCTTGGGCCGAAGGGTTGGGTGTGGTCGTCGAGGTATATGGTTTCAGAGGGGCGTTTTGTGAACTCGACCTCTGAGTCTACGGAATGTGAGCTCATAGCCAGCTCGTGTAGGCTTTCGATTACCCTGTTTCCCTGTCGGACATCTGTAACCTTGGCTTGGGTTTTGCCACGCAAGAGCGAATACCTGAAGTCTATGATCTGCTCTATGGGGATTCCGGTCCATCTTTCTGGAAGGTCCATGACGACGGTGTCACCTGATATGGGAGGTACCATAGGCCCAATGGACACTTTAGGGTAACCGAATCTGCCCACGAATACAGATGGGGGAGATGAGCCGGAAACAAGATTTGAGTTGATTGGCTTGGATACCTTGATCATGGCTGCAGCCTTCAAGGTTATTGGGCAAACAGCTTTCCCACACAGATTTCTTCCCCCTCGACAGTATATGCAGATAGAAGAGAACTTTCCCTTGACGGATACGCCGCTATCTTCCAGTCCTCTTTTTATCGTTTCTGGTATGATCTGATCTAGCCAGCTCATTGGCCATAACCAAGGCTTTTGGGTGACATTTAGGCTTTGGCCTTAATAAAGGTTTGATAGTCTATGGTTTAAAAAGTTTAACTATATTCGGCCTCGATTTTTGGCGTGGGCTGACGATGGTCTCTGAACTTCCCTGGAGAAGATGGAAGCATGTGACAAAGCTTGATCCAGACAAGAACAATACTCGTGAGATAATTAGGGCTGTGTTGGAGAATGGGACTGACGCTATACTTGTTGGAGGGACTCAGGGTGTCACTTTGGAGAAGGTGAGGAAGCTGAAGGATATGCTGAAGGTTTCCCGTGTTCCAGTTCTGCTTGAGCCCGCGAGGTCTGATGCCGTCGACTTCTCGTACGACTATTTTTTTGTACCGTTGGTCTTGAATTCTCAGGAAAAGTGGTGGTCGGGTGGTGCACACATCGACTGGATAAACGTTATGGAGAAGACCTTCGGATCCTTTGAGAGGATTCCTTGGGAAAGGATAGTCATCGAAGCATATATCGTGTTGAACCGTGACGCAGCCGTAGCTAAGCTTACAAAGAGTGATACAGAGTTGACGGTTGATCAGATTGTCTCCCACGCCCTCTACGCTGACAGGATCATTAAGGCTCCGATCGTATACATCGAATACAGTGGCAAGTTTGGTGACCCAAATGTCGTCAGAGCTGTCAGAGAGCATCTTACATCCTCACATCTTTTCTACGGTGGTGGCATAGACTCGACGGAAAAGGCTGAAATCATGAGCAAGTACGCGACGATCATTGTTGGAAACATCATATACGATAGCATCGAGAAGTATAAGAAGACGATAATCTAATTGCCGCCTACTGCTCTTGGCCTATGGCTTTCGCGGCGCCGATGGCGGTCGCATAAGATGTGTTGACAGGTATCGTCGCCTTTCCACCGAGAATGCTTGATGTTTCTACGAGCTTTTCGGAGAAGAGTTTTTCGGATGGAAGCTTGCCTACGAACACGATTTCTCTTTCAAGGTTCTTCTGTTTTGCAGCAAAGTATGTTACAGTTGCGATCGTTTCAGCTATCATCACTATCAGTCCCAGAGCTATATCCTCGAGTCTGGTCTCATCTCCCACTTTTCCAAAGTTGGAAGCTGTTGCATTAGCGGGCACTATTCCTATTGGTCCTCCGACCAGATCTTGTACAAGAAGGTTTGTTCGGGTGATGTCACCTGATCTAGCCTGTTTGAAGATGGTTGATGCTTTGTCTTTGTTGAGAAGGAGCCTTCCTAGACCGATCATTGTTCCTCCGCCGATACCTGTCCCCCCTAAGTGTTCAACGTGATATCTTGCTTGATCGGATCTGGCGTGAACTATCGCGGTTCCTGTCCCGATGCTTGCTACTACAGCCTCTTTCTTGCCTGAAAGATAGAGTCCACCTATGCCTATTGCCCGGATTTCGTCTACGACCTTATACTTTAGCTCTATCATGTCAAGTTTGAATCCTCGACCTATTGAGCCAGTCAAAGCTATCTTTGATATGTCCCTCATTTTCACGTTTGCGTCTGAGAGGAGTTTTCCTAGGCATCCGAGGCCTGACGCCAGCGAGTCAGAGGCCTGAACTTCTGATAGGGCCCATATCTTGTCTTCGTCGACCAAGACTCCCTTTGTCACGCTTGCACCGATATCTAGTCCTGCTACTATCATTTAGGCCACCTTCGGGGCTCTTCCCTTTATTGCTTTTGCAAGAGGTGGTACCACAACATATAGGAAGGGTGCTTCAGAGATGAAGGTCCAGGCGGCCAAGGCTAACCCCTCCAGTAAAACCATCGGCTTTACGTCGGATCTGTATGGGAGTGGAAATAGTTGGCTCCACAAGAGTAACCCAAATCCTATGATCATCGAACCCAATGCCAGTGCGATCGACGATACCAGAATATATTTCTTCAGATCGAACTTCTGAGAGAATCTACCTATCAGGTAGAAGCAGACAAAGTTCGATGGAACTCCTACCGTTAGGCTTAGGAGGGCGATGCCATGTGTGGCCAAATCTGCCATGAATATCCCCAGTGAGGCAGAAAGTGCTCCTATTTTGCCGCCATAAAGGATCGCTATTGTCGCCGGTATTATGACTGCTGGCCAAAACTTTACGCCATAGAAGTTAATGCCAAAGAAGCTTGACGCCCCTATGACCGCGTAGAGTGCTCCTGATACGGCGATTATCGAAAGTTCTTGATATCTGGACATTCTTGGGCCTTTGTACGCCATGCTCATGTTCAGTGAGGCGATTCGGAGAGCTAATATATTTTATCTATATTAGATAACAAGCGATATGTAGAGGAATATAGCTAAGCTCAGACTCTATAGACGATCTTGGGCTGTGTCTTCCTAACTCTCTCGAGCTTCTCCCGCACCTTGTCCCTTATTGTCTTACTGTCTTCAAGCTTCCTAACTATCCTGCCGTCAACTATTAGATCATGCAATAGTGGTTTGAGCTTTCCAGAGTCAGGCTCTTCACCCCTTGGCGTGACGAGGTCCACGTATGTCCTTGGGTTCCTGTATACTGCCTTGGCGCCCCCTATATCTCCTCTTTTTGCCATTGGAGCCATCTTTCCATCCTTTTCTATCGCTACGATCTTTGCGCTGAAGTCAACTGGTGGCGCTGCTGCGACTGATGCGCCGATTCCGAAGCCGTCTACCAGATCAGACAGTTCCCCTATTGTTCTCTCGTCGATGTTTCCACTTACGAAGATCTTCACCTTTTTCATGCCCCGTACGTCTAGTTCCCATCTGACTTCTTCGATGATCTTGCGCCATTCGCCTCGTCTCGAACGTGGGGTGTCCAATCTTACGCCGTCGAGTCTTGCGCCTAATGTTTCCGCGGCCAATATCCCCTCCGCTTTCTCGTCGAAGAAGGTATCTATGAGTGCTATTCGAGGGACCTCTTCAGGCATGATGGAATCGAATGCGAGCCACGCCTTCCTTTGGTCTCCGAAAATCTGAATCATGGCATGTGGCATCGTTCCGACAGGCTTGACATCTAGAAGCTTCGATGCGAGAATGTTGGAGACTCCGTCGAAGCCGGCGATGAAGGCTGCTCTCTCTGAAACAGGGGCAAGCACAGGATGGATTCTCCTTGAACCGAAACTGAACATTATCTTGTCTGGTGCGGCTATCCTATAGTGTGCTGCTTTTGATGCAACTCCTGTGCTGGTGGCAAGCAGCCCGAGCAGTGGGTTCTCGTATAGGCAGAAGTCGTCATAGTAGCATTCTATCTGCATGACTGGCTCATATACAATAGAGTTGGGGTTTGCCAGGAATATTTCTCCCTCATCCATGCTCTTGACATTCAATGGGAGTCCTTCTAGGAGTTTGGCTACTTCATGTACTCCGAGAAGTAGCCCCCAGTTTCCTTCAAAGGGGAGGTTGCGCACATAGACTTCCATTATCACCTTCTTGTGAAGATGATACTTTTCCAAGACCGTCTTTGTGTAGAGGAAGTAGACGTCGGTTGTTTCAGCATTCTTTATTTCTTCCTCTTTCGCTATCCAAAAGAGCCTATCCATCGTTGATTCACTTTACTGACGTGCCCTCTGCAGATATGGGCCTGTGCTCTTACATAAGAGTTTATGTGAACAGACTCTACCTTCATCAGATGGAATATGAGAGGTCAACCTTCTAAGTCAATGTTGTGCAAGTTGGCTTCTGTTCTTCTTCCAGATTTCTCTCGCTGCCCTAAGATTCTCCTTCTTCACTTGAGAGCAGACTTCTGCCATGATATTTCTTGCGATCCTCGCCTGCTGGAGTGCCTTGTCAAGTCCCCCTTTTTCCATCGCAGCCAAAGCCTCCTTAAGGTGATCTTCTGCCAAGAATATGGCGTAGTCTGAGCGGTCAAAGCTCCAGTCTAGAGCTGTGTTGTCAGGTGCCTCCACATCGGACATTTCGAGTTTGATCAAGAATACTGCGGATTCGCAGTCCTTGTAGACCGACCAGACTTCCTTCTCCAGTTCAACCAAGAGGGTGCCAGTTGATAGGCGTCCGGCTATCGACTTTATCCCTTCGATTGCGCTGTTCAAGTATTGCATGATCTTGAGTGACCGCTTCATATTCTAGATTTAACGTATGAACCGAGTTGTCTTAAAAAGCTTTTATTTTAAACTTGAAGAAAAAGCTGGCGGCGACAAATAAATGATCTTTCAACTTGCGTCAATAAACGACTTGGGGCGGCTGGCATGCGCCTTCGAGCACACACCACAGCCAGTATTCGCTTTCAAAGAAGGAGATAGATGGCATCTTCTTATCCAATTTCAGATGGACTCCAAGAAATCGAACTACTTCTCCGTAGAATCTGGCAACGTTGGCCCATTCATGGGATACAGAAATGTATACGGCCATGAGTCGGTCGAATTCTTTAATGTATGCAACAACACATCATACATCTACTCTCCCGTAGTCTTCTTTAGGAAGGCTCCGTTTGAATGGAGTGAGCGTAAGGCTTCTTCAAGGGATCTTCCAGCCGTCGAGCTGGAGGATGCCGGCAGCCTGGTCAGGATTTCCGCATATAAGATCCTGTATGAGGAGTCACCGCTTCCCCTCTTCCTCTCCTCTTTCGGCACCGAACCCATGTTATTCACATTATTGAGCTACTCTGAAGAAGGGCCTACTAGAATATACTATGTTAAACTGGACGAGTTCCCCAAATGCAACTTTGTCAAATATTCTTCGGATAAGGAGGGCTTCAGCTACACGGACAATGTCGACGAATCCGGATTCGTCTATGTAAAGGTTATTAGGTTAAAGAGTTTTCCATTTAACGTGAGAGCATGGCCTTCGCTGAGAGGATAAGGGAGGCGTCTGCCGACAGAATGAGTAGGATTGTTGTCGGCCTCGACCTGAAGTTGAAGGATCCAGAGGCGCTCAAGGAAAGGGCGAAGCAGGTCATAGTAGGTGTTCACGAAGACGTATGCGCGGTCAAGGTAAACTTCCACCTCCTGCTGCCACTTGGAAACAAAGACTTGAGGGAAGTAGTTGACGAAGCTCACCGTCATCATCTTCCAGTGATAGCAGACATCAAATTGAATGACGTTTCCTCAACGAACCTTGCGGCAACCGAGATCCTGTGGGATTCCGGCTTCGATGCTGTAATATGTAATCCGTTTGTTGGCTTCGAAGAGGGGCTTGGTCCATCTGTTGAAGCAGCTCATGCAAGAGGCAAGGGGATCATTCTCTTGGCTTACATGAGCCACAAGGGTGCGGTGGAAGGATATGGACTTGACGTAGTCGTTGGAGGGAGAATATGTAAAATGTATGACGTCTTTGTCCAGAGGGCGATTGACTGGAAGGCTGATGGCTTGATCGTTGGCGCGACAAACCCTCGACTGATCGCCCACGTTAAGGAGCGCTGTGATCGTATCCCGATATTCTCTCCCGGCCTTATCGTGCAGGGGGGTGATCCGAGGGAGGCTATCGAGGCTGGTGCAGACTATCTGATCATCGCGAGGGCGATAGCTGAAGCGGAAGATCCATCGGCGAAGGCTAGGGAGATACGTCTGTTGACGTGGTGACGGCCTTTCTTGTCAAAGGATGTCCTGTGTAAAACAATGTTTATAAAATGAGCAATGTTTTATAGTTAGACATAGTCTCTTTGAGGATGATGTGTCATGGAACATTTAAGGTTCACGAGAAGCCTGTGTCCTGTCTGCTTCAAGGTTATTACGGCTGAACTGCTTGTCGACAACAATGTTGTGTACATGAAGAAGAGGTGTGAAGAGCACGGCGATTTCGAAGACGTTTACATGTCGGACTACAGGTGGTACAAGAGAATTCAACAGTATGAACGGGTAGGTCAAGGTTTGGGGAATCCTAGAACTCGCAGGAAGGTTGGTTGCCCTTTTGACTGTGGCATCTGCGAAGAACATAGGTCTCAGACTCTCTTGGGCATAATCGATGTGACAAATGCATGTAACCTTAGGTGCCCGATATGTTTTGCGAATGCGGCGGCAGTCGGCTACCTTTACCAACCATCTCTTGAAGCAGTAAAGTCTATGCTGGATAATCTGCGCTCTAACGTGCCAGTCCCAACCTACGCGGTGCAGCTAAGTGGCGGAGAACCGACTCTCAGAGACGACCTGCCTGAAATAATAAGGTATGCTAGTGAAATAGGAATTCCACATGTTGAAGTCAACACAAACGGTGTAAGGTTGGCTAGGGATATGGGTTATCTCAAGGAGCTGATAAAGGCTGGTGTGAGCACATTCTATCTGTCCTTTGACAGCCTAACAAAGGAGGCGTATGTGAAGATGAAGGGCGCTGATCTCTTGGAGCTTAAGCTTCAGGCTTTGCAGAATATCAGAGAAGCTGGCCTTCAGAGTGTTGTGCTCGTCCCTACGGTTGTGAAGGGAATAAACGATAACGAAATAGGTGCACTTATCGAGTTTGGGGTGAAGAACTCTGATATTGTCAGGTGCGTGAACTTTCAGCCAGTCTCTTTCGCTGGCAGAATAGAGGCTTCTAGACTGAAGGAGTTCAGGGTGACCACTTCAGATGTGATCAATAATGCGGAGGTTCAGACAAATGGAAAGATCAAGATGGATGATTGGTACCCAATACCCTTTGTGGCGCCGATTTCGGACTTTATTGCCGGCATCAAGGGTGTGGATCAGCCCACATTTACAGTACATCAGAACTGTGGCGCGTCAACTTTCTTGATAACAAAAGGTGGAGGCGGTGACTATGAGCCTATAACGAGGCAGGTCAAGATTGAGAAGTTCGTTAGCGAGTTATCTAAGGCAGCTGACGCACTGCATTCTGGCAAGAAGACTGAAGGGAAGTTGAGGGCTGCATCAGCCTTAAGGTATGTTGGCCTCGGGATGTTCACTTCTTTGGTCAGAGGTTTCTTGTCCAGTGGAACATATGAGTCACTTGGCAAGTTTATGAAGAAGATAGTGATGGTTGGGGACATGCACTTCATGGACCCATACAACTTTGACTTGGAGAGGGTTGAGCGATGTGGTATACACTACGCGACTCCAGATGGGCGGATAATACCATTCTGTTCTATGAACACCCTGCATAGGCCTGCTGTAGAGCAGGCGTTTTCTACCCCTTTGGGCAAGAGAACTTGATGATCTTATCTCTTTCTAACCTTTCCTATGGCGAATGATGCCACGATCATAAGCGCCAAGGCGGCTGCAAGTGGCACCAGATACCTCATAATCAGATTGTCTGACACCGTAACAGTAAGTGATGTCGGAGGTAAGGTGAATGTCTGGCCTCCATAGTTGAATGATATCTTGCCTGTCTCTATCTTGTACTCTCTGGGGGAGTCGGAGGCAACCTTTAAGGTGGCCTTCTTCAGCTCTCTTCCCTGGAGGCTTGGTATCTTGATGACGTCTCCTCCTTCGAGGAGTCTAAGTTGTGGCGGGATTTGTATCTTGAATCCGACGTCATCTATTGTAACGTTTGCCTTGTTTTCTATGACGACGTCTATGTTGAATGGCTTACCTTCTTGGGCAGTCTCCTTTAAGACGACGGTTATCTCAGGATAGGGGTATGAGGTCGCATGGACTGTTGGCGAGCTTAGGTTCATGCTTCGTCCAGCAAAGAAGAAGTTTGCGGTCGCATAGATTTCGCTATTTGATCCGACGCCCTCGAATCTTAGACTAAAGTCGACCTTTTCCTCAGACCCTCTCTCGAGTCTGTCCTTACTCAGCGTCGAATTTGAACTTGTAATGTTCAGTTTCCGGTCCGAGTGTAGACCTGCCTGTAGCCTGTAGATGTTTTGGTCTCCCATGTTCTTAACCAGATAGTATCCTGTCGTATTATATCTGTCGAAGGCTTCACGTTCTTTAAGGAAAAGTTCTATTGTGAGGCCGATTGGGATGCCGTCGGTTGTACTTGTGCTGGTGAAGGTGGTCTCTTGGAAGCTGTATTGGGCTGATGCTGGAGGAAGTAGGTAGTTTCTACCGAAGTCCGAAACCTCAAGCATGTACGTGAAAGTTCTCTCTTTCCCACTTCTCAGTTCGTCGATGGACGATGTCAGCACCCCTAAACTTTCTGAAAGCGTGCCGTTTACGTACCTTAGGCCTGGAACTATGCTGTCTCTGACTGTGACACCGTATGCGTCTGCGCCTCCCACATTCTGGACCGCGAGGGTGACATTCAGGAAGGTTCTATCTCCCATCGAAGTCCTCTGAACATCTTTTGTCATGTTCACTAGTGGAACCTTCATCGTATCGTATAGGTTCATCAGGGTCAGGCTGTTTGATTTACTCGATCTTGTCTGTGTTCCTTCAGACCAGCTGCATGTCCAATACTTTTCAGATGTTGAATCTGACAAATGTTCTATTGGCGCCTGTACCGTGGTCTGCCAGGTTTCTCCTGCAGGGAGGACGCTGACCATCTGTCCGGCAAAGTTGAGGTTAGAAGCCGAATATTTCCCCTTGTTGGCTACTCTGATGACGACTTGCACTGGCGTGCCAAAGTTGGTTGAAGGCTCTGACATTTGAGCGGTAAGATACACGGATGGCCTGTTTTGGTTTAGCATCAAGTACATGTCGTTCGTGTTTGAAGAAAGCTGTATTCCATTGTCTCCTATCTTCCACGTGTATCTGACCTCTGTCTGGGGAACTAGATACTCCTGCTCGATGCCAGAGGTCAGTTTGAGCCTGTACACGACCGTATGGTTTTCGCCTGGCGCCAGAGACCTTATGCTCCCCGACGAGTTACCATAGACCAGCGCAAACTTGTCCTGCTTCACCCACCAGTCGTCATTGAAGGTTATGTCTGTTGCTGTGGTGGTGCCGACGTTTCTAATCTTAAGCTGGAATTCTGCTTCGTCGTTAGCGCTTAAGACTGCTTGGGAGACTTCTCTTGTTGCGATGATGGAGGGCATGCTGGAGGATATGGTGACGTTTGGAAAGGATAGGACGCCTCTGCTTGGAACTTCTATGGTGAGCTCAGACATTCTCTCTTGAAGGTTTCGTTTGATGTTGCCGGCATCGCTTGCGACGATTATCTGACCTCGAGTCACAAGTTTGAAGCTTCCCCCGCTGGACTGATTTGATGTTTGAACCTTTGTGGTCGGGAAGAAGGTCTTACCTATTTCTAGATTGTAGCCGCTGAGGGCTTGGGTTTTCAGTATGTCGACGACGACGCTTCTGTAGAATCTGTCACCTGATTTCGTGCCTGTGATTGCGAATTGGGGGCATGCTTCTAGGGGTAGTTCACGTGGATCAAGTAGGCTGCTGAATCCACCATATGATTGAGGATATGCTGCAGAAAGATACTGATCAAGGACTTCGTCGAATCTTGACGGCGAAAAGAAAACGTATGTTCCATTCGATGTGCCGTAGGATGCGAAGGAGAGGCCTGTGAAGTCTCCAAGTCTTGACGCGAACTCTTGGGCTGAGTTGAAGGAACCTGCTTTAACATAGAGGAATGCAGCGTTCGAGGAAACATACTTTGACAGTAATATGTGGAAGCCTAAGTCCGAGAAGTAAATGTATTCGGTGGGCCAAGATTTGAATCCTGCGAGGTAGATTCTGTAGTAGGAGACATCGGGGAAAGATGCCTCAAGGTTACCGATGTCTTTGAAGCCCAGTTCTGTTCCCGTAAAGTTGAACCTGATGAGTGCAGTGTTGCCCACAAGATACATTGTAATGTTCTCGCTGTAGAATCCGGTTGTCTGCGAGAAGCTTGTGGGCAGGGTGAAGGCAGTAAGCAGGATTAGCAGCAGTATTATTGAAGGTACCTTTCTTGGCATACGTCGACCTAGGCAGTTCTCTCTATATATATTGTTATAAGCGTGTCGTGTCCATAGAATGCTATCTCTTTGACCCCTCCTCTGGGTCAGCTATGCCGCCCTCTGTGAGGGTGAATATCGTGTCTGCCTCTGCATGGTATGGGCTGTCCACGATCCGAGCTATCCGGTTCTTACCAGATTTTCTCAAGTATATCCTGTACGTGCTCGAATGTGCCATTACATGTCCTCCTGACGCTCGCGTTGGGTCGCCGAAGAAGCTGTCGGGTGCTGCCTGCACCTGGTTTGTTACAACTACAGCGATGTGATATATTTCAGCAAGTCTTATTAGGGTGTGTAGATACCTGTTTAGTTTCTGCTGTCTATCAGCTAATGTGCCTCTTCCAAGGAACTCTGACCGAAAGTGTGTCATGGCCGAGTCGACTATAACAAGTCTGCAGTCTTCCTTTTCGATGTAGCTGGGTATTTCTCTTGTCAGAAGTTCCTGGTGGCTGGTGTTGTAGGCCTTGCCTACGAAGATGCGTTTTAGGGCTTCGTTTGGGTCTAGGCCCTTATTCTCTGCTATTGAAACGATCCTTTCTGGCCTGAAGGTGTTTTCTGTGTCTATGTAGACGGCTCCAGCATTGAGCCCTTTCTTTTCCTTCGGCAGCTGCACTGTGACACATAACGTGTGGCAGATCTGTGTCTTTCCACTGCCAAATTCTCCATAAAATTCTGTAAGTGCTTCAACTTCTATCCCTCCTCCCAGAAGGCTATCTATGTTGTTGGATCCGGTGGTTATTCGGTCTATCGACATCCTTCGTTTCAGGACGTCGCTCGCTGGCGAGAATTGGCTTTCCATGAGGCCAAGTTCTGTCAGCTTCTTTCTCGACTTATTAGACATCTCAACTGCCTTGTCGTAGTTTATTCCTAACGTTTCCGAGAGCTCGACAGGGCCCAAGGTTAAGAGTTGCCTTATGTCATATATGCCTGCTGCATAGAGTTTATCTCTTGTCACCGGCCCTACTCCTTCAATATTCTCCACGTCTAATTCGTCTTCTTCTACCAACTTGCTCATAGGGGTATTGTATAAGGTTGCTTTTAATCTATCCTTTTAAGGGTTGAGACGAGTCAAGGTTCTGGGGAAGAGTGAAGCAGCCCGAATATGTTTTAGGCCGCAGATCCACCTCGTCAGCCTTTCTACACCGAGCCCGAATCCGGAATGAGGTGGTAGGCCATACTTTCTCAGTTCAAGATACCATTCGAATCCTTCTCTTGGAAGTTCTTGCTGCATCACCCTTTTTTCAAGTTCTTTGTAGTCGCTTAGTCTCTGTCCCCCTGTCGTTATCTCGCCATATCCCTCTGGTGCTATGAGGTCCGACGACAGTGTGACCCTGTCGTCTCCCGGCTTTGTCATGTGATAGAAGCTTCTTGCGGCAAGTGGAAATTCTTTGACGAAGACTGGGCGGTCATATTCTCTCGAAATAATGTTTTCTCCTTCTGTCGGTATGTCTTCTCCCCACTCGAACTTGACTCCCTTCTCGGCTAAGAACTTTCTTGCCTCATCGTATGTGATCCTGTAGAAGGGTGGGTCTGGTGGAACAAACCTTCTGCCAAGGTTTCTCAATTCCTGCGAACATTCTTCTGCGACTCTGTTGGCTATTGTGCATACAAGCTCTTCCTCCAGTTGCATTATGTCGTCGTGTGTTGCAAATGCGGCTTCTGATTCTATCATCCAAAATTCGGTCAAATGTTTCGATGTCTTAGATTTCTCTGCTCTGAAGCAGGGTTCTATCGTCCACACCCTCTCGAGAGCGAGTATCGCTGCTTCCTCGTAGAGTTGTGCGCTTTGTGTAAGGTAAGCTTTTTGGCCGAAGTAGTTCACCTCAAAGAGTGTCGCTCCCCCCTCGCAGGCGGACTGTACAATGGATGGTGCGCTGATGAGATAGAATCCATTCTTGAAGAAGTAGTCTGCGGCTGCCTCTACGATTTTGGACCTTATCTTGATCACCGATGAAGCCTTTCTTCCTCGGATGGATAGGTGTCTTATGTCATAGAGGAAGGATGAAGATTTCACGGCACTTTTTGTTATCGGCCATACGTCAGATCGGGCCACTGCTTCCAGCTCCTTGGCTACGACTTCTAGGCCGCCTGGGGCTCTCTTGTCCAGTTTTGTGGCCCCACTTATCTTCACCGCCGACTCTATTGTAATATTCTTGGCCTCTTCGAAGGCCTGTGCTGTGACGTTTTCTCTCTTGACCGTGGTTTGGATGTAGCCACTGCCGTCTCTTATCGTGAGGAAGACTACACCTCCTACAGTGCTCTTGTTTTGGATCCAGCCTAAGATGGTTGTCTGTTGCTCTCTTCGGCCGGAGATCAGTTCTGCGATTGTATGAGTTCTGCCGCCAACTTTAAATCGTGTACTCATTCGCAGTCTATCGGAATGCTGTGAATTTAAGATTTTAACATCTGTCATAGGACTTAATCCGCTCATGGTTTTCTCGATCTTTCACATGCGGCTTGAAGCAGAATCTGTTGCCTGTCTTTTTCTATTTGCTGACCGCTCTAGAGTCTATTTCTACTTGTGACCTACTTCTAGCATCTCCTTTGAAGTCGATTCTTTCTAGCTGAAACTTGGGAGTCTACAGCTTCTTCCTAACCACTTTTCCCTTCTCGGTCTCTTCCCAGACTATAGCATTAAATTTGTATATTTTGACGTCTTTTCTCAGCCATGAGTCTGGTGAGGCTCCTGCCTTCATGCAGACGTTTTCGAGGAATTCGCTGGCGTCCCAGCCGTATTCGACGGCTACCTGTGGAAGAAGGAGGCCTGATCCCCAATCCCATTCGAACACTAAACCGTCTTCGCCAACCTTTATCTTCTCTGGATACTCCAGTGGGGACTTGACTTCAATTAGCTGAAGTGGTGTCAAGACGCTTACTTCGACGACGATTTTGTCCAATTCATTTTTCTTTATCGGACTGAAACGTGGATCTCTTGTTGCGGCGGAGATGGCTGAGTCGACCACTGCGTCGGCCAGTGGGAGAACAGGCTGCGGGTAGCCTATGCACCCCCTCAATTCTCTCTCTCCGTCTTTGAAGCGGTTTATGGTAACGAAGACGCCATATTCTTTCGAGAACCTCCTTCTGATCTCTTCTGGAGGAATGTATCTTGAGCCCTTGTTCACTCGCTCCTCTATCGCCTTCCTCGCCAACTCGATTAGCAGTCTTCCATCCTCATCTGAAAGCTCCAAGATTTGGTCGTCACCTACCTAAGACGCCCCCAGTCGTCTCTTAAGTGTTTCCTCGAAATCCATTATCCTCTTCCAGTGTGAACCTTTCCAGTACACTTTTCCACATCTTGGGCACTTATAGAAGCTTCTTCTTTTCTTCAGGATCCTCTCTGGGACACCGGCTACCTCAGTCTTCTTGGCTTTTTTCAGTGTGGAGTTGCAGATGGGGCAACGAGAACTCTCAGGTTTCAGTTTCGGCTTCAGTCCACATGTCTTAAATATCTTCATCATCCTCGACAGGTCGCTGTCTAAGGGTGCCCTGACGACGTTTATGTTCTGTGAAAGCGCTCGTTCTATCAGGTTCTGGTCTGAGGTTATGATTGTCCTCCGCTCTCTTCTAGCTATCTCAAGGATGGTGTCGTCTTCTAGGCTAGCATCGTATGCGGTATCGTATCCGTATATCCTCATCTTTCGAGCTAGCTTGCCATGCATGCAGTCGACTATGAACTTCATTGTCTTCCTATTACCTCGCCTTTTCTGATGTCTAGGACTCCCTCTTCTCTCGTGTAGACTGTTTCTCCCCTTACTATTGTTCTGACGACTGCAGCCTCTGCCTTGAATCCTTGAAATGGCGAAAATTTAGCCTTCGAGTAGAACCTTGCCGGATCTATCTCATACTGTGGGACGAACTTTACGAATGTGAGATTGGCTTTTTTTCCCTTCTCTATTGAGCCGCGGTCTTCCAGTATGAAGAAGTTTGCTGGTTTGGCTGTGAGGCCTTCGATGGTCTTTGAGAGGGGTATATATCCCTTCTTCGCCAGTGTGAGCAAGACTGGGACGGCGGTTTCAAGGTTGGGGACGCCTGGAGGAGGTCTCCCAGAGGCCTTCTCTGTCTGAGAATGTGGTGCATGATCGGTTCCGATTATGTCAACTTCACCACTCCAAAGCGAGTTTCTCAGATAGACTAGGTCCGAGTGCTCTCTGAATGGTGGTTCCACTGTGCAGATCTTGCAGCAGCTTGTGTAGACAGACTTGTCGAAGGTGATGTGGCAGGGTGTGACTTCTGAGTAGACGTTGCTATTGTAGTGTTTTGTGCGAGATATCGTCTGGAGGCTCTCTGAAGTTGTAACATGACATATCCGGGTCTTGACAGGAAACATCCTCGCTACTTCCATGACGGTGTTCACCATCGAGTTCTCCGCTTCTCTTGGATGTGCTCTCGCGTGGTCTTCGGCGTCGTAGTCTCCCGTTAGTTCTGTGAGTAGACTTGGGTCCTCTGCATGTACTGAGAGCGGGATGTTTGTTTTGCTAACTTCTTCGAATAGTAGTAGCAGGCGCTGCTTTGTAGAGAAGCTTTCGCCCTCGAAGGCTCTGTGGGTGTATATCTTGTATCCTATGCATCCTGCCTTCTTAAGAGATGATATGGATTCAAGCTTCGTTGGCATGCCATGGAAGCCTACATCACATAGTATTCGTTGACTTGCAAGGCTGATTCTCTCCATCAAACGTTGAGGGGTTGAAATTGGAGGAATGCTGTTCGGCATGTCCATGACCAAAGTGAATCCGCCGGCTACAGCCGCGCTTGTGCCGCTGACGAAGTCCTCTTTATAGGCTTGAAGTCCGTCTCTCAGGTGTGTGTGGCTGTCTATTAGGCCGGGGAGGATCAGGGCTTCTTCTGCATCAAGTACCTGGTCCACGTTGGCGTGCTGCGACTTTCTGACCAGTTCCTTTATTGTGTCCTCTTCTATGATTATGTCTTTCTGGACTATCTTCCCATTTAGCCAGACCTTGCCGTTGACGATCCTAGTCAGCAATAATACCACTAGATATCATGATAAGAGTTGATTGAATAGTTCTCTTCTCCTGATCACTCCAGCGAAGGCCTCTCCTTTGACGACTGGATATATGACTAGGTTGGTGTTCGAGATTAGGTTTGCTGCCTTCTGAACTGGATCTTGGAGCCTCAACGGTTCTGCGATAAGGGTCATTATGTCGTTTGCAACATACTTTTGAAGAGCGCTCTTCATGTGATGTATTTGATCGTTTGAAAGGTACTTGAAAAGGAACTGTGACAGTTCCTTTTCTCCAACCACACCTAATGGCATATTGTTTTGTACGACAGCGAACTCCCTTACGTCTTTGTTCTTCAGTATATCGTTTATCAGTGTGGAGAGGGTTGTTTCTCCACCAACCTTATATCCTATTCTGACGATGTAATCCTCAACCTTTCCTTTAAGTTCTTGACATAGGAGATCTATTAGGCGATTTTTTGTCAGTATTCCAACGACGTCTCCCTCTGGGCCTAGGACTGGTAATGCGCTCAAGTTCTCCCGCGCCATGATTTCAACTGCGTCCCCTAGAGTGTCTGTTGATTTGACGCATGTTAGCCTCTCTGTGGTGAACGCGGCTATGCTGAGTGAGGACGGAGATATGTTGCTGAATTTCTTCGAGGCAAGCTTCATGAATATGTCCCGTAATGTCACGACACCTATTAGGCGGTCTTTATCCCTGACGAGGATTCTGTCGAGTTTGGTCTTCTTCAGCTCATAGAACATCATGGAAATCTTTTCGGACTTAGATAGTATGCTCACCTTGGGGAGGATGATGGACTTCAGGCTATCCTTTCTTTGCGGCAATAGCCATCACCTCCTTCTTGGAGAAGATGCCACTCACATGCCCCTCATGATCCAGGACCGGTAATGCCCCAATGTCTTTAGCGACCATCACGGAGGCCGCTGTCTGTATGCTGTCGTCCTCGTGGGCGATGATTACTGGGCTGGACATCATGTCCTCGGCTGTGGCTATCGAAACATAGCTTACTCTGTCATGTGTTGGCAGGCCACCTTTTTCGACAGAGCGCTTTGATGGCACCTTCCTGATGGGTGCAAACTTGATAAAGGCCAAGTTGGCGGGTGAAATTATTCCAACAGGCTTTCCCTCGCGGTCCAAGACTATGACTCGATGGGCAGGGTTCCTAAATAGCAGGTTGGCGACGTGGCTTATGCTGTGGAAGGGGGAAGCGAAGGCAACGTTTTTGCTCATGTAGTCCTTTACAGTCAGCCCCCCTCTAGGAAACTGTGAGACATATCTTGTTATGTCATGGGTTGTTATTATGCCTGCTAGCTTTCCTCCCCATGTTACTGGGACGCCTCCGATGTCTTTTTCCAACATTATCTTGGCCGCTTCGCTTATGTCAGCGTTGTATTCTAATGTGATCGTCCTCTTCTTCATGAAGTGGAGAACAAGAAGTTGATCTATCGGTCTTGCTCTTGAAGAGGGCTTTGGTGAGAGGAAGGCTCTTGCTAGGTCTTGCCGTGTTATTATGCCGACAATCTTTTCTCCATCAAGTACAACCAGTCGCCCTATCTTCTTTGAAATCATCAGGTTCTTGGCTCTTGCGAGGGTGTCGTTGGGCTTGACAACGAAAACGTTTTTTGTCATAAAGTCACTTACCGACGTCAAGTCTAACACATTCTAATTGTCTGTCAGGTTATTAAAAACTGTTTCTGTCCTCAAGACCTGAGCGGTAGTAGGCCTGTCTTCGCCTAGCATGGTTGGGGTGGCCTTACATTATTCGGTTCTACATTCTTCACAGAGGTATTTTCCGTCGGATTCCACGAGTGTGTCGGACCATCTTGAGCAGAGATCACAGTATCCAGCCATGTATATTGTCCCCTTTTGGGACCCCATAGACGAAGTCTGTATGTTCAGCTTCTCTGAAAATATCTCGACAAGCTCGGGGGTTATCGAAATTATATCCCATATCGATAGTATTCCCTCTATCTTCCCCTTGTATGTCACGCCCACACGTTTAACCTTCTTCTTTCTCATATATCTTGCTGCGTCGACGACCTTTGCCTCGCTTTCGACCGTATAGATGGGGGTGCTCATGATCTCCCGTGCCTTTGTCTGGTCCGGATTTCGGCCGGTGGATACCACCCTGTAGATTATGTCGCCGTCGGTGACCATTCCCACGGGAGTTCCGTTTTCAACTATCACGATGCTTCCGACTTCGTTTTCGGTCATCTTTTGTGCAATCCTTCTTACTGTATCTTCAGGGCTGCCTGTAATAACTGGGCTATTCATCACCTCTCTTACGGTTATGTTTGCCGGATTCGCTGTGCTTGTTTCCATGTCAGGCTTGTCGACGCTTGGTTAGGATTAGAAGTACAAAAATATTTCCTTGGCCCTATTCTAGGTCTTGATCTTGCAGCCTCCTGGAGGCAGTGCTCTTATAATATCATCCAATGAAGTCGTCTTCGCTATGTCGGAGAGCTTCATCTTTTCGACAAAGAGCGTCCTGATCTTTCTCGCAATGTGGACTCTATCCTCTCTTCCAGGACATACGAGGACGTAGGCTTCCGAGTGGTTCTTGATGGCCTGCAGAGGGCTGCCTACTATGGAGTAGTGGTCCTTCACCTTGACTGTGCCGATCGCGATTTCAAGCGGTAGGTTCTTTATGTAGTTTCTCTTGCCTGTGATCATGAACGCGCCTCTTCCCATATACTGTCCGGAGGGTGCTGACTTGTTAACCTGATCCCTGTAAACCCAGTAGGCTTCGCCGGCTGATGCCCCGATCTTCCACAGGTTGCTGTAAGCTGCTGCTGCTAGGGCTACTTCTCTTATGCTCGGTTCGGTGGCTTTCTTTCCGTTCTTGATCACGAAGAATGGGGCTCCTGTGAACTCCGCGTGGAAGACTATGTCATCATCCTCCAGATGCTTTTTTATTATAGCTTCATTTGATGACGCATCCCTTCCTCCAACAGCTAGGAGGCCTTCTGAAGTGTAGAACCATCGGTATCTTTCGAACCATTCTTTCTCGAAGGCCTTCAACGTCTTTCTTGCCGCCATGCCCTTCTTCGACCTCATTTTTTCCTCTACTCTCTGAAGTTCTTTCTTGAGGCTGCTTATTGTGGAATCCAACTTTGATATCTCATTCGAGATAGCTTTGGATCTGTTGAAGACTTCTGAGCTTGTCCTCAGAGGGTTGCGTTGATCGAATTCTATCCTGAGGTCTCCGCATACAATTTCAGAGCTCATGTTGTCAACTTTGGCTGGATATAGTGTTTTCTCGAATTGGGCTCTGTCTTGATAGTAGAGTCCTATGCTGTCGTTTATTTTCTTCGCTATGTCGGCTAAGGTCTTCTTTTGCTCTTCAAGCTTCTCTTTTTTTCCCTCCAGACCTTCTATCGTCTTCTTTAAGCCCTCCAGCTCCTTATGTATTGGATGCAGAAGCAGCTGCTCTCTCCTCTTGAGACAGCTTGTCGTGTACACGGCGTCTATGGCAGCGTTTACATCTTCAACCTCTACCGCTGTGAGGTTGACCGAATCTAGTGGGTAGAGAGAGAAGTCCACGGCAGAACCTTCCTCTAAGTAGATGGTCGGTTTGAGATAGCTTGAGTTTTCTTCGAAGAAGCCGTGGAAGATCGTAACCAGCCTTTCTGTCTTATCTTCATCCAACTGTTTTCCTGTAGTGCCAGAGGGTACGTTAAGAAGTGATGGAAGTGTGTCTATGTACTTCTTTGGAAGTGAGAGGGTCTTTCCTATCCACCTCCTAAAGTCTTCGTTGAATGAAAGGAGTGGATTCAGATGCTCTTTTTTAACCTTCATGGGGTCGATTCCTCTGCTTGGCGGCAGCTCATATCTTAAGCCAACCAGTATCTTCCTATGTCTTGTCTCATAGTATTTGATGGCTGCTGATATCGTGTCTTCGTCATCGAGTAATATTATGTTTCCGGCGCCGAAGAATTCAGCCACAAGCCTCTTTGATTCGCATCCGGTGAAGTCTATGTAGACGATCCGCTCAGATCCCGGTTGAGATACTGAATCTATCTTTCCCCTGTACAGCTTCTTTCTGAATACGCTGAGTAGGCTGTCAACGTCTTCTCCCTCGAGTTTCGTGTCCGTAACCCATACAGCCTTGCCTGATTCTATGACAAGGCGCTTTTCAGGCTTCGATGGATGATGTAGTCTTATCAGTATCGTGTCCTCTGCAACCCAGTAAACATTATTAACGTAATAATCTTTAAGACTGCGGTTAAGCCACCTTACTTGGTGAAATAGTTCTATGTTGCTGAGTGCTGGAGGATGCATCGTGGAGGCCGCAGAGATATGATGACGGATAGCAATAAACTATTCTGGACAAGGGCAGGCCTAGCTGTCCTAGCAGGCCTGGTTTCGGGGATAATGAACTTCGCAGATGAGACAGCGTATTATGGAGTCCTTCTCATAATATGGGTGTACTTGATCTCATACTATATCGGAAAGAATATAATATTCGGCAACAAGCCTGTTGACAGAAGTACTCTGATCATGACGGGGATTGGAACCTACATCATGCTGTCCCTTTTTTCTTGGATACTCTACTATACCCTGCACTACGTCAACTTCATCTGATCTTCCCGTTGACGTGTTCGATGTAGGCGAATATGAGGGTGAAGTACTCTACGTCGAACTCCGACAGCCACCGTGACTGTATCATGTTCAAGATGTTCGCCTTTAAGCCCTTTATCTTCTCCAGATCCTCCTTTTCCACTACACCATTTCTTGTAAGGTTCTTGATGGCGTTTATGGCCTGTAAGGCTCCCGGGGAGCCTCTTGCAAGCTCTCTTGCCTCATCCCATCTACTGTCTTCTATCAACTTGATTATCTCTTCAATATTCTCTATCAAATTGTGTCACCGAAGCCATATTCGGATAGGCTGAGTTGGACGGAGCAGGATTCTCCACTTGACATGACCTTCGCCTCCCATGTTGCATCCTCTCTTCTGTGCAAGAGGATATTTGTCTTGATCGATTCGCCTATTATCTTGTCAGATTCTGGGACGATGGTCTTGTCTTTGAATCTTTCTATGGTGCTGTTTGATAGGAGGACTATTGTTCCCTCCCGGGCTGCAAGATGATTCAGTCTCAGCATGAAGTTCTCCATTGCCTTTATCTTGTGATAGATGATATTCTTCTTTTCGGCTGCAAACTTGAAGAAGTCTCCCAGTCCATCGACCATTATCAGCTTGTTTCTAGAAGCCTTCAGATTGCTGTCATATATCTCGAAGATCTCCATCTGCTGTATTATATTGTATGGTCTAAATACGAGGATCCTGTCCAATATCTCCCGCTGGCTCAGGTAGTAATGGGATCCTAGCTCACACAATTTCTCCGGTCTAAACTTGGTTGAAGGATCATTATATAGGACTCTTGCGTCTTCATGTTCTCTAAGAAACCTAAGCAGCACACTGTAGCAGAATAGGGTCCTCGGATACCTTTGTTCGCTACATATCTCAGTTATCTGGCCGGATGTGATTCCGCCTCCAAGTTTTGCGTCAAGAGACTTAGAGCCTGTGCTTACCCTTACAATGTCATGTGCGCCCAGAATTCGATAGAATCCATTTACCTGGGATTGTAGCATAGAAAGGACGGTTGCAAGCTCCTCTTTGCCGAAGTGCTTCTCCAGCAGATGTGATGGAGCAAGTAGAAGCTGTAGACTGGTGTATATCTTCTCCTTCTTAAGTTCTTCCACCTGCTCTTTTGTCAATAGAGCCAGTCTGTCGATGTCTGAATCTTGCCAGGTCATAACGCATCTCCTTGTGTGGTTAGAGGATAAAAATAATAATGTGCCAAAGATATGATATTCTGTCAAAAATGGACAAGTTCAAGGTGATAATGGGGAAGGCTATTTTGAAGATGGCGACTGAAGTGCCTCCTGATGTATATGAAGCCTTAGGTAAAGCTTTAAGGAGAGAGACGCGGGAAACGGCTAGAAGTCAGTTGGAGACGATAGTCAAGAGCATAGATATCAGCTCTAAGAGGGGTCTGCCAATATGTCAGGACACCGGCCTTCTAACAGTCTTCATTAACGGCGAATACATCAGATACCACCAGGAAATAAAGGAGGCTTTGGAGTCGGCGATAGTGCAACTTACAAGAGAGGGTAAGCTTAGACAGAATCTTGTCTCTCCTATCACCAGGTCTCCAGTTCAAGACAACGTCGGATCTGGTGAGCCTGAAGTATATCTTGGAATTGAACAAGAAGATTCGATAAAGATTATGCTTAGGGGCGCGGGAGCCGAAAACTATACTGTTCTGAAAATGTTCCTGCCTTCAACAGGCTTCCACGAAATCAACAGGTTTGTGCTAGAGAAGACCCTTGATGCCGGTGGAAGGATCTGTCCGCCCTCAATTTTGGGTATCGCCGTTGGAGGATCACCGCTTGGCGCAGTATTGGAATCGAGGAAGGCGCTCTTTTCTAAGATTGGAGAAAGGAGTGGGGACAGGAAGATATCTGATTGGGAGAAGAGGCTTCTGGATGCCTTGAATTCTCTGGGCATCGGCCCATTGGGTTTAGGTGGTGAAACCAGCGTCTTGGATGTCAAGATTAGGACAATTGACACACATATTGCGATGATGCCTGTTGCTATAACATATAGCTGCTGGGCTCTGAGAAGAATACAGATTAGGAAGATCGACGGGTTTGACAGGATATGTTGGTGAAGTCCATGGGCATATTTGTCGATACCAGAGAATTGAATAAGAGGTCGAAAGAATTTGCGATCGGCGACATCGTCTACTTAAATGGCGACTTGGTGATAGCGAGAGACCAGGCGCACAAACGGCTCTCAGAAAGCAGTTCGATTCTCAACGATATAGTGGGGCTCCCTGTCTACCACTGTGGGCCAATAGCCAAGTTGGCTGGAAAAAAATATGTCTTCTTGGCTGCTGGGCCAACGACCAGTGTGAGAATGGAGGGGTTCATCGACGCCATCTTGGTTAAGTATCATACTCCAGCCTTCGTAGGCAAAGGTGGTTTCGGAGACATCGGAAGGGCTTCCTTGAAAAAGCATGGCGCCTTCTACTGTGAACTTTCAGGAGGTGCTTCGGCTTACGCTGTATCCAAGATAAAGAAGGTGAACAGGATGATGTTCGATGACCTCGGCAGCGCCGAAGCTCTATGGGTTGTTGAAGTAAAGGATTTCGGTCCACTTCTAGTCACTCAAGACTCGCATGGAAATGATCTTAGGTCAAAGCTTTCTGGCAAGGCACGTAAAGACATAGACCTAATATTGGGAAGGTACGGTCTCTGATCTATATTCATATGCGTCTGTGAACTTCCAGTCCCAGAATGTCCATGAGTATCTTGAGGGCGTTGGCGAAGGCGTTCACCATAATCAGCCTCTGCCGCCTCTTCTCCCAGTCTCGTTCATGCAGTACTTGATGCTTCTCATAGAAGGTGTTGAATAGTAGGCAGATCGTGTACGCGTATTCGGCTAACTTGTTTGGCGCAAGATTGCCGGCGGCCTCCTTTAAGACAGTCTCTATCTTCGAAAGTTCCTTGATAAGCGCATATTCTTCCGGTTCATTCAACCGGTCTATTGTGTCAGCTTCCTTGACTTCTTCACCGTATTTTTCGAGGATTCTCGACGCTCTCGCGAACGTGTATTGGAGATATGGTCCTGTTTCGCCCTCAAGCTTCAAGGCATCGTTGAGGTCGAAGACTAGGATCTTTCCGATGTCGTGTTTTATCAGGCTGAACCTTATCGCTGAAACGGCTAGAGAGGTTGAGATCTGATCCAACCATTGTTCGTCGGCGCCAGGGTTTCTCTCCCTTGTCCCTTGGTATGCAAGATTCTTCAGTTTATCTATGACGTAGTCTGCGTTGATGTAGATGCCCGCGCGTCCGGACATGTGAACGAAGTCTTTGTCTTCAACCTTGATGCCGAGCTCTGAGGCTGTCTCCTTGCTCAAGGAGACGATTTCGTAGCCTAAGTGTATGTACGATTTCTTCTCTGCTTCTTCTCCGAACTTTTTTAGGATGTTTGCGATGATCTTCTGAAGCCAAGACTGTCTCACGTCTATCACGTTTATTGCGACGTCCGCGTTGTTGAAGATCGGATGCTCCTTCACCCCCCCTGAAAGGGTTGTTCTCCAAAGTGTCTTACCGTTTGCCTGAACTATGAACTTCTCATAATTGAAGAAGTCTTCTACTAGGCCAAGTTTCCACGCTGCGTAAGGTATGTCTTTAGCGATGTAGGTTGCGGTGCCGTCGCTTCTGATTAGGACCTTGTCTTGTTCGTCCAAGGATTTTATAACCCAACATCCGGCGTTTTTTCCTTTTTGTTCGTAGACCACAAGCTTTCTTTCTTTCATCATCTCGAAGACCTTGGGCCATATGCCTGAAGCCATGATGTGGGACTCGAAGTTCAGGCAGTCATAGAAGGCTCCGATCCTCGCGCATGTCTTCAACTGCTCTAGCAGGACTCGTTCGGTGACTGCCTTCGCATATTGGGAGATTTCTGAGTTCTGGTTCTCCATTTCTTTGAGTACAGCTCTTCTATACTGCTCTGTCTCCGGTTTCTCGGAATAGATCTGGTTTACTCTAACGTACACATGGTCTCCACAGTATTGATCGAATTTTGTGTCAGGTGTTGTAGGCTGTTCTGGGAAACCCAGGTACTTGAATCCCACCACTATATCGGCTACCTGTAGGCCTGAGTCATCTATGTAATTCAAGACTACGACATCGTGGCCTGTAAATCTCAGTAGGCGCTGTATTACGTCCCCTATTATGACGTTTCTAAGGTGACCTATGTGAAGCGCCTTGTTTGGGTTTACGCTTGTATGTTCAACTATAACTCTTTTACCCTTTCCGACATCTACGCCTTCCAGTTTTTCTCTCATCAGCTGGTGAAGAGTTGATGTCGTAAACCTTGTCCTGTTCAGTCTGAAGTTTATGTATCCTGGAAGAGCGACAGAGACCTCATCTACCAGATTCCTCTTGAAGGTGTTTATTGTGGAACATAGTTCGTCTGCTATTTCGACAGCCTTCTTCTTCGTCTTCTTTGATATCTCGAAGGCGACTGTCGTAGATAGGTCCCCGAATTCTGGTCTGGGTGGTTCCTCCAATGGCACATAGTCGACTGCATACCCTGTCTTGTTCAATGCGTCCAAGAGATCTTTCTCCACCTCTCTTCTGAAGGCTTCGAATGTCATCTGATTCCTTCTTGTGTCAGTATATGTTATCTAAAAAACTTATCTAATGCTTTTGTGGCCCGCTTCCCTACTTCGGTGGATAGAGGGGGTGTTGTTCGTCTGCTCAAGTCGGCTGTTCTTGGTGGCAGATTTCAGTCTTCAGCCTCATAATATTTTTTCTCTACAACGGTCATTGTGCCAGACTTGGAGACAATACGGTAGTCTTCTTCAAGCTTTTCTTTGTGGAGGTACTTCTTCAGAAGCTGCTTTAGCTCAGAAGGCTTCATTTCTGGGAAATCGATAGAGTCGCCGTTGATCTTTCCCTCAAAGCCTTTCTTCTCCTTTACGTAGGCTTGAAAGTCTGAAATCTTATCCTTTAATTTTTCGAATTTGGAATTTGCCATCCTAGTCGCTTCACCTTAAGGTCATGGTGGAAAGGGTTTATTAGCTTACTCAATCTTCTTTGCCAGCGATATTGGTTCTGGTTTGTGTTTGTTAGGCTTCACGCTTTCTCTAGAGTAGACCAAGCTCCTTTCTTCTGTCGATTGTAGCTTCTGTGTCAGCTCCTGTGCTGATGATCGAAACAGGCGTTTTCGTCTCGTCTTCGATCTTTTCCACCATCTTCTTCGCCTCCGCAGGCAGCGAAGAAAATTCTTTGGCTGCCTTTGCGGCTGGAAACAGGATATCGAACTTGGTTACTGCTATCTGTGTGGCTGAATTGAGCATAACCGCTCTTTTTGCCAGCTGATAGTTGAAGGGAGCGCTTCTTCTGGTTCTTCCTGTCACTGTGGCTCTCTCGAGCCACCCTCTTTTTTCTGCCTCCTGTTCTGTAAGCTCACCCGGAAGTTCGCCTGCTCCAACTCTTGTGACATATGCCTTGAATACTACGATGACGTCGTCAACGGCCTTCGGTCCTATTCCGACATCGGCGCATATCGCCGATGCGGTAACATCCTTCGAGGTAACGTACGGGTAAGTTCCATGATATAGGGATATGTATGTTCCCTGAGTTCCCTCAACGTGGACTGTTTCACCTTTTGAGATGGCTGTGTTGACTTGGTATGATACGTCTCCGACGTACTTTGCGAGCATGGGTATCTCCCTGCAGACTTTACCTGTCCGCATTATTCTCTCGACGTTTGCTGGCCCACAGCCTGTGCCTGTGGTTCCAATCTTTCCCTTCAGGTAGGCGTCAGACCTGTCCTTCTCGATGTGCTTTTCTTCTATAACACCGCATTGGCTGTCGACTGTAATCCTTCCGCCTGCATTGAATAACTCTATCTCTCTCATTAAGACATTGGGGTCGACTAGGACTCCGGCGCCTATCATCAACTTTGTGTCTTCGTTTATGACGGCGCTTGGAAGCATTCTCAATTTGTTCTCTTTCTGTCTAAAGACGACTGTGTGCCCAGCGTTTGGTCCAACTCCACCTCTTACAGCTATCTTGGGGTTGTCCTTCACCGCCAAGAAAGACACTATCTTCCCCTTTCCTTCGTCTCCAAAGAATCCGCCAACTATAACTGTGCATGGCATTCTCCATCGCCTATGGTAGGGTGAAGTGGCAATATAATAAGATATAAAGAATAGCCTCTTCCTGTCTGAAGTGGAGAAAATGAAAGTCTATGGCAAACTTGATGAGGCAACGTTGAGGAAGTATGTTCTGTCCAATGTTGGGGTTGGCGACAAGGATGTCGTTCAGTCTGCGGCTGTCGGTGTCGACTTTGCCGTAATCCGGTGCTCGGACCGCTATCTGATTGTGTCAACAGACCCGATCACTGGTGTAAGAAGGAATATTGGCTGGTATGCTGTAAACGTGAGCGCAAATGATGTGGCGACAAGCGGCAACAGGCCAAGGTTCTTGGTTAACGTCATGATGCTTTCAGAGAGTGAGGACACGGCATCTCTTTCCCTTATCACGGATGAGATAAATAGAGCTTGCTTGAAGCTTGGAATTTCGGTTGTTGGCGGCCACTCAGAGACAACCAAGGGTATCGATCAGACGATCCTCGTCATAACATCATTCACTTTCGCAGAAAGGTATGTAACATCTAGTAACGCCCGCTCTGGCGATGTTATTCTTATGACCAAGACAGCTGGCTTGGAGGGTACAAGTATCTTGGCTAGTGACTATCGAAGGCAACTTGCCCATCTTGGTGCGGTGACGCTGGAGAATGCCAGGAGCATGATCGAAGAAATAAGTGTCGTTGATGCGGCTGAAGTTGCCTTTGGCACTGGATGGGTTCACGCTATGCATGACCCAACGGAAGGCGGGGTGCTAGGTGGTGTCTACGAGATGAGTGTTGCATCGAAGGTTGGCTTCATATTGGACGCGGAGAAGATTCCTGTGGCTCAAGAGACCAAACTCATCTGTAGAACTCTACGAATCGATCCACTTAAGCTGATAAGTTCAGGTGTCTTGCTCATGTCCGTCGACTCAAAGGGTAAAGATTATGTGAAGGAAGCCTTGCGAGACAAAGGTATTCAGGTTGCGGAAGTCGGAAGTTTTTCTGATGGAGATAGGATACTGGTGAGAGATGGCAGGAAGGTTTCTGTTGACAAGAGCCCTGTTGACGAGCTTTGGAGGATAAAGAAGCGAAAGCTATAGAGCGAACCCGTAATTTGATTACTAGATTCGGCGAGAAGGCTCCCGACTTTCAGTCGAGGAGAGTGTCAACGACCAAACCTTCTTTTCCTTTGCTGATAAGTCCTTATTGCCCTCAAGAGATCGATTCTGCGAAACGCTGGCCAGTAGACGTCAAGAAAGCAGAGTTCGCTGTAGGCTGACTGCCAAAGTAGGAAGCCGCTTAACCTCTCTTCGCCGGACGTCCTAATTATGAGGTCTGGGTCTTGCTTCGGCATGTGGGAAGTATAGAGGTGTTTTTCAAAGGTTTCTTCATTAATATTTTCTGGATTCAGTTCGCCATTCCTAACTTTTTCAGCTATTTTTCTGGCGGCATCCACGATTTCGGCTCTTCCTCCATAGGCGAAGGCTACGTTTAGGAAATATTCGTTATAGTTTTTCGTTGATTCTTCGACATCTCTTATCAGATGTCTCAAATCTTCTGGGAGCAGGTTCAATCTGCCGATAACCTTGATACGCACCTTGTTTTTGTGTATGTGTTCGTCAGTTAGGATTTTCCTGAACTCTTCCCTGGCTATACGCATGATTTCCTCAACTTCACTTTTTGTCCTTCGAAAATTTTCGGTGGAAAAGGCGTACAACGTTACAGACTTGACTTTAAGCTTTGAACACCAGTCGAGAAGCTGCTCAACCTTTTCTGCACCCTTTTCGTGTCCAAACCAGGGGTCAAGGTCTTTTTCAGAAGCCCATCTCCTGTTCCCATCTAAGATTATGCCCACGTGAGATGGGATGGGCTTGTTTCTGATCTGCCTGTTCAACCAATATTCGTAGACCTTGTAGGCCCCCAATATCTCCAGTATCTTCTTGAACATCGTGCACCCGCCTATTTCGACCTTCTTTCGGCAATCTTCAGGTAAGCGAACGAGAGGATCACGAACAAGAGCGCCAGTCCCATGAGCAGTGTTGAGACGACTGAGAAGGGGCTTCTGGTTGGATCCTTCAGGACCTGTGAAAGCTCCATCAGTGGAAAGTATAGGAGGATCAGCGTGATTATTCCGACCGTGTACTTGAAAGCCCTGTATAGGCTCTCTCTGATGAATGTGTAGAGGATGTGTCCCATATAGTATATTCCCCCACCTATCCACATGTAGAGGAGGCCGTTTTCTATCATTAGGCCTGATAAGAGGGAAAGGAACTCTGGCAGCCTTGAAGGGTCGCTGGCGACGATCTTGTATTCAGGCGTTAGGCCGATCGCAGTGAACCCTCGATAGAATGCCACGATGAACATGATGATCATGCCGAGTACCGAAAAGACTCGTATGTAGCTTGAGGGGGAAAGCTTCTTGGCTTTCCCGAGCAGGGCGTCGACGCCGAATCCTCTTATCGTCAAGAGTATTCCAACAAAGAAGAGTGCGCCTAGCATCGCCTGGTTCACGAAGCCGACGAGGATCAGGCTTGCGAATATTAGCAGGAATAGCCCAGGGATCCCCAGGAAGTATTTCGAATATCTTGGGTCAAAGATAAGCATCTTGAGGTATTTTCCGAGGACGACATAGGATTCCTCGACACGCCCGCTGTGCTTGATCACAACTCTTCTCACTGAGAAGATGGGGATTATGGTTTGGACTATGGGCAGAAGGTATTCGTCCTCGAATCCATCGCTTACGAAGACGACTCCTTCAACCGGAAACGTTGCCTTCACCTGCATGAGCTCGTCGCGGACCTTCGCATCCGATTCTACCCCTCCAGCGAATTTTCCAGTTACTATTGCGACTTCGGGGGCGAATCCCTTCGACTTTAGGGTGTCATATTCCTTTATCGCTGCAAAGATGGCGTTAGCGTCGGCTTCTTCAGGGTCGGCAAGAGCCAGCGCCTCCGCTGCCTTTAGGCATGCGTCTCTGCCTATGACCGGTGAAGAAATTCCAGTCTTCTCGAATAGGTCGTTGTCTCTGTCAACACATAATACGAGGAGTCTTGTCTGGGCCGCGCTACTCATCTATTGCACATAAGATCTAATCAATTAAAAACTTTGCATTCTAGACGAATATGTTTGACTTATCCTCCTTCGATGAGGTTGTCTCTTCAATATTCTATTCCCCTTCTGGCTTCGACTCCCCTGTCGTAGGGATGTTTTATAGAATCAATCGACACAACATAGTCTGAGACATCATAGAGTTCTTTGGGCGCGTTTCTTCCAGTCAATATGAGCTCCAATTGTGTCGGCTTCGATCTGATCAGAGATAGGACTTGTTCTAGGTCTATTAGGCCGAAGTCAAGTGCGACGTTGGCTTCGTCCAAAATCATCAAATCATATTTTCCAGAAAGCATCTTTTCTTTTGCGAACTTTAAGCCTTCTTCTGCGAGTTTGGCGTCGGCTGAAGAGTAGCTTCCCTCTTTTATGAACGAGCCTGTCCCAAACTGTCTGATTTCAACGTTTCTTGTCCTCTTGAAGAATCTGATCTCGCCATACCCAGTTCTCCAATGCTGGTTCTTCATGAATTGTACGATGCAGACTCTTAAGCCGTTTCCCAGGGCTCTGACTGCCAGTCCAATGGCGGCGGTGGTCTTTCCTGGGCCGTCTCCGGTTATCAAGTGAACGTAGCCTCTCTCTAGCCTATATCTTGCCATTAGGTAGCATTCCCCGATACGGGTATTAATCTTTAGCCTTCAGCCTTATGTGTTCCATTCGCCTTCGTCGTATAATAGTTGGAGCTCTTGAAATGTAAGTCCCTCTCCTCTCTCAACCTTCTTCCGCAGTTCCTCCTTCACTATCGCCTTCCTTCTCTCCATTGCCATCTGGTAACGGCTATTCTGTTTTTCCCTGATCTTGCCTACCACGATCTTCTTCTGTGACATAAGTTTGTTGATCTCAGCCTGCACCTTCTCTATCTCGGACCTTAAGGCTGTGATCTTGTCAAAGAACATATTCTCCTCTTTGGTCGCGGTATTGAGTATGTCTTTTTCCTGCTTGATTTCCGCCTTTAGTTGCTCAAGCCTTGCTCTTATATCGTCCAGTTCCTCGTTTATGTTGTCGATCTGCTCACTTTTCTCTTCTATCAACTGCTTCAGTTGTCTGATTTCCTCGCTGGTTTCGAAAGCCTTCTTCTTCTTCGCGAGCTCCCTTCTGAGTCTGTTCGCTTCCTCTACATACTTTAGTTCCAGTCCCTTTGCCTTGGGCTCTGTCTGAAGCTTCCACTCAATGCTTTCAAGTCTCCTCTCTAATCCACTTATTTCTTCGAGGGATGGCCTTCGGTTTGAATCTCTCGAAGGTGACAGCTTCTTGTTTAGGGTAGAACGGCGCTCTGTGTTTTCTATGATAAGTCTTCTCTTTAGTTCAACTAGTTCATTGAAGCGTTTGTCTAATCTTTCTCTTTCTACATAGAGGCTGTTCAATTTTCTTTTCTGCGTCCAGACACTGTTTCTTACCGTCTCTATCTTGTTCTTCAAAGTGTTGAATTCGTTCACAAGATCCCTTTTTTTGTTGAACAGGGCTTGAATGTTCTCGCTTAATTCGACAACTTCTGTTGCTGGCTCCAATTTGCTCCTTCGCCTAGGTCAACGAGACATGCATAAATAAATCATTTGTTTTTTGGAAGAGACCGTAGCCCGAGGGCTCTCACGTTGGCGTCTCTTGTCGAACAGGCCTGTGTCCTGCTGCAGATGGTCTGTGGGCAGTGATGCAATCTATTGCCTATTGGCTTCAGCTGCGAGTGGCTTAAGCCTCATATTCTTCTCCCCCTCTTAGAATGTTGGAGATGGCAGAACCGAGGTTCAGCATACCGTTCCAGGTGATTGAGGAAACGGGGAGCGGTGTTGGCAGCAGAGCCTGTCTCGAGAAGGCCTTGAATATTTCATATGCGATCAGGTATCTCTCGCTGTCTTTTTCTTTTGCCAGCTCATCTTCTAGCAGCTTGGGTTTTGTGCACCAGTCCATGATCTTTCTTGTGAGAATCTTACTTAAGTCGGTTTTTGTCAGGACTGGAATCTGTGGCAGGTTGAGTCTAAGCCTCAGCGAGTTGTACAGTAACGCTGTTGATAGGAAGTTGAACGGCGAAGATGCCACTGTAAAATCATATAAGAAGAGCACCAGCTTGTTTTCTTCGCTGAGGTTGTTCACGACATAGGGTCCACTTTCCCTGAACGCGAAGAGCTCAAGCTGTCCAGGGGTGTCGACGATGACATAGTCTGGTTTCTGCTCTTCTATTTCCTCCTTGACGTTGCTTAGGTTGACTGCTATCATGTCTGATGCCGCGATCAGGGCGCCATTTGGTCCAAGTTCATATTCATCCATGATCTGCTTGATGTCGATGTAATCTCTTATGTCAACATCGGGTTTATAGGGCAACTTCAGGGCGCCTGGGTCAAGGTTCAAGACTATGACGTCGGACTCGCGTTCTTCATACCATCTTTTGAGGACTGAAGCCAACGTTGACTTTCCTGATCCAGCGGTTCCGGTTATAAAGACCAGATACATCTGGCTATAGAGTAGTGGCCTGTCTGTTAATAATTCTTAGGGTTGTCCTATTGTATGTAGTCTGCGAATCGGCTGATTATCGTCTCAGCAGCCTCCTTCACGTGTTCGATCGCATGCTCGGAGGTGACGTCGTACACATATATGTGGAGAGATATATAGTATCTGCCTTTCTTTAGCCTTGGATGGGACTTGATATATATGTCTCTGTAGGTTCTGGCTATCTCTGCTATCGTCTGAGCTAGTCCTGATTCTCCTATGCCTTGGAGGACGAGTCTCTTCTGATAGTATCTTCCAAGGTTGGGCAGGGTTTTAGATATGTAGCTCTTGATCATACCTTTCATCTCTAAGGGAACGCCTGGCAGGACAAATATCCTGAGTCCCCCGAGATTGATGTCCGCGCCTGGTGCTGCACCCAACTCATTTGGGATCATCCTGCATCCTTTTGGAAGGTATGCCATCTTCTTGATTGAATCGTTGAAGGGCTGTCCCCTTGCTTTGGCGCGTGCCTGGAGCTTGAGTAATGTCTCCTCATTTAGGACTAGGTCGAAGCCTAGGGTTTTGGCAACGCTCTCCATCGTGATGTCGTCGTATGTGGGGCCGAGTCCTCCTGTCGTAAAAAGGTAGTTGACGTTGTCCCTCTTCGCCTCTAATATGGTTTCAGATATTGCCTCGTATCTGTCTCTTATACACGTTATCTTGTCGACGAAATAGCCGTGTCGGTTCAGGAACCTGGCGATATAGGATGCGTTGGTGTTCACGACATCTCCTATCAGCAGCTCATTTCCTATCCCTACGATCCTGCAGAGGCTCACGCAGGTCATTCTCCTACAATGCTACTTCTTTGAAAGCCACCAGCTAAGTACCTCGTTCTGGCGTCTTTTCTTTTGATCTTTCTCTGAAACCTCACGTCCTTTATCTCTTAGTTCAAGAATCTGTTCTTTTGTGACGTAAAGCCCACAGGATTTGCAAAGGTACTTTTTTGTAGAAACCTCATATGTCATTACCGCCCCACATTCGGGGCATCGTTCAACCAACCCACTACCACACCAAGCAATCCTCTATGACACCGCTTAAAAAATGTTCGCAAATTCTTATATTTTGAACAGTCCATTATCTTATCGGAAGGAGGCATGATCGTCTTCAGAGCAGACGCTGAGGCGGTTTGGAGGGATCACGAGGTCAGACGTAGACTTTCCTGGTACAGGAAGGTCATGGATAATGAGTCTCCCGCAAAGTATATGCTATGTAAGAGAATCCCATCCGAAAACCCTAGAGGCCTTGATGAAGAATCCCTTTGGAGACTTCATGACAGACTACATGATGAATTCTCGAGGCTTCTCGAGGATGTCGAGCAAGGACAGGAAGCCGTCGGATTTGAGAAGGCTGAACCAAACTTCATCGATGTCAAGATTGCCTTGGCAGACAGGATTGTGGAAAGATGTCGCTTTTGTGAATGGAGATGTCTTGTAAACCGAAAGGCTGGAGAAAAAGGTTACTGTAGAGTAGGATATGATCCTAAAGTGGCGACATGGTTTCACCACTTCGGGGAGGAGGCGCCTCTGATAGGCGTAGGCGGCTCTGGGACAATATTTTTTGCAGGATGCAATTTCGGCCCCTGCGTGTACTGCCAGAACTGGGATATCTCCTCTGACCCAGACAACGGCGCCAGCGTCACACCGAGAACTTTGGCGTTGATAGCTCAGAAGTTGAAGGAGGGTGATGCTGCCAACATAAACTATGTCGGAGGCGAGCCAACGCCAAATCTTCATACAATACTGTCTTCTTTGAAGCTTTTGAACACGAATGTTCCCCTGCTTTGGAACAGTAACATGTACTGCTCTTTGGAATCTATGAAGCTTTTATCCGATGTAATTGACATATGGCTTCCGGACTTCAAATATGGAAGCGACAGCTGTGCAAGGCAACTTTCTAAGGTAAACAACTATTTTGAAGTTGTCTCAAGAAATCATAAGCTTGCCCACGAAAATGGGAGCATGATTGTGAGGCATCTGGTTCTCCCCGGCCACCTGGAGTGCTGTACCAAGACTATTCTCGAGTGGGTCTCGAAGAATCTACCAAATGCGTTGGTCAACATAATGGAACAATATCATCCCGATTATCTTGTACAAAGGTATCCGGACAACTACAAGGGGATCGCCAGAAGGGTGTCTAGAGATGAGATGGATCAGGCCTACTCGTATGCTGATAGTCTGGGTATCGTCTATAAGCCAGTTTCCTGATTTGACGGCAGGAAATTCTCCTCTAACTTTAGAAACATCATCATCTGTCTCCGACTCAACATAGAAGGGAGGACTTGATACTGTTCAACTCTGTTTCCAGCTTTATAGAGGAAAAACTTATGCTCGGACTTGATGTCAGAGCCTTTGAGGGCGTGGTTCGAGGAGGGTGTCCGGTATGGCCCAGCTGAACTTTTCCCTGAGACTTCTAGAATACAGACGTCCTATGTTGACCCCATTTCTTCTCGCATAGTCTACGACAAGTCTTGGGTCGATGTACGAAGAAAGGGACGTGTTCAGATTCCATTCAGACACATCCTTATAAAGTTGGTATTCCAGAAGAGCTTTTCTATAAGATAGTTTGGCTCGCTCGATTCTCTTCATGGCCCTTTCCTTTCCGTCATCTGTTTTGGCGATGAGGCTTTCATATTCTCTTTTTCTGGCGTTCACTCTCTCCTCTTTTTTTATAAGTTTCTCTTCGAACTTGTCTGGAAGCTTTCTCTTGTGATTCAGTCTTCTTGCGACTGCACAGTTGATGTACTTGAACCTGATCATGTTCTCGAATTCTCCTCCATCAAACTTTCCTCTTGTCTCCTCCATCGCCTTCTTTAATGTCTCTCCTGCTATCATCGTTCTGAATGTTTTAGCTGATGCCCCTGGAACTACCTCTTGGAGGAACTTGGCTACTTTCTGCGAGTTCACTCCATCGAAGATTATTCCTTCCACAGCCTTTTCCTTGAATTCTTTCAAGTTTGAGATGACCTTTTGAGGGAGAACGATCTCTCTGTGCCATTGCACATAATCTTTTCCTACAAAGTCTAGGATGACCTTGTTTCCATCTATCTGCAGGTTTTGATCTTTCAGAGTCGTGCAGCCTACAGTCCCCATTTCGCCAGCTATCCTTTCATCTCCGACCCTCATCCCTGACTCCTTGATCAGGTAGACGACGGTAGCAAGTTTTCTTCTGTTTTCGTCCTTTGATCCAAGGTTCTCCCGAATCTTCTGTTCGATGTCTTTGATCTTCGACTTCAACTCCAGCGCCTTGTTCCACTTCTCCATTTCCCTATTCTGCCTTATTTTGCTGTTTGGAGAGAACCAGACGTACTTCATCCGGCCATTCAAGGGGTTTCTCCATGAAGCGATCCACATGCATTCGCTTTTCCAGACGATCTCCTTCCATCCTTCCTCAAGCCCCTCTGGTCTCTCGCTCAGATTCAGCGTTATCTCGTTTCTGGCAACCGCCCTCTTCCATCTTCCTCTCATCGGATTCTTTCCTTTCGAGGTAAATATGCAGGGTGGTTCGACGATCCAGTTCTGTAAGACGATCTTTGAGCCGTCAACTGTCGCATACCCATATCTCTCCTTCAACGCTTCCCTAGCCTTCTTTCTCTCCTCAGCCAACTTTTTCTTCTCTTCTCTACTTAAGCTGTCCCTTCTCCTTTTTTCTCTCTCCAGATAGGCTGTGAATTCTCCCCAATCAAAGTCTTCAACCCTGCAGGCTGTTTTGATCCCAAGCTTCTTGGCGAAGTCTTCAAGAAAGTTTGAGACGAAAACTGGATCATTCATGCTGTCGGTGCCAAATTTCTTAGCGAAAGCTAGGGCCATCTGCTCGGCTTCCGAGTCCAACTGCATCCGGGTGTTCTTGTACTTCAGAATCAGTCCGACTGGCTGATAGTTTGGGATGTATACGCCGTAATGTATCAGTTGCCGCATGTTACACAGGCCCATGATGGTTTACTTAAATAAGTTTAGTGGATTGTATCGGACATTCAACATATGATGATGGCTTCAGGGGGTTGTGTGTCTGTGCCACGCCTTTTCTCGGATTTCTATTTGCCTCTTACGATATCCCACTTGTCTGTTATCATGTCTGCCAACTCGGAGCGCAGCAGATACAGGTTTTTGGCGTCTCCTCTTGGCGCAAATATCCTTATCTTGAAGCTTCTTCCAAAGTTGCCGGTTGTCTCGTAATAGCCTTCGGGTTTCCTCAGCCCCCTGTCCCTGTATTTTTCGTAGAATTCATCTATTGCCGGATCTATACACTTTCTCAACAGTTCTTCGTTTTGGATGTTGCCATGGGGAAAGCTTAGAGAAAACGTGTATTTTATGAATCCCTCGTGTGTGCAATTTGTGATCCTGCTGTTCATCACCTGCACGTTTGGAATCAAGAGTAGGTTGAAGGAGGGTGTATAGAGCTTGGTATAGTTTATCGTTATTTCCTCGACTTGCCCTTCAACATCCCCTATTATAACATAGTCTTTGACGGAGAATGGTCTACTTATGACCACATAGAAGCCTGCGACAATGTTATTTATTGTCTGGGATGAGCCGAAGCCTATTGCTGCACCTACTAGGGCGGAGCTTCCAATCAACCATGATGTTGGCAATTCATATATCGAAAAGATTGCTGCGGTCAACGCTACAAGTGTTACGACACGTACGACGAGGCGGATCGAATTCTGGACGTGAGGTTCAAGCCCTAGCCTTTCGCTGAATTGTGTAATCGATCTGCTGAGAAACTTGTAGACGGCTGCCGCAATAATGGCAGCGATCAAGGTCGATATGAGGCGAAATATGTCAATTTCTATTTCGCCGATGGTGACAAAGGTCCAAGGATCCAACTGCTAAAACCCATGTGAACTTCTAACTGTTGAGATATTAAGCTTTCTAGCATTTAGCTGAGTTGAAGGTAGAACTCTCTTGGGCTGAGCTCTTTGAACCTTCCTGTCAACTTGGCGATGTGTCTTCTAATGTCAAGGCATAGGTGGCACTTTGAAATATATCCCTCCACAAGTTCCCTGTATCCAAATTCTTCGGTGGCTAACTGATATAGCTTCCTTATGTCGGTGGCCAATGCGTTCACGATCGGCATCTCCTCTAAGTCGATTCCCTCAAACATCGAATCCAACTCTTTGGCAGCCCCAAGAGAAATGCCTCCGCAGTAGCCTGCCATATAGTTGCCATAGTTGTCTGTGTGCACATGCCACCTCCGCAGTATGCTGTCTAGGCAGGATTCGCCAAAGAACTGTCTGGCAGGAAATCTCCGGTAAAGGCCTGCAAGACTATAAGCTGCTCTGCCCATCGGTATCAGTTCAACATATCTGAAGCCTTGGCTGCCGGCCCTCAGCAGGTACTCTTCAAATAGCATCGTGCCCTTTACATCGAGTTGCCTAAATTGATCCAAGAAGTCTTCTTGATAGACGATGACGTTGGCACCAAACACATGTCTTCCAGCTTTAATGACCCTCTCTGTCCTCTCAAACGGTACATATTCGAGTATGAATGGGTTGACGCTCACAAGGATTCCTTTTAAACCTTTTTCCTTCAACTGTGCCAGTCTAGCTTCTGCCGTGCTTTCGTCGACTGCCCAAAAGCAGTTTGTCTCGACAAAGGTCGATGGTATTCCGAGTTCGTTCGCGATTTCTGCAGCCTTGAGCAAGAGGTTGAAGTTCAGAAATGGCTCTCCTCCTGTCAAGTGTAGACCATAGTTTATGCTGATCGCGTTTGGTCCAAGAGGGCTGGGCAAAATCTTGTTCGAGAGCTTGCCCAAGACGGTTTTTAGGTCATCTTCTGTGATCCAGTCGCTTCTCCATTCTGGTGAACATGCATACATGCAATGTCGGCAGCGGCTGTTGCATTTGTAGGAGAGGATTATGCCAGCCGAAACTGGCTTGGGCACAATCATCTTCTTCATGTGGCCTTCAACTCTCTTTGACTTCGGCTCATCTGAGGACTTTGACCGTCCTGTATTCGCTTAAACATGGGTTGCCTATTGTATAGTGAACTTCGAATCTGGAGGTGTCAATGATAGTTGAAGCCAGCGTCTTCGATGTTCCAGCGATCCCGGGCTCGCCTGTCACATGCCTGCAGATCGAGTATGGGTAGTCAAAGTGGTCTCTTAAGATCAACTTGGTTTTCTCGACGCTCTGTTCACGTCTTAGATCTTTGACCAATTGGTTTGCCCTAAGCAGTCTTGTCCAAGAACATGGTGATATGTTTCCTTCAAGATTCTTGAATCTGTCACATAAGAAATGGTTGGTGTGAACGATCTGCCCATGGTCGTCCGGCTCTATATAATCGAACTCTCTGGGTGTGATTTCTATGTCGACAATCAGATCATGTTTTGCAACCATAAAATTTATCGAAGCAGACCTTCTCGCGTTCTGTATCCAGTCGAATGCCTTTGTAAGATTGTTTGAGTTCAAGATCGACCAACCTACAACAGATATTAGTGGAACTGCCAGTTCTTGTCTGTCATCCTTTGACCTTAGCGCGTTGATGCACAATGCTAAGCCATCTGAATTTAGGCCTCTATGCGCGAGCGAACCGGCTTCAACTTGCGTGAAAACCTTCGGGTCAGCGTTCACCTTATATTCTAAGTTTACGATTCCATCTTCGATCGCCTGATAGAGATCCCAATTCTGTGCTATCAGCGACAGATCCTTCGAACTTATTCCAAGAGATGTGCAAGAAGACTTAGACGAAAAAAGCAGTTCATATCTGTAGTTAAGCACCATTATGTCTTCTAGAG
>CAYUWR010000033.1:0-15460 GCA_964448685.1 uncultured Nitrososphaeria archaeon
ATATGATTACGACAGGAACATAACTTTCATTTTTAGTGGTTCTGAAGTTGGTTTACTACTTGATTTTCTAAAAATAGATGTTCCAACGTCTCCATTATATGGAAGATATTATTACAATTTGTCTATTGAGCGTTTCTCTGAACAAATGGCAAAAGACTTCTTAAAAACTGGGTTCAAAGAATTAAACATTTCCGTGGCAGAAGAGACTTTGGATGAGGCTGTAACATTTTTTGATGGTATACCAGGATGGCTGACATTTTTCGGTAATGAAGTTTCAAGAGGTAATGAAAAAATTGAGGTAGTCAAAGACATGGCTATCAATTTGGCTAGAGACGAATTGGAACATTTGATAAAAACTAGAGCAAGTAGACGATATGCAACAGTTCTGAATGGGATAGCCAAAGGTGAAAACAGTTGGAGTAGAATAAAAAAATATGTAGAAGAAAATGAAGGTACAACTATATCAACAAGCATATTATCTAACATTATAAACACATTAGAGCGCATGAGTATTATCAAAGATTATAAATTCTTGGATCCAGTTTACAATGAGGCAGCCTTGAAAATTTAAATGGAATAATAAACGTTATGAGCTGCCAAATTGGTCCTGTTCTAGGGATACTTAAATATCAATACCTACCCAATAAAAATCATTTGCTACGACATCGCCATTCTTTGCGACATATGGAGCTAATTGATAGGAAAGTATCCCTAGGGTCAAACCTGTTTGGAGGCGTCGATGACAGTAAATCGTCAATATAGCCCTCTGGCGGCTTAGATTCCTTTTTCTTTGTTTGCAATCTTGCTTTAGATACATTGACTTGTTGGCTGAGCATTCAGGCTTCTGCTTGTCTAATCCCTTTTTCGACCAAGTCCTCTATTACTGAGCTTCTGCTCGACGCTAGTTTTCCTTCCTTTAGCTCGACGAGCTGCCTTTTTCTAACCAAGTCGTCTATTGCCTCCAATAGCTCTGTGTTTATCGTTATAGTTATTCGCGCCTTCTTCATATCATAGGACTATCATACCATCCTATATTTATATCTTGAATTGACACCATGGTGCCACATGCTACGAAACATTAGGTCAAGGAATATGCAGCCTTTATCGCCTAGAATCGAGCACAACCTTTCTCTAATTAATTTTTTCTTTGTCAGAGGTTGCATAATTTTGTCTTCGTTCTATTAAACTCATAAGTCTAAACTGTCAATTGACTGGTGAACTATTGAAGATGGTCCCAGAATGCCAAGTAAAGACCAAGGTCGTTCAAATTATCAATTATAGTTTATCATTCCTTGGAGAGAATGCTAAGAACGCGATCATCTATCAGTTTATGAATAATAATCATTTGGCATCAGAGGAAGAGCTAGCTGATCATATAGAAGAGTTTGAAAGCTATCTTACGAGCATCTTCGGTTATGGTGTTTCCTTCATACTTCCTTCTATGATCAATAGGCTTTACAACCAGTTTGACATATGTCCTAGTTCTATAGCGCGACTAACCCTAGCAAAGGCAATATCTGAAATAAGAAGAAGGCAAGTACAATAAACCTCGATCTACACTTATGTAGCAGATTCTGGAGAAATACTTAAGAATTAGGGAGTCTCCGATATCTATCAATGGACAAAATTTCTGCAGATTATGTTGTCGGATTGGTCGATGGACAGGGAAACTTCTCTGTCATCTTGTCGCATAAGCGTCACTATCCAAAGTTTGTCTTGAACAGCAAGAGCCAGTTTATAGTCAGACAGATGCGGGATTTCTTTAGGGTTGGCAAGATCGCTGTTCAAAGGCCTAGGAAGAAGGCGCATAGCACGATCTACGCCTACACGGTTGCCAGACATGACGAAATTGGGGTCATTGTGGACTTTTTTACTTTGAATCGTCCGATCGTCAAGGCTAAAGAGTTTGAACGTTTTAAAGAATGCTATTTGAATTGGAAACCCAAGTTTGTTAAACGGGGGAGGGAAGAGAACATCAGGGCGTTGAACAATGCGATAAGACTTTACAGGGAAGGGGTGTCGATAAATGATATTGTAGCTCAGACCAACGTTGATCTGAAGAAACTTTATTCTGTTCTTAGGACTCAAGGGTTGCGTCGCTACAAGAAGGCGTCTGAAGTCGGACCTGCTGAGAGACCAAGGCTGGCAAGGTTATAATCCGACTAGGCTTTCCTCGAACTCGGCTTCCAGGCTTTCTTCGTTAAGTTCAACACCGAAGCCAGGGCCGTCTGGTACTTTTAGGTATCCGTCTTCTGGCAAGACATGTGGCTTGATTATACTCTTGTATAATTCGAGTCTTTGCGGCCCCATTGATTCATGGATGAGAAAGTTGGGTATTGAACTCATCGTGTGCGCACTTATCACGGCGTTCAGCGGGCTTGAGAAAACAACATGGGGAGCGACGGGGATGAAATATGTTTGAGCCATTTCAGAAACCTTTTTCACCCAGGTTATCCCACCACTTCTGGAATGATCGGGCATTATTATGTCGGTTGCATTCAAGGCGAAGAGTCTTCTGAAGCTTTCAAGCGTGTATCTTCTTTCGCCAACACAGATAGGTATGTTCACTCTCTGTCTGACATACGCAAGCAGTTCGTCATTTGTTGGGGGAATCGGTTCCTCGTAGAACAGTAGGTCGTATGGTTCAAGCAGTCTGCCGATCCTTATTGCCGATTCTATGTCGAATCTACCATGTATATCCAACATTATGTCTACGCCTCCCCCCACAGCCTCCCTCACCGCCTTGACGAGTTCGATCGATTTCGAAGTTAACTCCCTTGGAAAACTGCTACCCTGTGGAATAGAGACAAAACCCAACTCCTTTTCAGCAAGTTCTTGTCTAGCAACTGCCGTAAAAGGGTCAAATTTGATTGCTCTAAATCCAAACTTGAGCTGGCGTCTTGCGCCCTCAGCGACAGAGTCCGGGGTGACTTTTTCGCCTGGTCTGAGTATAATGTGACAGTAGAGCTTTATCTTGTCTCTGAAACGGCCTCCTAGAAGATTATAAACGGGTGTCTTGAGCACTTTTCCTTTGATATCATACAGAGCTTCGTCGATCGCACCCACTGCCCGCATTGTCGCCTCAGGGTTCCAGCCAAAGAAAGCATTATCCATTATGTGATATGCGCGACCGATTTCAAATGGATCCAGTCCTATGACAGTCTTGCCTATCACTTCTATGCTCTGCTTGTGGACGTCCGAAGCTCCATCGGAGGCAGCTTCGCCGTAGCCGACCAGACCGTCTGTGGTCGTGACCTTTGCGAAGACAAAGGATCTTGGAGGCTTTGACACCAAAGCTTCGACTTTAGCTATCTTCAATTAAAGCACGCAACTGCTGTATGGTTAGAGCACATATATAGCATTTGGTTAGTGAAACATTGACCTTATTCTTCTACTATTTCATAGGAAGAAGACATCTTCACAGTCTTCTCTATCATGCCGCGAACGGAACAGTACTTCTGCTCAGCGAGCCTTATCGCCTTTTCAACTGCGTCTTTGCTTAAAGCTCTGCCTCTTATCACATATTTTAGACCGATGTCCGTGTAGATGCTGGGGTCCTCATCTCTTCTTATCCCAGTCAACTCAACATGATAACCTGTCAGATTCTGCCTCATCTTCCTCAACAATCGGACCACAGCTATACCTTCACATGCGCCAAGGCATGCCAATAGCGTCTCCATCGGACTTAAGGCTTCCCCGTCACCGCCCGACCTTTTTGATACATCAAAGTTGACAGTAACACCTTCTTCATTCTGTCCGACGAACTTGAGTCCACCCTTCCAGTCTAGGACGATCCTCTTGGTTTCTGGCATCTACCACTGTTCGCCATCTGCAAGATAAAAGCGTTCCTTCTTTGGAATCAAGTTTGATATCAAGCTTGACTTGCCACCATTTTGCCCATTGCAGGTTATCGTAATGCGTAGATGATAGGCGAAGACCCGAGCATCCAAGCGTTCCCTGTTCATATATATGAACAATTGGCGCCTACTGCAGCTTTGAGCCACAGTTTGGGCAGAACTTTGGTGCTGCCGAGAGGCTTCTTAAGTCTGTCCCACAGTTGGGGCAGAAATTGAGTTTGACTGGTGGCGCTGCAGCCGTTGGCGCAGCTGGTGAAGTCGGTGCTGGTGGCTGCTGCTGTGGGGTAGCCTGTGCTGTGGGTGCTGGTGTTGGCTGGGGTTGTTGGGCTTGGGTTTGCATAAGTGGTGGTATTATCACCATTCCTGCGCCGAGCGCTGCTCCGGGTGACTGGGCAAGTGATCCTGCAACCGATTTTGCAGTATCCATTTGGAGGACTGTCGTCGTTGCCCCGGTTTGTTTGAGCCAGAACAATCTCTCTCTGTATTCGGGTGTTGTATCTATGCCCTCGAATTTTAGGTCCATCAGTTCTATTCCTATTCTTAGAAATTCGTCTAGAATTGAAGATTTGACCTTGAAGGAGACTTCCTCGAGTTTGCTGAAGACTGTGACTATGTCGTATTTCGATAGTTGTGAGATCAGCCTCTCGTTCATGTATCCTCTGAGGAAGTCGTTAATCTGCGGTGTCTCATAGATGCTTTGGCCTCCGACAACCTCCACGACAAACGTCTTCACATCAGAGACCTTGAACCAGTATGCGCCAAAGAACTTCAACGGTGCAAGGTCTGTAGTTTGGCCGCTTGCGCCGAAAAGGCCCTTGAACTGCTTTGTTGAGACGAAGACGACGTCGGCGGTGAACGGTGACCTATCAAATCCTGTTATCTTGCTCAGTATGCTTGTAAGCAGAGGCAGGTTCTGTGTTGTTATGGTGTGCCGTCCGGCGCCGAAGACGTCGTATGCTTTTCCGTCTCTAAAGAACACTGCGGCTTGGAATTCTCTTACAACGAGCTGGCTTCCCCATGTGATGGTGTTCTTGGGGTATCGGTAGACGACATCGTTTTCATCTTGTGTCGCCCATTCTATTACCTCTGGCATTATTTCGTCACCTCAAAGATCACCTGCTCCCTGTTATTTAGTGTTGACTCTATCTCCAGCACTTTTTTTCTGAATTCGTCGAATGCCTTACCCATGTCGGGTTGACCTGCCACAGAAGAGGCGGCAGTTTTGACGGATTCTGCCAAGTCGATCAATGTGTAGTCGAATTCGATCAACTTATCCAGCTTATCCTCTCTCACCTTTACGGCGTCAAAGAAGCCGGAGTAACCGTAGTCAGCATGTTCAACCTTGCTTGTTACCCTGTCGAGAACTGCAAGAGCCCTATTCGCATATTGGAATGCACTGATGTTGCCGGAATCAGAAACTTCTCTAACCGCCTCGTTGACCGCGGTCTTAGCCTCCTTCAGCTTTCTTACGGCATATTCTCTTACGATCTTGTCAGATTCTCTTCTGAGTTCTTTCTCTTTGTATCCATGATAGCCTGGGACATAAGATGTGACTTTCTCCATCAGCCCTCGTTCCCCCTTGACTCTTTCAACAATGTCTGTCATTCTTATCCTAACTGGCAAGTGTTAACATCTGCCTTATAAACATAATATTCAGAAGAAGGTAATTTGACTCCAAAGGAGCTCGACGGAGATGTATGCAAGTTGATCTCTGCTGCCATCCAATCATCTGCCTGCATATTTTATATTTAGTGCTCCCAAGATGGCTCCTATCAAGACTGCGACACTTATGTTAAGCAGTAGGTTCTTCGTGAAAATGTCTACGAATAATGCGAAACCCAGGGCAGCTAGGACATATCCCCACATGAACATGTAGTTTCGGTCCTCTCTCCGAATTTGGCTCCTGTGAGAGAAGACGAAGAAAATGGTGTAGACTCCTTCGCTTCCAAGAATGATTCCGACATAGAATTCCCAACCAAGTTGCACAAAGCCACCAAAGTACAAGATACCCAATATTCCCAAGACGGCGATGAACAATATGATACCATACTCACCGAATCTGAGTCGTTTCTGTTTCACTTCAGACATATGGGAAGCTGAGGTAGAACACGTTAATAAACCCTCTTGTCCACCCACATAAGAGAACTGCAGATCGCTACGAAAGATTTCTAACAATATAACATAGAGGTCCATGAGGCAGGAAAGAGACATGATGCCATTTCACTTTTGATGCTTTTCGAAGCGCTTCTTCACCGAGGCCTTTTGTCGACCTGCTCCAATATCCTCGACAGTTCGGCGTGCAGTTCTTGAAGGGCCCCATATTCTATCAAAGTTTTGCCAGGCATGCCAATCAGCAACTTACTCAACGCTTCTCCCTTCCTATGCAAACATATTACCTCCTTCTTATGGATGATCGAATACATGATTTCCATGCCTACCCCGACGCTTGGCTTTGAAACATCTGCGATGACAACATTCGAATCATCAAGTGCACTTATGTCCCTTTTGCAGACAAGTTCAGGAGGCATCGAAGTGCCAGGGTCTTCTTCCGCCACCCAATAGGAGGAGACCTCCAGCCCGTTTTCTCTAACAATCTTGGCGATGAATCGTGCTAATTCAATATTCCTGTTTACAATAACCGGCATAGAAAGGTATACTCTTGTTACCACGGCCACAGTATGAAGCTTTGGTTGATAAACATTCTTTGACGTCACCCACCTCTTTCAAGGCAGCACGTCAAGAAGGCCATTTACACTTTCTAAGACCACATTAGGGTGAAACTTCTTAGGTATCCTCGTAAGCTGTTCGACGGTTGTGACACCTGTCAAGACAAGCGCAGACTTCATCTTGAGTCTGTTCGCCACCCTTATGTCGGTTTCAAACTTATCCCCGACGAGAAGAACTTCATCCTTCTTCAGACCAGAATACTTTAAGGCCATTTGGATTATGATCTTAGAAGGCTTTCCTATTAGAAATGGCTTGACGCCGGTGGCAGCAGAGATGGCTGATGCCAGAGCGCCAGCACCAAGCCAGTAACCATCTTCAACAGGCAAAACCATGTCTAGGTTTGTGGCTATGAATTTGGCGCCATTTTGTATGGCATAACATGCAGCCGTCAAACGTCTGTATGTCGTCTCCAAGTCCAAGCATAGAACAACAAACTCAGCAGTCTTGGCTTCATCTTCTCCCAATATAACGAATCCTTTCCTTTTGAGTTCCTCTTTAAGTGCACTTGTTCCGACCACAAACACCCTTCTCCCCGGGCCATATCTTTCCAGCATATAAGCTGACGTCGCCATAGCAGACGTGAAGAACTCTTTCTCGTCCGCAGGCAATCCCATCCTAGCAAAGTGGTCGACATAATCTTTCTGAGTTCTCGACGCATTATTTGTCACATAAAGCAGCCTGTACCCTCTCTCCTTCAGGACGGCTATACTCTTGCCGACTTCAGGAATGGCCGTGTTCCCACGATACATGCAACCGTCCAAGTCAAGAAATATTCCATGAATGTCTTCGAACATTTTTCACACCAGCCAGCGAAGGGATGACTGATATTGAAGATAAGGTTTTTCCAATTAAAGGCAGTAGCTATCTTGAAAAGGTCTCGTCAAGGATAGATTGTGATACCGCTTTCAGCTTCTTTAATAAAGGCGCTTCCGGAAAACCTCAACTTTTCAGCTTCTTCAAGCGTGTAGACGTGCAGCTGGGCTTCAGGTATCTGCAAGATATCCCAGACGATATGATAGTCATCCTTCAGCTTTCTACCTTCATAGACTACAAGAATGTCTACATCACTCGCTGCCGTCTGCCTATTTTTAGCGTACGAACCAAAAAGCTTCAATTCAACCAAATGCAACTTCTTCTTCAGCTTAGGTATTCTATCCTTGATGAGCGCTACCACCTTCTCCCTATCATATCTTGGATAGTAAATTTTCACAGAACTCGACGACTTCTCTACCATATCCAATCAACCTTTCAGCCTCCTCTCTAGTATATAATTCATATGGTGCACCTTCAGGATGGGCGTTCGGATACCGCGTCGGAATGTAGGCTTTGTCCAACTCCTTCGCATACCTTATCAACTCATCTGTTACCTTCGTATGTTCAGAAAGCTTCTTTAGCAATCCTGCAACTGAATGGCCGAAAGCTTCAGCACCTATCTTCTGAAAGACAGCTTTAACAGCTTTTTCAGAGGCTTGCTGGGCCAAGAAGCATGCATACTCGTAAAATCCGCCTTTGATCTCATATTCAGAATTCTGTATATCTCTCTTAGCCTGCTTTAACCAGTCTAAACTTCTTTCCACCATGTTAGTTAAAACCCATGCACATTTAATAAACTTTATACTTGATTCTCTATGATAACGATGGCAAGGAAAGAATTCAATTTTTGCTTGCAGGACTAGATAACAATAGGCAAACGGTTTTCGCAGTTATCAAAGTTGGCGGTCTTCGGACTGAGTTCTAGAAATCGGAAGGCTTACAAAGGACCTTCCTCACCTTAAGGTCAAATAGGTCGGTTGAATGTGCAGGTTTGATCACCAGCGAAGTGTCTGCTCCTCTGCTTGTTCCACCGATACAGATAATATCCTTGTCCACTGGCACAAGCCCAGCGTCAGCCGCCATGATCGCGATTTCGATGCAGACCTTCGCACCCTGGCAAAAGACCTTAAGGGCGTTCGCGATCAACTCAAGTGGACCGATTGTGCCAAACTTCTTCTTGAAAGCCCTTTCTGCGCCGCTGAGTGCATGTGTGGTGGTCAAGACCTTTCCCCCATTTCTTTCTATCGTCCTTCTATGTTCTTCGGATATCTCGAGTCTGCCTGGTTCAACGAAGCCAGCCACATGTGTCACGACGACCAAATCATATCCTTTGAAGTATTCAGAGGCCCTGGCACCTGTGCGTCCAGAGGTTGAAGCGACCACGATGTCTCTTATGCCATGTGATTCGGCGTAGCCTCTTGCTATTTCGAAAACCTTTTCTGTCCAGTCGCCACTTCTGTCAAAATACTCAACATCCTCTATCATATCTTCTCATCCATCATTGTGAAAATCTTTCCATATATTAAGTGTTGTCATAGAAGACACTTGCACGTCTCCGTTGAAGCCGGCAACCCAATCCCGATCAAGGTAAGCACTTGAAAATACTTTAACATGATTTAGTCTAGGCTATAGTAACCGTTATAAACGGATATTGATAAAACCTGAGCATGAATACGTTTCTCGGAGACTTCGTCAACGACTTTGTCCTCGCCATAGGCCTGTTTCTTCTAATACTCGCAACCGTATACTTGACTCGCTTCCTTGACAACATATGGGTCAACAGGAAGATGATCCATCTCTCTGTTTCACCAGCAGTCTATTCGTACATGTACATCTTCAGGGAACCTTACGTCTTCTTCATATTCGGCGTCCTATTCACGCTAGTCTTGACGATTCCCCATCTAAGATCAAAGGAGCTGAGCTGGTTTCAGGAAAAGAGGAACTATGGAGAAGTCTTCTTCTGTTTGAGCTTTTCGGCCTTGAGCGTACTGTTCTGGGATCATGCAAGAATCTTGACAGGCGTCGCGATGATGTTCATGGCGATCGGGGATTCTGTGACAGGAATAGTTCGGTCAAGGTTCCTCAAGAAAAGAGGAAAGCATTGGACCGGAACCATAGCGATGCTGACAACATGTCTGATAATTGGATATGTGTTCTTGGGAATCGACGGCCTTATTCTCGCTGCTATTGCGACGTTGGCGGAATATCAGCCATGGCTTGACGACAACTTGTCCGTGCCCATAGCGACGGTGATATCTGGCCTCCTAATACTTAAGTAGAGGATGAAAGCCCCCTTTGCCGATTTCAATGAAATTGGTCGTGATGGTCAGGCATGGGGAAAGTTCGGGAAACGTGAACCGTATAATCAGCAACGATTACGATGGGCACCCTCTGACATCGAAAGGAAGAGAGCAGGCTACGATAGTGGGTGGAGAACTCAAAGGCACAAAGATTGACCACATTTATACCAGCCCAGTTCTCAGAGCAAGAGAAACTGCTGAAATAATTGCGGAATCCATAGGTTGTACCGTCGTTGTTGACGAACGGCTAAGAGAGAGAAACTTTGGCGATTTCAACAACAGAAACGTAGATGAAGTCGACTGGAAGACCCTCCTGATAGAAGGCGCATACAGGAACGTGGAACCCTGGGAAGAAATGTATCATAGAGTTCTCAACTTTGTGAGAGAAAGAAACGAAGAGATCCTCTTGTTCGTCTCACATTATGACCCGATAAGGGTCCTACTTGCCAAAGGTATTGGCCTACAGGATGAACTAAGCGCATATGGACTCGTCATACCAAATGCCAGCTCCTCCATCATGGCCGGAGGACATGACGGCACACTTAAGGTTGTGGCGGTCTCAATACCACCACAGAAGGGGATGCTACGAAGATACCTAAACCCTTACTTGCTTATCCTTTGACCATCTACAGCAGCATCAAATCTATCAGTCTACATCATATAATAGCGTACAGCCACCATGTTCCTCCTTATGTATGACCCAAAAAGAACACCGACTATTATACCACCCAAATGCGCACCATGGGCAATTCCAGATGGAGAAAAGAGCCCCATTAGATCAAATAGGACCCAGAAGATGACAACAAAGATGAGAGGAATAGGGAAAAAGCCGTAGAGGAATACCCTCTTAAAGGGCGTCAAGACCACTATTGTACCGACGACACCATATATGGCTCCAGAGGCGCCGACTGCAGGTATAAGCATATCTGTCAGCCCGACAATCGACGTAACCAAGTACCCCAGGTTTCCGAGCACACCGGAAACAAGAAATATTGTGACAAAGAGTCGCCTTCCCACCATATTCTCAAGCGAGTATCCGAAGAAGAATAGGGCGATCATGTTAAAGAGCAGATGTTCGACGCCGGCATGGAGAAAGATGGAGGTGACAAATGTCCATGGCCACACAAAAGCCTGTACAGGCCAAAACGCCAGATACCAAGTCTGCTGGAGAAAATTTTCGAAAACAAACATGACAACACAGACGGCGATGAATATATAGGTCCAAACAGGCCTTCTTGGAAAGGTCTCCATCAGATCAACCAACTTTACGAATACATCGCGCCAATTCCACGGTTCGAAAGGATCCTCTGAAGCTCCCTTCTAAGCTTGATGTCTAAGTCGACCTGCTGTTCAGAAAGCAGAGGTAGCCTAGGCGAGTGAATTATCGGCCCATGCAACACCATCTTTTTCTCGAGCTCAGTAAACGGCTTCGGCGCCTCTGAAAGTACCTTCTTTATAATATCGGATGGCGCCTCCTGCTTCGAAATTGATTCTATTATAAGCTTAGCTCTTTCATCATCTACTGGTCTGAAGCCGTAGCTTGGACTCTCCAGCCTACGCTCAGCCCTTAAGAAGGGGTCTGCGACCTTGCTGCCGACACAAATGGGATCCGGCTTATATAGACTATCCAATTTTAGCTCCCACAACTCTTCCGGTGAAAAGAACAGTATTGTAGGAAAACCTTTCTCATCGCTGCCTACAAGTACTCTCCACCCTACAGGGTTCCTATTGTATCTCGCATACACCTTCCTCAAGAAACTTTCAAACGGTTCTGTGCTCAACGCCATCAAAAGTGTGATCTGCCCCATCTTATAACTTTAACCTTGTAAACTACCCACGTCTGAATGACGTCAGCTTCCCATTTTCCTCGAAGCTTCCTTGCCGTTTGTTGCACCACAATACCGTGATATGTCTTAAATGAATAAATATTGTCTCATGAATGCATATGTATGTGTTCCTTCTGTTTAACAAATTTGTTAATTAAAGGAAACGTTTATATTTTTTCGGATGCTTCTTTGATTGGAATGGAGGAAATTGTTAGAAGGGCTAAAAGTGTAGGTGTTGAACCACTTAACTATGCTAGGGACGTTTTTCAAAAGCTTGTACTTTACGCTAACGCCTATCTTGAAGTCGATGATTACTATGTTCTGCAAGGGGGGACCGCGCTGAGGCTTTTCTATGGCTCGCCAAGATTCTCTCTAGATTTGGACTTCACATCTACCAGAAGAACGCCTAAAAGTTCTGTCAAAGATTTCAAGGCGGTCGCGAGCTTATTGGAACGCCTGCTTGCTCCTTATAATATTGATGTAAGTTTAAGTGGGGAAAGATTGTCAAGTGAAGATGGCCTATACAGGTCTTTCCTTGTCTTTGACACTTCACGGTCTTTAAAGAGGAAGGTTAGAATAAAGGTTGAAGTGGTGAGCAGGTCGTATAGGGACGTTGATTTTAACAGGGGGCTTGTTATAATAGATTTCCCTTTTTCCACCTCGATCAGTGCTGTAACAAAGTCTTCTTCTCAACTGTTGGCGGACAAGATAGCGTCGTTGGCAGGCGGTTATCATAAGGGGTATGTTAGGTGGAGAGATGTATTTGATGCCTACTGGCTTCTAAGATATTCGAAGGCAAAGCTAGACCACTTCTACTTGTTTCAGGAATTCGGCACCTTTGTTGAGGAACCTGAAGACTTGCTTAATTTAATTGATAGATTAAATAGGATCTTGTTTGAGAAGAGTTTGTCTGACGCCAAAAAGGATCTGGGAAGACTGCTCAACAGATCTATGCTTGAAGATAAGCTTATTGAAGAATATGTAGGGGCTACTTTAGAAGCTTTGGAGGAAGCTTATAGGGTGGTTAAAAAATGAAATTAGCTGAATGGGTTAGGGCATTTGAGATTATGAAGTCTAAAGGCTTAAAGGTTGTGCATGTTAGCTCATTAAAGTCGTTAAGTAAACAAGATGACAAAACTCTTCCAGTATCGTTGTGGCGACTTGAAAGATTGGGGCTTGTTACAAGAATTACTAGAGGTTGGATCTGTATTGGCGACTGTGATATCTGGGACGTCGTGAAAAGAGCCTTCCCATCCGCATATATCTCACTGGAATGGGCTCTTCACTATCATGATCTGATCGACCAAGAGGTCCTTGTAGTCACGTTGGCTTGGCTTGGTAAACCTAAGACGATCTTAGGAAAAAGGTATACATTCGAGTTTCATAGAATTAGAAGAAGCCTGTATTTTGGATTTGACGATAGGATGATAGCGGAACCTGAGAAGGCTTTACTGGATATCCTATACGTCAGAAATAGGGTTCCAAATGAACTCAATTTGGACTTGATAGACGTCGGTAAGTTTGTCGACTATTCAAGGAGATATCCTAAACGAATAAGAGAAAGAGCTCAAGAATTGGTTAGACAGATCTCTTAAGGCAATATCAAGACTAGTACATTTGGCTTGAGCTTAACCTTTCTAGCCTCCCTGACATAATACCACCCATAAAATGTGTGGGCTTTCTGCCCTGGTTTGGTAAAAAATTCTGTATTGAGTATTTTTCTGTTTTAGCCGTATTCCGTTCTGATGTCTCAGTCGATGGTTTTCAGCTTAGTAGCCATTTCCACAGTGGCGATGTTCTTATGATCTTTCCATCAGCTTCTATATCTTCTTCTGAATCCCATGTTAGTATCATGATGTCTTTACATTCTAGAAGCTCTGATGCCTTAGTTAGCGGCTTTATTTCTCTTTCTCTTACCTCAAAATCTTCTAGAGAATGGCATACTTGTATAATCTGCTTTATTTTGTTTCCCTCTTTTATTAGGAAGCCAACTTCCTTATCATTGTGGGTAAAATATCTTATTCCGTCAACACCATATCTTCTCAAAAGTTCTACAAAGACAAGGTTTTCCATAAGCTTACCTTCATCATCGACGCCCTGTACTGTTAATAGGCCGTTGTCTACAAAATAAATTTTGGGCAGTGAAGCTTCCTCATTTTTGTATGATCTCGAAAACTTTCTTACTGGGAAGACGGTGAACGAGTCGTTCAGTGCTTCAAGATATGTGTAGAGTGTGTTCTTGCTAACCCTTATTCCAGAAGATTTGAGAAAATTGTAAAACTTGTGGACTGAAAACTTTTTAGAGGAGGCTAAAGCCTTTACCAGCAGCCTTAAGACTTTAGGGTTTCTTATACCGTGCCTCTCAATAATATCTCTTTCTATTACGACATCAAGTATTTCTCTTGAAATTCTTTCCCTAGCCTCCGTGAACAATACAGTTTCAGGGTAGCCTCCAAACCTCAAATATTCTTCCAGATTCTTTAGAATAAGAGACTTGTTTCGTGTAGAAGGGAACCTTTCTACGACAATATCCTTGAAGTTTAAGAACTCTCTAAAGCTTAACGGGTATATCTCATAGCTTATGCTTCTTCCCCTCAACTGTGTAGCAACTTCTCTGCCCAGAAGCTTGGAGGAGGATCCTGACACGTATGTGTGGACACCTTTGTCAATAAGCTCTCTGACAAAGGCTTCCCAACCCACCAAATTTTGCACTTCATCCAGAAAAAGCCATATATCCTTGCCCACATTTTCTGGGTGCACCTCAAAATAAATGTCTATGAAATTTTTTGCATCAGCTGAAGAGGCTCCAGCGAGCTCCATTGATTCAAAGTTGACGTACATCATTCTTCCAATGTTCACTCCCTTTTCAATCAACCTTTTTATCAAAAAGAACATGGTGTAGGTTTTGCCAGCCCTTCTTGGACCTACTAATGAAACAGCCCTCTTTAGAGGAAACTCCAGCGGTACATTGATGAGCCTGTCTTTCAAATCCTTTGGAAAGGGCCTTTCCTCAAAATCCCTTACAAGTCTGATCCAGACATCTCTGCCTACCATGGTATAATAAAGAGGGAAATAAATATAAAAAGTTTCCCTATAAATAGAACGCCATTCCATCACAATGTCTGAGGAAATCGTGGTTAAGGAGAGGAGATGATTCTATTCTGATCAAATTAGATTTCGTTGAAAAAAGTCTTTCAACATTCTCTAGCGTCGGAAAACACTTGATAAGAAAAGAGGCTATAGCAAATCAACGAGCCAGAATACCAATTGTTTCATACCTCTAGACCACATCCACTCTTCACCCAATAGTAAGACGTAAATATAAGACAAGGTAAGTCTTTGTTGGTGGAAAAATTGTCGAAGTATCTGGAACAGCTATTTAAGGTTAGACTGAGCACAAAAGGCCAGTTGGTTATCCCAAAGCATATTAGGGAAGCCCTAAACCTGAAAGAAGGTGACGAACTCCTCCTAGTGCCAACCGAAGGAGGTATACTAATGAAGACATTGTCTAAAGAGGAAGAAGGAAAGCTTAGGGGGCTCCTTAAAGGACTTGGCGTTGACGCAGGTGAATGCGAAGCCATATTGAAGCAGGCGAGGAGGAGCTTAGCCAAGGTTATCGAATAAGGAGAATATGATGGAGGAAGTTGAACCCATTTGATCACATATGTATCGGATGCCGTAGCCTTCCTCTATTACTTGCTCGATATGCTTCCACCAGAACCTAATAAAGCCTTTAAAGATGCTGAAGAAGGCCATGCAATAATCTACCTTCCTACTATAGCAGCCGCTGAACTATATTATCTCTTTGAAAAGAAGGGGTGGATAAAGCAATGGCGTAAATTGAAGGCGGAAATGGGAAGACATAGCACCTTCACTTATTATCCATTCAATGTAGATGTTCTAGATCTCTTCAAAGAAACCGACGCTAAAGAAATAC
>CAYUWR010000034.1:0-35542 GCA_964448685.1 uncultured Nitrososphaeria archaeon
GCAGTAGGTTGTTGTTTTTTGCGTATTCCACGATGTCTTTGTCTTTAGCTCCTTTCAATCCTGCATCTTGGACTGTTAGTGCTTCCCATCCTAGAATTTCAAAATACTCTTTTAATCCTGCGTACATTTCGTCAAGCAGAAGCCTCAACTCGGTCACCTCATCAGCTCATACACGCGCGATCAAATTTCTTTCTCGTCGTCTTGAGATAACAAAATTATGCCGTACCTAAATCTTTAAGGCCAAGACCTCCTTAGATTTGAGTGACAAGTAACTAAGATTGCCAGTGTGACAAGATTTTGAAATAAATCTATTCGAAATTCTTCAATGTAAGCTAATGATGAGTTAGCTAAGCGGATTTAAGGCAGGACCCAGGACAGATATGTGGTTGCAAAGCACCTGCCCAAAGGGGCTAGACTAGTATAAGATAGAAGGACCTAAGACTTTCAAGCCAAGTTATAGAACTCGCATGAAAGTAACATGTCATAGGCAGAGGCTGCAGGAATAGTGACGATAAAATGTTTATCTAAGAAACCGCTTCTATGCTAATGGCCAAGGAAATGTCCTTTGTCGAGCAGACAAGGTTCTTTTTTGAACCTGATTCGGTGGCGATTGTGGGCGCTTCACGTAAAGTGAACAAGGCTGGTTACGTCATCTTTAAGAACTTTGCAGAAAATAGGAGAAAACAGCTCTTCAAGGGGGAGCTCTATCCCGTGAACCCGAACGAGGATACGATCCTCGGATACAAGTGCTTTCCTTCGATTGCCGACGTCCCCGTTGAAAGAATAGAACTAGTCGTTGTGGCTGTTCCTGCTCCACTTGTTCCTCGGGTCATGGCAGAATCTGTGTCCAAGAACGCAAGAGCGGCTATAATAATCTCCAGTGGATTTGGGGAGGTTGGCAACTTCGAATTGGAGCGCCAGGTTAAGGAAACTATCGTGAAGGCTGGGATTAGGGTTCTTGGGCCTAACTGCCTGGGTGTGTATGTTCCACAGACGGGTATCGACACTCTGTTTCTGCCTGAAACGAAGGTCTTGGTGTCCGGGGAGGAGGTGATTGCAACACCACGGCCGATGTTTGGGGAGATAGCTGTTGTGACTCAGAGTGGTGCATTTGGCGTGGCAGCACTGGACTATTTGGCTGGCAGGCAACTGGGAATAAGCAAGTTTGTCAGCTTCGGTAACAGAATCGACGTGGACGAATCAGATCTCTTGCTCTATTTTCTCAACGATCCGGAGACAAAAGGGATCCTCCTCTACCTTGAAGGTGTAAAGGATGGAAAGAGATTCATGGGTGTGGCAAAGGAAGTCACCAAAGAGAAGCCTATAGTGGTCTTGAAGACAGGTAGGACAAAGGCTGGAGCGAAGGCTGCGATGTCACATACTGGTTCGATCGCGGGATCGGATGATGTCTACAATAGTGCGTTCTTGCAGACTGGAATCGTGAGAGCAAGGGATATGGAAGAGTTTTTTGACTCATGCAAGGCCCTTGTCGCCCAACCGCCGACCTCAGGCAAGAATGTTGTCATAATAACGGACGCTGGGGGGCCGAGCATTATGGCTGTTGATGAATGTGAACTGAGAGGACTCAATGTTAGCGAGTTGTCTTCTTCCAGTAAGAGAAGGCTTGAGGAAATGCGTCAAAACAGGGAGATACCAGAGTTCGCTAGCATTTCCAACCCAATAGACCTTACCGGCTCCGTCTCAACCGACATGTTGGTTAAAGTTTCAAAGATCGTGTTTGATGACCCCATCGTTGACGGCGTCATACTCTTGGGGTTACATCATGTTCCTGGGCTTCAAGAGGACTTCGTGGAGAAGGTTGCAATCCTGTCGAAGAACTACACGAAACCTCTTATAGCATGTGACATAGGAGAGACTGAGATGGCGCTTCACATAAGATCTAACTTCGAAAAGCTGGGCGTGCCCTGTTACGCTTCTCCTGAAGATGCTGCCAGAGCTATGTCTGCCCTCTGCACCTATGGCGCATATCTGCGAGATCAAGGCGTTCTTGGGCGATACTTGAACAGATTTAAGAAGGTGTAAGAGATCAGGGACATGATTACAACTTCCCATTTGTCCAATGGTTGTTGCTCATACACACGATTTAGTGGCGCCCGTGAGGCCTACAGCGTCCTCTTTAGCCCTATTCCAGTAAGAATTATGAGAACTCTCTCGTTTCTGTCGACACGCATTTTCTTGACCTGCTTCATGTATGCTGCATATGCTACTGCTGAGCTTGGCTCTACATAGAAACCCATGCGCGCCAGCAGGGTGTGGGCGGCGACTATTTCGTTTTCGTCCACTATTTCGGAGTCCGCCTTGACCTCATTTAGGACCTTGATCATCTCATCTAGAAGGGGAGGATTTGTACTCACCAATGCGTCGGCGACAGAGGTGATCTTAGCTGGCGGATGATAGGGTAGATTCTTGAGCCTATGATAGACTGGTGAAACCTGCTCTGTCTGTGACGCGACCACCTTCGGTATTTCTTCAATTATGTTCGAGGACTTAAGGTGTCTGAATCCGTTGATCAAACCAAGTATTAGAGTTCCAGCTGAGACTGGAACGTAGATTCGATCGAAGGTCTTCCAGCCTGCCTGCTCTGAAATCTCATAGGCTAAGGTTCTGATTCCGTCTTTGAAGTATGGATGCCAGATGTGGCCTACATAGAGGAAGCCTTTTCCAGCATCTTGAGCTCTCTTTGACACCTCTTCTCTTGTTCCAGGCACCTTGGTCACCTCAGCTCCATAGATACTCGTCTGAGCCAACTTCATTCCTGACGCCATCTCTGGAACGTAGATCTTTAGGTTTACACCTGCTCTAGCACAGTAGGCGGCAATCGAGGCTCCAGCGTTCCCCGACGAGTCCTCCGATAGCCCGGAAACTTTGCCTAAAGTGGAAAGTAAGCCCGATATTAGGGTGGAAGATCCTCTGTCCTTGTAGGAGCCAGTTGGCATAAGGTAGTCCAGTTTGAACCACAGAAAGTCCTGCACCTTGACCAGTGGCGTGTTACCCTCGCCCAAGCTGACGACCTTCTCCCTCTTCACGTAGGGATAGAAGTGTCGATAACGCCATATCGTTCTTTCCCTTTTCACTATTCTTGACTTGTCAAATTGGTCATGCAAGATCACATTGTATGGGGCTCCACATGTACATCTCCATTGAGTCTCTTCTCGTCGTTCTTTTCCACATCTGCTACAGATGACGCTGTAGTGCAATGATTTCTGCGACATAGTGGTCTTGTATAAGCATTTCGACAGCTGACTTCTTTTTCTTTTTAGCTTTCTCTCCACTGCGCTTTATGTATCGCTAAGACCGTTGAAAGAGTAGAGAATATTATGAGAAACAACCAACTGAAGACGGTCTCCGCTAACGTAAGGGTGACTATTCCGAGGCTCTCCTTCAAAAGTAGGGCTGCATGGGTTGTTGGTATGATGTAGGCCAACGGCCTAAGCACCGACGGAATCACTTCTATCGGATAGAATATCGGCGGCAGTATCGCGAGGACCAAGTTCAAGAGGGTGCTTATCTGCCAACCGTTTCTGGTATTTGGGACGTATGTTGAGAAGTAGAATCCGATGGCAGAAACGAGCATCCACGTTATCAAAGGTACGACGATGAGGGTGAACATCCCGAAGGCTGTCATCTTGAACAAGAGTAGGGGTATCAGCAACAGTATGATGCCAGGTGAGGTGAAGAAGAGCTCCGCGAATGCGATTCCCGCCATGTAATCAAATGCGGTAACAGGTGAAGCCACCAATATGTCTTGAAGCTTTATCTCATGCTTGTTCCACACCTCGTCGCCTATGACAGCTACTCCTGCTCCTATGAACAGCATCAGGTAGGCTCCAGCTAACGCGTTCGGCAGGGCTGATTCGCCTGCTATCACATAGAAAAGGAAGAGTATTGTAAAGGGTGTGGAAAATAGCCAGACCATAGAAAGCAGGTTTCTTCTGAGCCAGAGGAATCCAAACATGTAACCTAGTAAAACAATCGATTTAAGTCCCACGTTAACTCTCCTCCTCCGCTAGGTCAACAAATACGTCATCTAAGGTTATGGGTGAAGTCTGCGCTTTGACACCCCGTGTTATTGCTTCGTTTACGAGCTCCTGTGCTGCCCTCGGATCAGTCAAGACCCTTCGCCTGTCGGCTACGACAACAAGCCTGCCATATGACTGCAGTTCTTCATCTGTAAAGCCTTCATACACTTCAACTTTTGTCTTCTCTTCAACGATGTTCTTAAGTGCATCGACATTTCCCTGAGCGATCATCTTTCCCTTGCTCAAGATCACTATGTCATCAGATAGAACCTCTGCTTCCTCTAAGTAATGTGTGGTTAATATTACTGAACCATACGTCTTGCAGTATTCTCGGATCACCTTCCATATTCTTCGTCTACTCAAGGGATCCAAGCCCAAAGTCGGCTCATCCAGTAACAGCAGTCTCGCCTTTGTCGCCATCGCCATCGCAACCATCGTCCTCTGCCGAAGGCCACCAGAAAGTTGGTCAGCGTGAACATGCATGCAGTCGACAAGGTCCAGTTTCTGCATTACTTCGAGGGTTGAATCTTCCGCATCCGATTTCGAGACCCCCCTCACACGCAGCAGATAGTAGACGTGATCCCAAGGGGTCAGAGGGGGGAGAGTGGAACCCTCTTGCGGCATCACAGTGATGTTCCTTCGAACCATCTTCGCCTCCTTGATCGCGTCAAAGCCCAAGACAAATACTTGGCCGGTCGTAGGCATCAACTGAGTCGCTATTATCCTCAGCAATGTTGTCTTACCTGCACCATTTCGACCCAATATCGTGAAGACACCTTGGCCGTTCAGCTCAAGTGTGACGCCAGCAAGCGCTAGGGTTCCCGCCCTCTGATATCTTTTGGTCAACTCTACGGTCTTTACAATGGGAATACTCATGGTGGCATCTCGGTTACTGCACACACCATATTTAAAAATGTGGCCGTTATATTGATCCTCTTCTGGCCGCTGCAGACAAACGGCCAAGCTAAAGGGACACATAGATGGAGAAGTGACCAATCAATTTGGACTGTGCAGCTTGACCCGAAACATTTAAAAAACTATCGCATGGGCATCAAATCATGGTTGAAAAAAAGAGTGAACCTAAAGAAATTAACAGGATGTCGAATGCCGAAATAATCCAAGAGCTGAGAAAATTTGACACGGCAACCATCTGCAATGTTGTGGCGACATACCCCGGGAGCGACATCTGCCTGAAGCTCTATGACGCCTGGTACGGAGAATACTACACAGATCAGACAATCCGCTGCATGTACCCAGAGCTGGGCCCACTCTGCGGTTATGCTGCAACAGCCTGGTATTCTGAGAGTTCAGCTGACTACACAAAACTGGATGATTGGGCTCTATTTGATCACTTAGATGCCACAAAGAAGCCGATCATATTGGTCGCAAAGCAAACATATCCCCCTGAACTATTCAATATCTCAGGCCTCTTCGGTGGAAACATGACCACAGAATTTAAGGCGATGGGCGTCGTGGGTGTAGTCACCGACGGACCGATGAGAGACTATGAAGAGATAAGAGAAATGAGGGTCCAATACTTGGCTACAGGTCTCACTTCGGGACATGGGCCGCTGATGTTGAGAGGAGCAAATATCCCGGTAAAAGTTGCCAGAATGGCGGTTTCTCCCGGAGACATAATTCACATGGATGTATGTGGTGCAGCAAAGTTCCCCGAGAGACATCTGCCAAAGGTGCTTGAATACGCGATCGAACTGAGAAAGAGGGAACTAAACTACCAGAGCAAGTTTCGAGCTCCAGACTTCGCCTATGCTAAATGGAAAGAGTTAGGCGAAAAATACTAGCGTTGAGTTCGATTAAACTGTCGGACCAGGTCTGACCGCACGTAGTTCATATATAGGAAGATATAATTGGCCCCTGATGGCTGTGCTATGGGAGCTTATCCGAGGACTGCTAGACCTCAGAAAACCATGACACCTCCTTGATCCAAATGTAGGCATGGAGATGTGCATAAATCTTGATCGCGGAAGGAAAGGTTTATGCAGCTCCATAGCCTTTTTCTCTCGGTGTCTGTTTGAAGATAACAAGCGAATCTGCCTTGATAATTGTCGATGTCCAAGTGGACTTCTGCCCAGGCGGTGCATTGCCAGTACCAGATGGAAACCAGGTTGTACCTGTGATCAACAGGTACGTGGAGCGGTTCGAGAAAGCAGGTGCACTTGTGGTGGCTACTCGTGATTGGCACCCGAGAGAGCATGTGTCTTTCAAGACAAGGGGCGGCATGTGGCCGGAACATTGTGTACAGAACACGTATGGTGCGCGGTTCCACCCTGATCTGATCCTCCCGGATGGTGTGGTAGTTGTATCAAAGGGTTACAAGCCTGGTAGGGAAGCCTATTCGGGTTTTGAGGGAACAGACTTGGAAAATATCTTAAGAAACAGAGGTGTGAAGGTGTTGTATGTTGGCGGATTGGCGACCGATTACTGTGTAAAGAATACGGTGTTAGATGGCATACGTAGAGGCTTTAAGGTCTTTCTTTTGGTCGATGCAATCAAGGGCGTTGATGTAGTCGAAGGTGACAGTCAGAAGGCGATCGAGGAGATGATATCTGCAGGAGCCGAGAAGGTGACTGTCTCAAACCTTGAATGAACCTCGGGAATGATGTCGCAGGTGATACCCCTGATGCTACAACATGCCTTTGTCCTTTCGACTACTTGAGTTCTCTGAAAAAGCATGATTGCCTTCCTGTATGACATGTTGGGCCTAGTGGATTCGACCAATAGATCAGCGTGTCGCCATCGCAGTCGACAGATATCCTGTCGACCTTCAGACGATTTCCGGATGTCTCGCCCTTCAACCATAGTCCCTTTCTCGTCCTACTCCAAAAGTGAGCGAAGCCAGTCTCCAAAGTCTTTTTTATGGCTTCTTTGTTCGCGTAAGCCAACATTAGAACCTGCCTTGTCGTGAGATCTTGTACGATCACGGGTATCAATTTCGTATCGTCAAACTTCAGTTCATCGACCTTCACGATGTTGCCTGACTCCATTACAGTCTCACTTCCACGCCTCTCTCGGCAAGATACTGCTTGACAACCTTCACTGGATATTCGTTATAATGGAATATTGAGGCGGCAAGTGCCGCGTCTGCCTTTCCGAGTGTGAACGCTTCGTAAAGATGTTCGGGTCTTCCACCGCCTCCGCTGGCTATGACCGGTATGTTTACGCTGCAGGCTATCAGGGAGGTCAATTCTATGTCGTAGCCCAATTTTGTGCCATCCCTATCTATCGAAGTCAAGAGTATTTCTCCTGCGCCCAAGCGTTCTACTGTCATCGCCCATTCTTTTGCGTCTATTCCTCTAGGCTTTCTTGCCGCATGGGTGTAGACTTCAAATCCTGAAGCTGTTTTTTGAGAACGCTTGGCGTCTATGGCTACTACGATACATTGGCTACCATATCTTTCAGAAAGGGCTGTTACTATCTCTGGTCTTTCAACGGCCATCGTGTTTATAGACACCTTGTCTGCACCATTTCGCAATGTGGCGTAGGCGTCTTCGATGCTTCTGATCCCTCCCCCTACAGTGAAAGGTATGTCGAGAACTTCTGCGACACGTTCGATGACATCTAACATCGTCCTTCTAGATTCTATGGTTGCGGTTATGTCTAGAAAGACTATTTCATCCGCCCCTTCGTTTCTGTACTTAAGTGCCATTTCAACAGGTTCCCCTGCCTCCCTTAGGTCAACGAAGCTTTTTCCCTTCATAACTCTGCCTCTGTCGACGTCAAGGCATGGAATTATCCTCTTAGCAACTCCCACTTCGAGCCACCTCTATAGCTTCTTTGATGTCGATGATCTTGTCGTATAGAACTCGCCCGAGGATTACACCGAGAACGTTGTAGCCCTTGAGCGTCTTTAGATCGTTCAGGGAAGATATGCCGCCGGCCACGTACATGTTTCTTGCAAACTGTCTAATAGAGTCGAGTTGTGAAACATTGAAGCCCATTAAGGTTCCATCTCTCTCTGCACTTGTGCAAAGGAAGATACGATATCCTATGTTCCAGAGCCGCCTCAGGGTTGGATAAAGTTCAAGTTGCAGCTTCCGCTTCCAGCCGTCTACAACTATTCTCCCGTCAACGTGATCGAGAGCAACCACGACCCTGTCAGCGCCATATTCTAGCAGTTGCGATGCATCAATCTTCCCTGTCAATAATGCTGTTCCCAATATGACCCTATTTACACCAACCTGGAACATCTTGTCGACGTCTTCTAGGCTGTGAATACCGCCTCCAACTTGCATAGGCAACTTAACCTGACCGGCAACTCTCTCTATCGTTTGAAAGTTGTTACCGATTCCGAGGGCCGCGTCTAAGTCTACAATATGTAGGCCATTCGCTTCGGCTTCCTCCCAGCGCTTAGCTGTCCTGATCGGGTCGTGGCTGTAAACGATCACATTCTTAGGGTCTCCCCTGATCAATCGAACCACTCTTCCACCCATCAGATCAAGCGAAGGCCAAACCTCCATTGACTCACCTTCTGGCTTCTTGGGCGAAGTTTGCCAAGATCGCCCTTCCCACAACACCTGACTTTTCAGGATGAAACTGGGTGCCAAAGACGTTTTCATTTTCAATGACTGATGGGAAGTCGACACCGTATCTTGTGATACCTTTGCTTATTGATTCGTCAAGAGGTTTGGGGTAGTAGGAGTGAGCAAAGTACACCCACATCTTTCCTTGGATATTGGAGAGAAGCCTACTATCCCTGACGGGTGTTACAAGGTTCCAACCCATATGCGGCACCTTTAAGTTGCCAGAAAACCTTACCACTTCACCCTTCAATATTCCTAGGCCTTCCCCCATCCCTTCCTCGCTTTTTTCGAACAGCAGCTGCATTCCAAGGCATATTCCAAGAAGTGGCGTTCCCCTTTTCAAGGCGTCGAGGATCTGAGTCTTCAGTCTATTCGTCGCGGCACATGCTGAGGAGAAGTTGCCTACACCAGGCAGAATGACTCCTGAACAATCCTTGAGAGATCCGCCCTCTGCCACAACCTCTGTCTCTATGCCGAGCCTTTTCAGAGCTGAAAGAAGGCTGAACATGTTACTGGCGCCGTAGTCGATTATCGAAAAGATCATCTACATCATGCCTTTGGAGCTTGGCACCGACCTTCCTCCCAAGTCGCTAGCCCAAGCCTTCCTAAGAGATAGTGCAATTGCCTTGAAGACAGCTTCGATCTTGTGGTGATCATTTGTTCCCCTCATAACAGATATGTGAAGTGTGAACTGAAGGCTGTGGACAAGTGTGTCTATGAAATGTAGGATGTCTTCAGATGCCATATCCTCCAACTTCCCACTCCAGAGATAGAGTTCCACGTCTGAATATGGCCTTTGGACCAGATCCAGGCCGACAATCGCAAGGGCATCATCCATGGGCACTATAGCATCCCCAAACCTTCTTATCTGCCTCCTTTCTCCCAGAGCCTTCTTCATCGCATCCCCTAAGGTGATTGCCACATCCTCAACAATATGATGTTGCAGGTCGCCTCTAGCCTTCACTATTAGGTCCATGCGACTGTGAACGGCCAGCTGTGTCAGCATATGGTCGAGGAAGTGCACTCCGGTATCGATTGAACAGTTCCCCTCACCATCCAGATTGAGGTTGACTTCGACTTTCGTCTCACTCGTAACTCTCTCAACAGACGCTGTCCTCATCTCGACTCACCCGAAGACAGATGCAAGAGCACTGTCCACAAATCTTCCACAGTCTCCACGATCATATCAGCTCCTTTGGCCATAAAGTATTTTTCGGCAGTCTGTCGGTCTTCCTTGAAGCCTATCACACCCGCAAACAATATTTGAGATAGCGCTTTATTTGCTAGTTCTACCATTTGTATGTCTTCCGCAGAATCTCCCACATATAATGTCTTCAGGCCGCCTGCAAGTTCGATGAGATAATATGGCGAAGGCTTCTTCAGAGTATTCGCCTTCTCCAGATCATGTCTCATCAAGTCCTCAATGAAGACCGAGGAATCCATGTTAAAGTGTTCCGCCAAAGGGCCTAGGACGTATTCTACTCCGATCCTCGAACGGCCCGTGATCATCAAGAGTGGAGATTTCACGTGTTTGGTGAGCTTCGCTAACGTATCTTCTGAAACAAGAGGCTTCTCGTTTTCGATGAGACCGTGATCGATCGGGAGCGGCGGCTCCTCACCGTATATTCTTTCATAAAGTGACCTGCCATAGTATCTTGAATCAAAAAGCTTCACGAGAAGACTTCGTGAAGGGATGTTAGGCCAATTTAGGAGTCTGAGGAACTCGTCAAGCTCACAGGATGAGCCCTTTTGCGATAACAAAGTTCTGGCGCACTCTTCAACATCTTTTGTTGGATCGTTCTTCAAGGACCTAAGAAAGGTGTCAAATCTAGACATAAGACTTTCACCATCTAATCCTTCCTCACTTTCTATGATCGTCCCAGTTCTCAGCCAGCAATTGACTGCAGTGCGGGAGGAACTGGAGAGGCTGGAGAAGACCAGAACGGAAAGGGCATAAGTTGTATCCCAATCATTATTGTAGAGGCCTGTGAACCTCAACCTCTCAATTTCACTTCGTCCGATTCTCGCCTTCAGTCCAACAGGCTTGAAGATGTATTCAAGTGTCTCTATTATCGTCAGGTCATATGAGTCTCTGATGTCGACGAGGACACCGTCGCAGTCAAAGACGATTCTCTTGATGTAGGCAAGACCGTCCATACGGTCTTTTAACAGGAGAGCAGTTCGTCTGCTGCTTTGGGATTTGACATATTCATCCAAATACAATCTTCTTGACCTCGTTCACGAACGTCTGATTCATCTTCTCAGAGCCAATTGTGACCCTAAAGTAATGGTCTCCACGTATATCGCCGATGTCTCTAATCGCTATCCCTTTAGCCTTCAACTTCTCGTTGAATCTGTCAGGTTCTATAGGTGACTTGAATAGGATAAAATTAGCCTGTGACTGGAATGCCTCGATGCCCATAGAATTTAGTTGTAGAAAAAGCTTCTGCCTTTCAATCTTCAACCGCCTTATTCCTTCTTCAACAATTCGCCAGTCTTCCATCAACCTGATCGCCATCTGACTCGATAGGCCAACTACTGGATAGGTGTGTTGGGCGGCAGTTGAGATCGGCTTGGAGATCTTGGGATCCGCTATCATATATCCGATTCTGAGGCCAGCTAGGCCAAACGATTTGGAAAATGACCTCAAAACTATCAGGTTGCCGTACCTACCTATCAAAGGTAGAACCGAGTATTCGGCGAAGTCCACATAAGCTTCGTCGATCACGACGAGGCCTTCAACGTTGGAAAGTATCCTTTCGATGTCAGACAGCGCAAACTGGTTTCCTGTGGGATTGTTGGGTGAGCATATGAATGTTATCGTCGTATTCTTAGCCTCTTCGATCACTTCATGTACGTTTAATGTGAAGTCTTCATTTAAAGGAACATCTGTGAACGTTCCTCCATTGAGCACGGTCCTGAAACGGTAGACTGGAAATGTTGGATTGATGGATACAACTTTGCTGTATGGAGCAAATATCCTCAGGAGGAGGTCGATAAGTTGGTCTTCACCACATCCGACAGTAAACCAGTCCTCTCCCATGTTAAAGTGTTTAGAGAGCGCCTTGACCAGTCTCACTTGCTCTCTGTTTGGGTAGAGCCTTACATCGATGTCATCCACGACTTCTTTGGCTAACTTTCGGAGCTGGTTCAAATCTATCAGGAAGTTTTCGTTGATGTTCATCCTCAATGCGACGTCTTCTGTTTCCTCCATCGGATAATATTCGCATCTTGCTAGATATTCGAGTCTTTCGTTTATGAACTTATTAGGCGTCATCTTTATCCACCAAGTATTCTACTGACCTCGCATGGTTGATCAGTCCTTCGGCTGTCGCTAACGCCTTCACCGTCGAAAGTGATCTCTTGATACCAAGTCTTGAGACAACCACCACTTTGATGGTCTTAATGTAGTCTAGTACTGACAGCCCTCCTCTGAACTTCGCATACCCGTTGGTGGGCAAGACGTGATTGACCCCAACATAGTAGTCTGTCAGGGCACTTGGAGAATTGACTATTATCACTCCCACATTGTCGATCAAGTTTACAAAACTTTTGTAGTCTCTCGCATTCACTTCAAGGTGCTCAGGACAGAACTTGTTGACGAATTCAGCCGCGGCCTTGACGTTGTCAGCGACCACGATAAAACTTCTCTCTTGCAAAGCCTGTTTGACGACTTCCTTCCTTTCTATGTGTCGGGAGATCGTCTCAACTTGTTCTGAAACCTGCGAAGCTAGATTACGGGACAGAGTGACCAGCCCACATATTGTATCAGGGCCATGTTCCGCCTGCGATATCAGGTCCCATGCGATGCTTTTAGCATCCGAATCTTGGTCGGCAAAGATGACAATTTCAGAAGGGCCTGCTGGCATGTCAATCTCCACATCCTTGGAGACAAGCATTTTGGCCGCAGTCACGTAGACGCTTCCGGGTCCAACGATCTTGTCAACAGGTGATATACTCTCAGTGCCGTAAGCCAGTGCGGAAATCGCTTGCACTCCTCCAACTCTATATACTTCTGTGGCTCCCGCGATGTCTGCTGCAACAAGAGATATAGGCTTAAGTCCTTTAGGAGGAGTGGCTACAGCGATTCTCTTTACGCCCGCTATCCGAGCAGGCACAACCGTCATCATAAGTGTACTGGGGTACGATGCCTTGCCACCCGGCACATAACATCCTACGCTTGAGAGGGGCCTTGTCTCTTGGCGCACGAAGATACCGTTTCGATAGATTCGACTTTGGAGTTGTCTAAGTGAGGTTGACTCAATTATTCGAATATTCTTCTCTAGCGTCCTAAGCGCTTTGATATCCTCCGAACAGACCTTATCATAGGCGTCAGAGATCTCTTCCTTCGAAACCTTGAATTCTTCTGGCTTGAGTGTGATTCCGTCAAAAGTCTTGGTATATTCGGCAACTGCGGCATCACCTCTTCTTCTGACATCTTCTATTATCTTCGAGACTCTGTCACTGATGTCGCGTGTAGTTACCTTAAATGACCTGACTGAGTCCACCACTTCTATTATGTTGTAGCTGTCAAGCTCGAAGAAACGCATAACATCATTCCCCATTTTCCTGTCTAGATATGTCCTCTAATGGCATTATCAGTTGAGGTTCGTGAACAACCAGACCTTGGGCGATCTTTCTGAGCTTGGGAAGTAACCGAATGTAGTCTGACTTGTCGATCACCGTGTTTACCGCATACCAGCCAGGCTTGGAGAGAGAGCTGACTGTCGGCCCCTTGAGTCCAGGAAGCATTGATAGAAGGGCTTCTAGATTGTCTTGTCTAACATTAACGAATATGTGAAGCTTCTTTCTGCTTTCGATGACGCCTCTGAAGAGGGCGACGACATCGTAGATCTTCTCTTTTTTGTCAGAGTCTGTCAGTGAAGACCTGTTAGCAATCAGGACCGCCTGAGATCTCACAATGACACCGATTGCTTTCAAGGCATTCTGCTCCAGAGTTGTCCCGGTTTCGGAGATGTCAACTATCGCATCCGCCTCCTCCGGCGGCTTAGCCTCGGTTGCGCCAAATGAGAGATATATCTGTACAAAGGAATTCTCGCCAATCTTCCACCAGGGCGTAATGATGATAGGCCTGTCCTTGCCATAGAGCTTCTGATATTCTGGCAACGAAAGCAGATACTTACATACAGATGAAGGATACTCGGTTGAAATTCTCAATATCCTTTTGGAGAGATGATAGAGGCCAAGGAGTTCTCCTATCGAATTGGCCTCCGCTGTCTTCGGAACAGCCATTATAAGGTCAGCCGCACCATATTCCAGGTCAAGTAGGATCTTGACGTCTGCACCTGTTTCCTTAACCCAGTCTAGGCCTGTGATCCCCAAATCATATAGTCCATCGGAAACATATATGGGTATCTCCTGAGGCCTCAATATCTTGAATCTGAGGTCGACATCACTTGAAGTCGGCCTGTAGCTACGTTCTTTCCCATATATTCTAATAAATGCCCGCTCAAGAAATTCATATGTTGACTTCTCCAAGGACCCTTTTGGTATCGCAAAACTGATTCTTGCCAACTGTAAACAGCCTCATAAACCGATTTCGTGGTTGAGGAATTTTTTGACAGTACACACTAAGGTTTTCACACAAGCTTGACGTTCACTGGCACTTATGAACTAAACCACCCATCTGCCAACCACGGCCAATCTCATAATCATACCGTATATAAAGATAATGCACAAATCTTGTACTTATCCGAGGCCCGTGGGTTTACTTTTTCAAAAAAGGCATCTTTTAGCTTGGATAGTTCAGGTTGTGAACGGTTAAATATTTATTCTAGATGCAGGTCTCTGTCGGCGCGATGAACCAAAGGCCAAAGACGAGGGAAAAATCCAAGGAGAGGGGCTTTTCAACCAATAGTGTGCACGGGCACGAATACTACGACTCAGAGACAGGATTGTTCAAGGTGCCGATCTATATGACGTCAATTTGGGAGCAGTTTGATAGAAAAACCGGCGAACAGAGAAAGACTGAACGAAATGTTGACTTAAAATATTCGAGAGAAGAAAACATGACGGTCTACGCCCTCGAGAAGACCATTCGCAAGCTTGAGGAGGCTGAGGACTCGCTTGCCTTCAATAGTGGTATGGCCGCAATATCCACAATCTACTTTTCGACATTGTCTTCTGGCGATAGAATCCTGATCACAAAAGAGAGCTATGGGCTCACTCAGCAACTTGCGAAGGACCTAGAAAAATATGGTATTGAGACTGTGCTAGCGGGGCCGGAAACCCAAGAGCTTGTCAGGGAGATCAACACCAAGGTAAAGTTGGCGGTTGTAGAGACGATCACCAACCCTCTTCTGAAGGTTGTCGACGTGGAAGAGGTCGCAAGAAGATGTTCAGAAACAGGAACCAAATTGGTTGTGGACAACACGTTTGCGACACCTGTGCTACTAAGGCCTATTAGACATGGCGCCTGGTTGTCCATGAACAGCCTGACCAAGTATATCGCAGGACACAATGACGTCATAGGAGGATCGATAGCATCAGATTCAAAGACGATACTGCAGCTTTGGGAGTGGCGAAAGAAGCTTGGAAACATAATGAATCCGTTTGAAGCATTCCTTGTGCTTAGAGGGCTGCCGACGCTAAGGGCAAGATTTCTTCAGCAATCGAAGACAGCGCAAGAGCTGGCCAGGTTCCTGCACGATCACAGTAAGATAGAGGAGGTCTTCTACCCTGGGCTGGAGGATAGCCCCTACCATTCTATCGCAGACAGGATATTTTACGAGAAAGCATATGGCGGTGTCCTGAGCTTTAAGATAAAGGGCGGTAAAGAAGATACCCTCAGCTTTATGAGAAATGTGAAGATCATAAAGTCGACACCCAGTCTCGGAGGTGTCGAGTCTCTGGCCACCTACCCGATACAGAGTGCGGCCCGTGGTATGACTGAGGAAGTGAGGGAAGAGCTTGGGATCACTGAGAACCTCATAAGACTTTCCGTTGGATTGGAAGACGTAGATGATCTGATAGCTGACATCGATAATGCGTTAGGATAGTTGTTTACGAAATACAAAAAGGGAAAATTCAGGTCTCAATATATCTATCAGGAAAGTTGACTAATACGCTCCTCAAGAATGTAGTTTCTGAAATCTTTACAGAGAGAGGTTATCCGCCTGGTCCACCATGGAAGACGGCGTCTCTCCAGACCATGTCCCAGACAATTTCTTCTGTTAGTGCCTCTTTGGACATTATGGCATTTTTCAACTCCTGAAATATTCTGTGATGCCTTCCTTCGTCCTCCAAGATCAGAGTCAATATCATCTTCATGTTAGAGTCGTCGACCGAATCTATTATTTGCTTAACATCGTCAAAATGTCTAGCCTCGTTTCTAATGTGGAAGTCAATGTCTTCTTGGATCTTCTCGATGTCCTTTTCCGGAACCATTCTTCTGGTTTTGTCAAGCAGATCGATAGCAGCAAGGTATAAGTACGAATGCTTCTCAGAATCCATTGCGACGGATTCGATCAACGATTTAATCACAGCACTATCTATACTGTCGGCAAGCTGACGCAACTTCTTTGATAGGTCTTGTTCTTCTCCAACCATGTCCTTTAGAACCTTTCCTATGTCACCCTTTGTTGGCATATTGCTTAATTCCAAATAACTATATATAAATCTTTGCTTTGGTGCCATCATTTTCATCATTCTATAATCAATTCTGTCTTGGACCTTGGTGATAAAGGTTCTTTGTTGCACTTAGTTTTGCCTACATCTTGCCTTTTTTAGGCAAAAAATCGATTGTTTAGCGTAAAGCACGTCTACGCTACAAGCTTTCTGAGTGGCAATCTGTGCCTTTATCCCAGGGAAAAACACCCTGTTTCCTATAATATTCCACAATCCCCCCTTCTTTGACGATCTCAAGCATGAAGCTCGGATATGGCTTGACTTCGCTATGTTTCTCGGTGGTCTCGTCATAGAGCTTGCCCAAAACAAGGTCAACCATAAGCACGTCTCCGTCGTCTATTTCGTGAAGAAATCCTTGGCTAGCGACAACCGTAGGCAAACCCACGTTAACAGAGTTCCTGAAGAATATCCTCGCGAATGATTCAGCAAGTATTGCCCTAACACCTGCTGCCTTCAGAACTCTTGGAGCTTGCTCTCTGCTTGAACCACATCCAAAATTCTTTCCGGCGACAATGATGCTACCGACTGACAGTCTATCCTTTAGTTTAGGATCGAGGTCTTCGAAGACATACTTTGCAAGTTCGCTTATGATCTGTGTTCTATACTTGTACTTTCCAGATATTATTAGATCTGTGTTTATGTGGTCTCCTACCTTTACAGCAACACCTGTTATCTTCACGGTCCGTCACCATATTTGCGGGGATCTGCAATCTTGCCTTCGAGTGCAGTTGCAGCCGCGGTGGCAGGGCTGGCTAAAAAGATTCTGGAGGTGCTTGAGCCCATCCTTCCTGTGAAGTTTCTGTTACTGGTCGATACCGCGACTTCTCCTTCTCCCAGCAGCCCCATGTGTGCGCCAATACATGGACCACATGTTGGGGGGCCGACGGTGCATCCTGCTTCAGCCAGCTTCTCCAGATATCCTGCATTCAGTGCTTCTATGTATATTCTCCGTGAAGCCGGTATCACTATACATCTTGTACGAACTCTTTTGCCCTGAATTATCTTGGTCGCCATCATGATGTCTTCTATCCTTCCGTTTGTACAGCTGCCTATGAACACTTGGTCCACGTCTTGGCCTTCAACTTCTCTGATGTTCTTGACGTTGTCGACGTTAGAGGGTGCCGCAACCATAGGCTCAAGTTCTTCGGCGTTGAAGGAAAACTGTTTGGAGTATTCGGCGTCTCTGTCTGCCTTCACAGGGGCAAGTTCAGGCACTCTGCATGCAAGCCATGAGACCGTCTGCTCGTTGAGCTCCATTGGGCAAGCCTTGGCACCCATTTCCACCGACATGTTTGCGATCGTCATTCTCGCGTCAACCGAAAGATTGTCGATGCAGTCACCATGATATTCAACCGATGCATATGTTAGTCCATCTGCTCTGACTGTTTCGAGGACCTTTAGCACGAGGTCCTTAGACATGACCATCTTCTTAAATCTACCATGGACATCGATCTTGACTGTTTCCGGTACACGGAACCAAAGTTTTCCTGTCGCCATGGCTAGAGCAGCGTCTGTGCTGCCAACTCCTGTTGCAAACGCATTGAATGCACCATGTGTCACACTGTGTGAATCAGCGCCCACTACGACGCTACCAGGCCGCACGTATCCCTCCTCTGGAAGAACTTGATGGCAGATTCCAGACCCAACATCGAATAGTCTGATTCCCTGCTGCTCTGCGAACCTTCTCAACTCCATGTGTATGTTGGAGATCTGTGGGGATGGACTTGGCGCAGCGTGGTCGATGAAGAAGACCACTTTTTTGGAGTCAAAGACTTTACTTATTGCAAGCTCTTTCATACCTTCAATTGCAAGTAGCGCGGTGCCGTCATGTGCAAACACAACATCTACATTTGATACCACGAAATCGCCTGCAGCAACCCTATTCTTTCCAGAGGATTTCGCAAGTATCTTCTCTACGATCGTGGACAATAGTCTTCACTGAATCATGGCTCTCGTACTATTATTGGCATTCACATGCTCAGGAAAGTACTTTCTCATTAGTTCAAGCATTTCGGCGTCGGTAAAGGGGGTTTGTCTACCTTCATCGTATGCCTTCAAGATCGCCTGATGTATCTCTGCAACTCTTGGATCCCTCTTCAGATCATCGTCATTGTCCAAGTTCAGGTAGGCTCTTATCCAGTATACCACACTCGCTCTTCCAGAATACTGATCTATCGTGACTTTTGGCCAAATTCCCAAGACCCTTATAGGGTCAAAAGGAAGATAAACTTCAGGATTCTTCAAGAGAGCATCGATGTGAATTCCCGCTTTTGTTCTAAACGCATTCGAGCCCACCAATGGATAATGCTCAGGAAAGTAGAAGTTCATTTCGCTGAATAGGTTAGCGGCTCTCGTGATCTCCTTCAAGTTCAAGTCGCCGGAGCCTTTGATCATAGAGTACTCTAAGAGCATTGCTTCAAGAGGACAGTTGCCAGATCTTTCACCAATACCGAAGAGCGTACAGTTTGAAAGAGCCGCACCACTCAGCCATGCAGCCAGATGATTGGCGGTGACCATGAAAAGGTCATTATGGCCATGAAATTCAACGTTCTCAGGATCTATTCCACTTTCTTGAATAATGGTTTCCACCAAGACCGGGATACTGCGAGGCAGGCCGACCTCTCTGAATGGAAGGCCAACCCCCAAAGTGTCCGCGATCTTTATTTTAACTGGAACTTTATACCTTTCAGATAGCCTGACAAGCTTCCTCACAAAAGGAACCACGACGTTTCTTATATCAGAACGTGTTGTGTCCTCTAGGGTACATTTTGGTATGATGCCTTTCTTTAGAAGATACTCTACCGTCTCCAGGTACTTCTCTAGAACCTTACTTCTGGCCATATTGAACTTGCTGTAGATGTGATAATCTGAAATCGAACATAGGACTGTTGATTCTTCCAGCTTCTCCTCGACAACCATCTCCGCATCCTTCAAGGCTGACCTAATCCACCCGACGGGCTTTGGATATTCGAATCCTAGACCCTTGATCTTCCGCACAACTTCCCTATCCTTTTTGGTGTAGAGGAAGAGTTCCGTGGTTTTGATGACACCTTTCTTACCGCCCATGGCACTTAGTATCTCATATATCTTCAGTGATTCTTCAACTGAGAATGTCTTCCATCCCTGTTGGCCATCACGTAGAGTTGTGTCGGTGATCCATATCTTGTTGATGGGTTTCTGGTATTTTGCAATTGGCGGAACGTCGAAGGGGAATATGTCTCTGAAGTAGTTTCTTTCCTCTGAAAGGATCGGTTCGCCTTGTTCTTCTTGCCCTATCATTTTTTAAACTCCTTAAATCCAAAACCATAACTGATATAAACTTTTCATGCTGAAAGATATGTTTATCTTCTCAGGATTCTTTTGATGCCACCGAGTATCTTGCTGATTGTCGATTCCCTCCTTTTCTCGGGAACAACTTCTGTCTTCTCTTGTGGGATGGCAGGCTTCTCTGTGATGGCGTACATAGTCTTGTATAAAGTTTCTCCTTTCTGGGAAAGCGAGAAAAATGCACCGTTTTTGACGACAAGACCGTTCTCAGCCAGCTTCATTAACGTGACGTATAGTGAGGACTTTGGAAGACCAGTGCCTGCTAGTAGGTCTGAGAAGGATTTGGCGGAACCGGTTAGAGAGCCCATGATAACGTAGGCGCACTCATCAAACACCCCTAACAACATTCTACGCGGCTGCTTGGGCACGGTGGATTCTAGTCTTTTGATCTATATAAACGTAGAATGGCTCCATAGTGAATATTCTCTTCTCATTGCTTCTCTTCCAAGGGGGTGGAAGGTTCCATCTGAGGCGGAGGGGGTGGAGGCGGTGGCGGAATATGCTGTATCAATGGAGCCTTCTTGATCTCATCCAAGATCGTGTCCGAGATCACCTTGACCACTGACGCGTATGTGGCTATTCCTACAAAGATCGCCACAATGACCATTATCAGCATCAAAGGGCCAACATAGTTCGATGTCATCTCTGAGATTATTTGAGGATTCCTAATTATGTCCTGAGGGTCCTTTATCATATTCATCATGCTAGCAAAGATGGAGGCGCTCAGCAAAAGGAAGATCAGCATCCCAACAATCGACCACAAAATGCTCCATAGAAAGATTATGAATCCTTTCCAGAATGCCTTGCTCCAGTTCATCATCTAGGTCGAGGTCATTGGATCAGTCTCGAATATAAACATATCTTTTGTGCCGACCTTTGGCAGTAAGTCTATTGGCGACAATGGGAATTGCTGAGTTAGATTGGTCTCTGGAAGCTCGATTAGATCTTTTTCAATCTTTTATCGAATCTACTCGGTCAGATGTCGATATGATAGGTCAAGGAATTGTATCACTTGGTCGAAGCTATACACCCTTATTACGCCGGTCTCTACGTTTTGGTTCCAAGGCTGGTCGTACAGCAAAACTATCTTTCCATTGTTGTCAGCCAATGCAGGGTTGTCGTCTATGAACACGTCATATGGCATGTGAATCTTGTCTTTGCCGTCTGCCGCCAGCACAAAGTTGTCATATTGAATGCCGTGGTATGACAGCCACCGTTTGGAGTATTTGACTTGATGCTCTGGCAAGACTGTCACAACGTCGAGGCGTCCATATCTTTTTATCCTTCTTATCTTCTCCGAAAGACCTTCCTCTGTAGGAGGAATCATCCGAAAACTCCAGTTGCACCATACAGCGGTATCAAAGATGTCTATCACTTCAGACTTTGATATGTTAAATAGCCGACATAGGTCCCAATCGACTATGTCATATACTCTATAGTGACTTTTCTTCCTTCTGTTCAATTCATTGATCCAGGAGTCCATGGTTCTTGCCAGAGTTGAATCAAGGTCAACGGATATGTTCAGGCGTCTTTCCATAGAGAAATGAGACATATAGACGTCATGCGTTCAAAGCAGGTATAAATCCGTTTCGCCAACGTGGTTAAATGTACTTTCTGACCGAGAGAATGGAACTATATTTGAAATGGAGACTTTGCATGCGTTCAGTCATCATAAAGGAACGAATATGCTTTGTTTAGAGCCGATAAGTGAAGAATACTTTGCAGATATATGCTTAAATAAAGATGACGGCAAGCCTTCTTGAGCAATATGGAAACCGTCTTCTTTGTTGAGCAAAAGAACAGTGAGAAGCTTAAGCAGAAGCTCTATGGCGACAATGTAGTCTCAAGAGCGAATATCATCGTTCACGAGTCTGCCTCTTTGGGCAGAGATGGAGGCTTCTACATACGGGTCCTCGGTGACCAAGAACAATGTAAGAAAGCCGTGGAACTTTCAAAAGAACTTGGGGTGGAAGTTGTAGGAGAAGAGAAGGAGAAGGTTCTAACCCGGTTGAGCGAAGAAGGCGAGAAGTCGCTTGAAGGTTTTGGCGGCATCTTTGGATAGAATGGAACCGTTGAAGACGTCGTCGACGCCGTGAGACGTAGTGAGTTCTTCGAGCCTTTCTCTTGGAGGAAAAGAGCAGGTTTGAGGTTTGTTCTATGGCGATAATAAGTAACTCAAAAGAGCTGCTTGAGCACGGAAACATTGAAGGGAGAAGGATTGTCTTAGAAATACTTGAGGCAGGCCTTAGAGCATCTGACCCATATTTCTCGACAAGAAAGTTGATCAGGGTGAGCAAAGGAAAATTGACTGTCGGCCGCAAAGGTTTCAGCTATTACACTTCGGATGGCAAGAAAATGCAAGGCCCACTGGTATTTGACCTGTCGAAGGTGGGCAACATCTATGTTGTAGGCGGTGGTAAGGCAGCACAGAGACAGGCGAAGGCCATCGAAGACGTGTTAGGTGATCTGATAACAGAGGGACACATCAACGCAAAGAAAGGGGAAGAGGTACAACTGAAGAAGATTGGAGTGACGTTGGCTGGTCATCCAATACCTGATGAAGATGGTGTAGAAGGCTCTAAGAAGGTTATGGAGATCGAGAAGAAGGCGAGAAAGGGTGACATAGTGTTCTTCTCAGAATCAGGGGGGGCTTCTGCTCTCATGACTCTTCCAGGTCCAGGCTTAACCTTAAATGATGTACAGGAAGTAACCAGGAGACTTTACTTTGATTGCGGTGCATCCATGTGGGACACGAACACAGTCAGATGGAACCTTACGATCTTGAGAGGAAAAGATGAGAGGTATGTCGGGGACGCGACTCTAATAGCATTCCACACCGACGAAAGGCCAGTTGGACTAAAGATAAATGTAAAGAGGAAAGGCAGCGGCACAGGCACCTACAAAGACGCCATAGAAATCTTGAGAAAATATGGCCTTTGGGACAAAGTCCCTGATTCGGTACGGAAATATCTTCAGAAATCTGATCCACAGTATGGTCCCATACGTCCAGGCGAACTAGATGGCAAACCTCAGTACCATTTCAGAGTAATGGGGCCTGAGTACATGTTGGAAGCAGCCGCAAGAAGATCAAGACAGATAGGAATCCGTTCAAGAATCATTGCGTCGAGCTTGAGCGATGTCGAAGCCAAGGATGCAGGAAATGTCCTAGCCTACATGGCGAAAGAGATCGAGCTATACAATAGACCATTCAAGCCACCCTGCATTCTATTATGTGGAGGAGAGCTTCTTGTCACAGTTGGGGGAAAGAAGGGAAAAGGTGGAAGAAATCAGGAATTCGTCCTATCGACCGCACCCAGAATCGCAAGCAGCCCAAACATCGTAATAGCCTCATGTGATTCAGATGGCACAGACGGGCCGACAGACGCCGCTGGGGGAATAGTGGATGGCTACACGATGACAAGAGCTGAAGAGGAGAAAATACAAGTTTTTGAAGAGCTAGACTTACATAATTCATATCACGTCCTATCCAAGTTGAAGGATTTAATATTCACAGGAGCTAGAGGGACCAACGTCCAGGACCTACGTGTAGTCTACGTTGGCGGACGAGAAAAAACTGAAAGGGAGCACATACCCGACTACATAAGCTCCAGGTTTGCAGGACAACGCTTTAACCTTAGCCGCTAACCTGACATTGCGAACTTACTTTATCCAACACTTGGTCAAAAAATGACCATAAAGCCTGGATGTACCCAAAACCAAGTGCGAGCATCACAGAGCAGGTTGTCCAAAGCCTCATACTTCATCCCTAAAGACGTTCATAACTCTACAAAATAAGACAACCATTCAGGTTACTATCGGACGGCTCAACATCATTCAGTTTTGACCAGCAGTGTGTTTCCATCAATCACTACCTGGTAGGACGGTTCATCTTTGATTTTGAGGTGTAGCAGCGGAATCTTTGGCCCAGAAACAACCCTACCTGTAGTCACATCAAATTTCGCTTTGTGCTTTGGGCAGGTTATAACATTACCCTCCAGGGAACCCTGCGAGAGATCCCCTCCAGCATGAGTGCATCTGGCTCCAATAGCGTAGTATTTACCATTAACGTTTGCTATCAAGAATTCATTATCCCCAACCTTAGCCTTCTTCATCTTGCCCGGAGCAATCTCGGTTGATTCACCAATCTTTACAAAGCTCATACTCTTGTCTTTTTTCATCGAAGCTCATCCTATAAATATTTTTCGCTTTGAATAGAATCTCAGCAAGTTTCCAAGCAGAAATCAAAGATAACTATGGGCAAGATATATTCTATTGGTAGTCTCAAATTAACAGAATTATTGGTATGCTCAAGAATCAAGGCTAGAAAAGGTCGAGGAAAAAATTGTCGAGACAGGGTTTTTCAAGTCTTACTTCAGTTAAATGTGAGAACGTTTTAGTTATGGCGCCGGAGAAATTGGAATTCGGCAACTTCCTATTGCCGGCTTCAAAAGGAGACATTTACTGCAGCTTTGACAGTCTTCGTCCTCTTCTATAGAAAAAGCAGTAAATCGCCGTCAGGTTTAAGGGCCTTTCTTTGACATAATTCATCTGTTAGGCAACGTTCATCTCAGTTTCCAAAACTTAACATTTCATAGCATACGGCTTCCTTGAAGCACATTCACACTTTGTTTAAAGCATGTCTTCGACGCACCTTTTCTGAGCAGACAAAACTGGAAGCCATTCAGGTTCCTATGTTTTAATTCCACACGGTCTGAAGAAGAATAAAGCCAAAAAGTACACGCAAGATTAAATAGACAGAACAACACTCCAGACTTCCCGTCATGAAGATCAGGGAAGTATTCGACAAGTTTGAACCGTATGAATGGGAAATGTCTCCCCAAGAGATTGCGGCCATAGCTGGAATATCTGCAGATGAAGTGTTAAGGTTGGACACGAACACGTCTCCATTCATTCCCAAGAAATGGCTTAGAGAGGTTGCGATCGACCTGCCAAACCTACCTGTAAACCAATATCCTGACACAAAGTATTCGGAGATATCGGAGGCTATTGCGGACTATAACAAGGTGAACATTGAAAACATTGTTGTGACAAACGGGGCTGATGAGGCCTTAGACCTGATAGCTAAGACGCTCTTGGACAACGGTGACAAAGTTGTCCTTTCAACACCGACGTACTCTATGTTTAGGATCACATCCCAGATCGCAGGAGCACAAGTAATCGAAGTTAGCAGGAGACGCCAACCCCCTTTCGCGGACGACATTGAAGAAATTATTAGAGTCGGCAGGGAAAAGGAGGCTGCTGCGATATTCTTATCTAACCCAAACAATCCAACAGGCACCTTTCTTGAGATCGCGCACATAGAAAGATTGGCGAAAGAGCTGGGATGTGGAGTCATCGTGGACGAAGCCTACTACGAATATTGTGGCAAGTCCGCCGTTGATCTCATAGGACGTTTTCCGAACGTAATCATAGTTAGAACCCTGTCCAAAGCCTTCTCTCTTGCAGGTGAGAGGATTGGGTATATTCTGGCAAATAAGTGGACAGTCGACAAACTCAATTATGTGAGACCGCCTAACTCACTAAGTGTGACTTCGCTCAAGCTAGGTGTTAAGGCTCTATCGGATGTCAAACAGGTGAGGAAATGGGTGAACAAGACGGTTGCTGAGAGGGAGAGATGCTTTGCCGCCTTGAAGTCCATCGACCACGTGATACCATACCCTAGCGTGGCTAACTTTATACTATTCAAGCTCTCTGGCGTCGACGCAAATCACATACATCAGAGACTACTTAGAAAGGGAATAAGTGTAAGGAACCTAACCGGCGTTAGGATGCTCGAGAACTGTCTAAGAGTAACAGTCGGCTCAAGAAAGGACAACGACAGGTTCCTCGAAAAACTCAAGGAAGCAATCGAATCAAGTTCTCCAACCTGACCACAACAGCCTTAAAGTTTCAACAAGTGGACATAGATGCAAACTGCCATGATAAGACTCAACCAACGAAAGTAGATAGTAAGGGGTCTCGTATGATGGTATGGAGATCGGCTGTAAATGAGCATGATCTTAAATATGAACAATCAGGTTCTGAGGAAAGGTGTTTTTGCCTGGACAAGGCGTGCGTTCTGACGGATTCTTGTTCAAAGTCCCATCTAGCTCCCATATTGGGGGAGGATGCTAAGAGGAGCAGATCGATTGCACGCCAGATGTAATTCAAATTGCCCAATGAGGATAACAGAGGACGATATCAGGAATATTTGATTCTTGGAGGCCGCTGTGTCCGCTATGAGTCGAAGCCTTCAAGCCCTCTGCAGAGGATACTTACCGTATTTTCTTGCCTCATCGACCATCACAAAGATGTTTTGTGGCTTGACATCAGAGTGCAGGGAATTGCTTGAAGTAAGAATATACCCTCCATCTTTTCCGGCTTCGTCAATACACCTTCTGACTTCTCTTCGAACGTCCTCTTCATTCCCGAAGGGAAGGACATACCTCATGTCCACGCTACCCAGTAGACATATCCTGTGGCCATATCTTTTCTTCACATCACCCAAATCCATGGCTCCGGGCTCAATAGGATGCAGCCCTCTTATGCCTGTATCTATTAGATCGTCGATTATTCTATATAGGTTTCCATCTGAATGCTTGAGAACTGGAACGTTATGCTTCTTTCCCAAGTTCACCATCGCTCTGAGGTTGGGAAGATCGTATTCTCTGATAAGTTTGGGATGGACCAAGGGACCATTGTTGTCGGCATAGTCGTCTGTAACCCAGAGGACTTCAACCCCTGCTTCTATCATCGCATGAGCCAGTTTCTGAAAGGCTTCCGCATACTTGTTGATCAATTTCCTCGCAAATGTGGGATTCTTGTAGAAGTCGATGGCAATCTTGTCGATTCCTCCTCTGGCCTGAAAGGCAAGATGCCAGCCGCTGTGAACCTGGCCCATGATAGCCACATCTGTCTTCCTGAGAGGCTTGAGGATCTCGTCCATCATTTCAACTATATCAGGATCCGATGCATCAGGTAACTCAATTCTATCCAAGTCTTCCTCATTGTTTATGATACCGCCCACAAAATAGGTAGTCTTGGCTCTTTCATTGGTCTGCATGACTCTTCCCCACTGGTCCACAAACCTAAGTTGGTCTATAAATCTGGGCGCGTACCTTTTGTTCACTATGGAGTAGTCTGATAAGGCTGGAACCCCATCAAACCCTAACTTCATGCATGCGTCAATCAGATTCCTTCTATAGTCTATTGCCGACTGCCAAGCTCCCATCTTCTCGCTAGTGAACGAGATATTCCAACCAAATTTTGTAAGCCCGAATCCAAGATCTCTGTTCAATATTGCTTCGACGATCGGGGGGTCCATTCCCAAGTCTGTGACCGGCACAAGGTCAGGTTCACCTAGATTCAGAGCGGTAAAGAATCTCTCTCGATGGTTCATCTGATTCATCGATTCCTATTCGGTGAGCCATTATAAGCTTTGTTGTTGCGTAGTTGCTTAATGAGCTCTCGATCTTTGGTAGATGCGCGCTTAGTGTAGGCAAAACCGTCAAGAAAAAGTCTGACTTAGCCCTGATGTTGGGCATATTCTGTATATGGCACAGTCAAAAAAATTGCCCCTCCATCTCAAGGGCGCTATTTCTTTCTGTAGTTAACAGCTTCAGGGTTCAAGGCGAACGTCGGCACCTTACCTGCCAGAGCTTCAGCTATCTGTTGTTCAATCATCGCGTCACATCGCATGAAATTCTCAATGCTTGAACCGGCAACATGGGGGGTTATAATCACGTTGTCCAAAGTGAAGAGCGGATTGTCAATCTCAGGTGGTTCCTTTTCTAAGACGTCTAGTGCGGCTGCAGATATCCACCCTTCCTTTAGGGCTTTGTAAAGTGCATGCTCGTCGATAAGAGGGCCTCTTGAGGCGTTAACCAATATAGAAGTCCTTTTCATCAACTTAAGTTCTCTCTCGCCTATGATGTGCCTTGTCTCATTCGTCAAGGGCGCGTGTATGGTCAATATATCAGATTCCTTTAGCAACGTTTCTAGGCTTGTGAGTTCAACTCCTATCGCCTTAGCCTTCTCAGGAGTTATGTACGGGTCGAAAGCTAGCATCTTCATCTTAAATGGAGCGCAAAGCTTCGCGACCGTGGAACCAATCGCACCTAAGCCTAAGATCCCTAAAGTCTTGCCGTGCAGTTCGAATGGTGTCTTCTCAGAGTAGTATTTCTTAGATATGATATGCCAAGTGTTTGGTTTGGTTTCTCGTGCCATATTGACTATATCCCTTGTTGCCGCAAGGATGAAGGCTAAGGTGTGTTCGGCTACTGTCTCAGCATTTATACCAGGTAGGGTTGTGACGAAAACCCCATGCTTCGTTGCTTCAGCCACATCGACGTTGTCATAGCCAACACCGTATCTTGCAATCAACTTAAGTCTTAATGCGGCGTCGTAGACTTCTTTAGTATACGGTTCCACCCCAGCTATCGTAGCGTCAACATCCCCAATGATAGATATGAGTTCTTCCTTGCTCATCCTAGCCTTATGTGGGCTAGGTCTCACCTCGTATTTGGTGTAGAAGTCTTCAGAAAAGAATCTAGCAGGACCACCTGAAACAAAGTTCAGAATGACTGGCTTTTTCATATGCCATCGATATTCCGTAGACCAAATGTGATTTAAGTCTTATTCTAAATTTAGCTCATCTGCAATCTATCTTCACAACGAAGACAGCAAACCTCACATCCGTACCATATTCACGTTCTTGGGCATCAGAGCACTTTTTACCGTTTAACTGCTCCAGCAGTGAGCCCTGCGACAATGTACTTTTGTACAGCGAAGAACAGCAATGTCGGAGGTAGGCTTGCAACAAGGCTTGCAGCCATCAGCCGATCCCATGGAACAAAGTCGGCCTTCATATAATTCAATATACCTATTGAAAGCACTTGTAGGTCAGTTCTGCTCACAAGAATAAGAGGGAAAAGAACGTTGCTCCAAGCTAAAATGAAAGCATATGTCGATGTCGCAACAACACCTGGAACTGCCAAAGGAAAAACGACTCTTAACAAAGTCTGCAGCCTTGAACAGCCGTCTAGGAAAGCTGCCTCTTCAAGATCAATCGGAATCGTCTGGAAGAACCCACGCAACATCCAAAGCGTATATGGGAGAGCGACAGAAAGTAGGGCTAAGACTAATCCTTGTTGTGTGTTAACGAGACTCCAAGAGGAGAAGAGGAAAAATATTGGGACCATGACAACGACCGTTGGAAATATGTAAGCAAATAGGGAAGCACTTGACAGTACGTCTTTGCCTGGAAATCTCATTCTAGCTAAGGAGTAGCCTCCCAGTATGCCCAACAGGGTGGCTAATATCATAACGACTGTTGAGAGATAAACACTGTTGATCAAGTAGTTGGTTATGGTACTTCCGACAGTTATGTATTCTTCGCCGAAACCGAAGATGGCAAGTAATGAATTAAAACTGATTTCGCGTGGAATTATTAGTCCCTCATATATTTCTTTTTCAGGCCTGATCGCGGTCGTAATCATCCAATAAAGCGGTAGGACCGTCCAGATAACAACCACCGCGGCTAGGAAGTATATCAGAAAGAAATTGATCAGTCTAGAAGAACTTTTTTTCAACCTCTCACCTTCTCAAAGCCCACAGAATGACTGATATCAAGGTTAAAAAGATCGGCACAGTAAGCACTGAGACAGCAGCTGCCATCCCAATATCAAATCTTGAAAAGGCTTGAAAATAGATATATATCGGAATAATGTGTGTAATATATCCTGGCCCCCCTCTTGTCAAGTAGAAGATTGTATCGAATTCGCCAAACGTCCAGATAGTGGAAAGAAGGCACACGATTAACACTACGTATCTGATCCCGGGAATCGTTATATGCGCGAACCTCTGCCAAGCGTTTGCTCCATCAATTTCGGCAGCCTCATACAAGCTTCTTGGGACAGTCTGCAAGACGCCCAAGAAGTTGACCATAAAAAAAGGAATACCTTTCCAGACATTAACATAAACTATTGACAGCACAGCCAGCTGTGGCCCAAGCCAAAAGACTGGCTTCAAGTTCAGTATTTGCTTTAGGAGAAGATTCGCCAATCCTAAATTGTAGTCAAAAAACCAGAAGAATACTGAAGCGACCACAAACAACGGAAGTCCCCAAGGTATGACTGCAATGGCTCTAACGATTGAACGCCCTTTGAACTCTTGAGACAAGAATAGGGCGAAACCCAGTCCAATGACCAACTTCAACAAAACTGAAGATATTGTATATACTGAAGTAATGTTTAGCGAATAACGGAAAATTGGGTCTCCAATTATTTCCAGGTAATTCTTCAACCCGGAAAATATGGCTTCATAACCAAAAATCTTGGTAAAGAAACTAATATATATAACATACAAGAAAGGAAAGAACAGTACTAGAAAAAGTAGGAGGAAGGCAGGCGTTGAGAAGGCGTATCCTTCCAGCGCCTCCCTAATTTTTTGTCTCATATGACACCTTTACTTGCCGTATGTTCTCTTGAAGACCTCTTTCATTTGCACGTCGATGCTTGCTATTGTCTCGTCGACACCTTTGTTGTTGATTAAAGTTTCAGAGAAGGCGTCAGCGAACAGGAACTTTGTGAGTACTTCGTCAGCGCCTTTGGACGGCTCGTTTAGAGGATAGGTGTAATCTACTATAGTGGGCTCAACTTCCAAGTATCTGGCCCATACAGGATCGGATTTGAGTTTTTCTTCTACGCTCTTGAATATGGGATATGCCGCATAATATCCTGAGTTTATGAATGTTAGGTACTTGGTTTTGTCCTTGAAGAGGTAGACGAGTAGGTCCTTGGCAAGATCCACATTCTTTGATTCCTTGAAGACACACATGGCTTCTTTGCTTCCCCAAGTGATCATGCCTTTTGGACCTGTGGGAGGAGGTGCAAGAACAGTTTTCGAGGCTAACTCAGGATTCCGAGTTACTGCCGCGTAATACGGTGTAGGACCTTCTACGATGAAAGCGCTCTTCTGAGTCAAGTACGCATTATTATTCAACATTTCGTCTGCTTGGAGCATGTCAGGTGAAATTAGGCCCTCCTTGTACAGTCCAATTATCTTCTGTAGCGTGTCTCGGCTCGCCTGACTATTGTACTTTATTCCAGCAGAACTTCTCTCTGTCATGAATTCTCCACCATATGGCCACCAGAATAGATGCCAAGTTTCACATCCGTCCCAGCATTTTCCTAGGGTCACTCCGATAGGATACATATCCGGATGTCTCATTTTCACTTCTCTTGCGAATTCGATGTAGTCGTCCCATGTTTTGAGTTCCTCGGGTTTTCTGCCGACTTCGTCTGCAAATGGCTTGATTAAGTGCACTATGTCGACGAAGAGGAATAGATCGATTGCCCAGATGTGTCCATCCATGGTGTACCATCTTCTTACGGGCTCTATTACATCGTCCTTTCCTATTTCATTATAGACATCGTCGAGTGGGACAATGTTTCTTGCGTTCGGATCTTCGGCCATCAAGGCGATGAGGCTACCAGAGCCAAAGACAAGGTCTGGTGGATTGTGCGTTTCAACACCTGTAAGTATCTTTGGTACGATTTCCATATATGAAGCTGTACTTAATTCTACGTCAACACCCTTTTTTGCGGCCCATTCGAGGGTTCTTGCTGTGAGCCAGTCGTTCAGGGCCGGAGCGTATGTTGACATGTATAAGATTTGCATCTTTGGTCTGCCTACACTTGTGGTTGTGGTTACTGTTGTCTTTGTTGTCGTTGGCACTGTCGTTGTAATCACTGAGGTTGTGGGTACAGTAGTTGAGATCGTTGTCGCAGATGTAGCTGTAGTGGTTGAGGTCGCGATTGAAGTGCTTATTGATGTAACTGTCTCAGCAGGCTTTGTGGCAAAGTACGCTGCAGCACCTATGGCAACAAGTGCAACTACACCAATGCCAGCATAAATGAAATTCCTTCTATCCATCTTCTTTGGTTCAGAACTTATGTCTTTGTGTTAAGAGAATCCCTTTTATAAGCTTTGCGACAGTTATGAAAGAAGAACCGTTTTGCCTGTGTGCCATCAGATCATGTTTACAGGATAAAGTGGCTTCTGGCCGTGTAGTACTCTAATTATTTCTTCCGCAGCAGTAATTGCCATTCTCTTCCGACATTCAATCGTGTTGGATGCAAGATGCGGCGTGAGCACTACGTTATCAAGTACCAGTATAGGGTCGTCCAATGGCAGAGGTTCTTGATAAAAGACATCTAAGCCAGCACCAGCAATCCACTTTTCTTTCAGTGCCTTGACAAGAGCCTTATGATCTATTATGGGCCCCCTTGCAACGTTTATGAGATAAGTGGTGTTCTTCATATTCTTGAATTCGTTTTCTCTCAACAGCCCTCTTGTCTTGTCAGTAAGCGAACAAGATACTACAATGAAATCTGATTCCCTAAGCAATTCATCAATAGGCTTGAACTGTATCCCATTTGTCTGCTCCAGGTCTCTCTTCCTTACGATATCATAGTATGTAAGGTTCATCTTGAAGCCCTTTGCTCTTTCGGCGATACAGAATCCTATTCTACCCAATCCAATAATACCGATTGTCTTACCCCAGACGTCTGTGCCAACAAACAACATAGGATCTCTTTTGACCCATCTCTTGGACTTAACGTGATAGCTTGACTCACATATTCTTCGAGCTAAAGATAGTATTAGAGCGAAGGCTTGGTCAGCTACTGTCTCATTTAACACAGGCGCGGTTGTCACCCATATATGCTTGGCAGTCGCTGCTTCAACATCCACGTTGTCATAGCCTACTCCATGTCTGGCGATGACCTTCAATCTTTGAGCTGAATCGATGACGTCTTTAGTGACTTTTTCCACATTCAAGGTGACCAGCAGTGCGTCAGCGTCTCTCACGAACTCCTTGAGCTCCTGCTCACTGGGCAGCTTTGGGAGGACGACAACATCGGATTCCTCTTCGAGAAGCCTTAGTCCTTCCTCTCTCATGGGAGCTGTGACTACTGTCTTGAACCTGGCCATCGAATTGACACCTCCTCTAAGATACTCGAATCATAAAGGCAGTTTATGATACTTCCTGTATCTGTTTTCGAGGACATAGTGGAGTCGACCAGATGAATCTATTTAAGTGTTTAAGGTCATTTGATAGGTTGAACACTCCTCGAATAGACAACGTTTTTTAACATAGAAAGGAACTGCCAAAGATGATATATGGATGGAGAAACATATCATTTCAAAGCTCCACAGGTTTGTCCCACGATACGGCCCAGAATGGGGGTCTGGCGGAATATATGGTCTAAGATATCATAGGGAGACCTTATACTTCAATTTATCATTTGAGGCGGAAGCGCACATGCTTCATGAAGATGAGGAAAGAATTTACTGCTACGACCAAGTTGGATGCAAGCCGGTCTCCGGAGGAGACACGTACAACGCTGTCGACGTAGCTGACGACTACATATACTTCGGTGGATGGGTTCACGCGCCAGCTGTGTACAGTAGGACTGAACAGGCTAGGGGCATATCGTTCGTCAATAAGTACAGTCATGTTCACGAATATGATACGAGAGAGCGTAGGATTAGGTTGGTCTGGAAGGAGAGCATCCATCATGAAACCGAATGGACTGGAGAAGTTTCTGAGATCGTCTATGATCCTGTCGGCGACAGACTTCTCTTGGCAAGGGCGGATGGCCACGCTAACCTTGGCATATACACTCTAGACCGCAGAAGTGGCACTCTATCACGAGTTAGTGGTGACGCAGGAGTCAAGGGAACCCTGTTCCTTGACGCAGCCTGCTTTGACAAGTCAAGCGTAGGCGACCTGATCGGACTCCAATGCATGGATCTATCAACAGGCAAATGGTTCAAGAGGGAAATCACAGACATTTCCAAGATCTCGGTAGATGGCGGTGGCTGCATCAGACCTTTTGTAGGATGCATGACTTCGGCATATGCCAGGCTGTTCGTATTCATCAAGGGAGGCGTCCTCGTCGGAAACCCCCTCGACACCACAATGGACTCGATGGGTTTCGTTAGGCTCTTCGACTTTGTCGACTCAGGATATTCTCCGAGCAGGACTGTGGCGCTACCGATTGGAGGAGGCATCCTCACGGCATTCAACGCGTTCACACATGGTCTCATTAACCCAACAAACCCGCTTGAAGCAAAAGCCATGGACACCATGAACACAATAGTCGGCCCCTCTTTACTCGTCTACATATCGCCGCCGATGGTTAGAATAATCGGATCATTGGGCGCCAGAATAACGTCGATAGAAAGCATGGGCGACAGGATACTGGTCGGCACCTCGACAACCGCCAATCTTGCCAGATCTGACGCCACCCCAATAGATGCAGGCTACAGAGACCTTCTTGCCTTCAACCACAGCATCATTTTTTCCACCCCTCCAGCTGTCACCTTTACAGTATCAGGGAACCGGGTGTCAAACGTCAACTGGGGAGGAATCCCGCTCTTCGGATACAGAGAGAAAAAGATCACCATCAACGCAACAAAAGACAACAGGCTGACAGTTCTAGAATATGATATGGCTCTTCCCATCCGCTCAGCCCAAAAAGACTGCTACCAAATTGCAGAGGGAAAAAACGTCATAGACCTCAAGCCCTACAGCCGCATCGTATCCTTCAAACTTGAAGACATCGACCCAAATTCGCTCATCCACTTGAGTTTAGGCTGAGGCCTTGAACCACTGTAGCCTACACTACAACAGCCACTTCATATACGAATATATATGTTTGAACAGCTTCAACTATGGAAGCAGTTTTTCAAAGGCCATATTAAGGCTTGAAGGATACGGCTTCATAGAAAGGGAGAAGATATTTGATAGCGGCAGGTGGACGTAAATGATCAAAGAGAAAAAATATTATATGCTTCACTATCGACCGTCGCACTTGAAAAGATTATGTTGGTAAGTTCTTTTAAGCCTTAAAACGGTTTTTCTTAGAAGATTATATTGTTAATGCTTCCTCAATTTCTTTTCCAAGTATAAGCTTTATGCCATGCTTTTCAGCAAGAGCCTTCAACACTTTTGCAGCCTCCTCTGTAGGCCTTGCGACAGACAATATTATCATTTCAGGCTTACCATATTTTTCCTCAACAACCTTAACACGTTTCAAAAGCTTATCTATCTCCCCTTCAGCCTCCTCAACACCTTTGACGCTCACAGTAGCCTCTCCAACGACAAGAGGCTTCTCACAGAACAGGTTTACCTCCACTATTTCACCATCGTATGCCAGAACCTTCCTTTCAACCCTTGCTTCAGGGTAACCCATTTCCTCCAACATTATCTCCAGAAATGATGCTGCATGGTCTTCGAACGCTACACCTAGGGAGGCCTTAAGGTCCCTGAAGCCTGAAACCATATACTTCCTCATCCTCTCATAGGTGACCCAGAGCCTATTCTGCCCTTCCCTCAAGCTCTTAACCTCCTCCCAAAGCTTAGCCTGCCCCTCCCATAGCCTGTTCTGGTTCTCCCAAAGCCTATTCTGTCCCTCCCTTAAGCTCTTAACCTCCTCCCAAAGTCTATTCTGTCCTTCTTCAAGCCTGTCAAGTCTCTTAAGTATCTCGGACAGGCCTAGAAAGCCTGCTACAGTATAGCGGAACTCTACATCCTTCTCGAGTAGCTCAATAAACTCTCTCCTAAGCTTCTCAGACATAGCCTTCAAATTTTATGCGCGTTTGTATTTAAACGTTGCTAGAACGTTATATCATTTCCAAAACATTTATCCAAAAGAGCTAAAAAATCATTTACCGTAACCTTCTCCTTAAAGCCTAGCGCGCCATTGAGCCGCAGTCAGGACAGCTAGACACCTCCATGCAGCCAGACGAGTCAGGGTTAAGCCGCGGCTAAAGTGGTCTAACCTAGCGCCAGCAAAGAGAAATCAACAACATCTGCAATGCACACTTGTAAATGTCTTCTCATCCTATCGTAAGGATGACAAGGATTCCTACAGGATATACAAAGCGATATTTCTCATCTAGGGCTGAGCTGAGCCATAA
>CAYUWR010000035.1:0-21877 GCA_964448685.1 uncultured Nitrososphaeria archaeon
CTAAGCTGTAGGTCGTGGGTTCAAATCCCTCCGGGCCCGCCATCCCCAAATTGTACTTGTCGAATAAGTTTGCCTTGCTTGGGCAAAACTGCTCAAATGGTTGTTTCAGTCCAACCTTTGAACTCTACTCTTGAAGATTTGTGACGTGAACGGAGCATGATATACATGGATCGTAGGCTCTGATCAGCTTCTCGCATCCGAACTTTAGGTCTTGTCCCTTCTTTAGAAGTTCGGGTGCCAGCGCCTGAAGTGAAGCTTCAATGTTGGCTGAGTTGTGTGCGGTCGGCGTTACTATATCGGCTTTTTCAACAATTCCTGAAGAGTCGAGTTTGTACCAGTGATAGAGGAGCCCTCTTGGTGCTTCTGTGAGTGCAGCGCCCTCGCATGGGGTTCCTGTTTCAGCCTTGACAGGCTGCTCGCTGAAGTCAAGTCTCAAAGCATCAATTGTCCTCATGATTTCGTCTAGGGCGTAGACTACTTCGACGACTCTTGCCTTGATGTTCATGAATGGGTTATAGCATGGTAGGCTCAGGTTCAGTTGTTCAGCAGCCTTCTTTGCATCTCGTGTAAGCTTTTGGTAGTTAAGGTTTACTCTGGCGATCGGGCCTGTGAGGAAGTCCTCTCCGTCGATGAACGATTTCTTTGTGTTAGAGTAGCTTACTTCTTTTTCCTCTACGAATTTGCGATATCCTTCTTCGGGCGATTCAAGGCCGTTGTTGGATACTAGCCTTCCCTCGTTGACTGCGTACTCTTTGTCGTTTGAGATCGCCACCAGCTTTGTCCTGCGGTTGATCTCTGGATAGTTGAAGCTGCTGAATAGGTCGACAGCCCGCCAGATCTCCTCCTTCTCTTTCTTCAGTCGAACCATCATCTTGGCCAGGTCTTCCTTTGTCGGTGTCCTCGTGAAGCCTCCGACGACGGCTGAGATGGGGTGGATCGCCCTTCCTCCTACCAGCTCACCTAAGTCATTTCCAAGCTTCTTGAGTCTGAGGGCTTGTTTAACGACATCCATATGTTCCTTCGCCATCTCGATGGCGCTTTCGAATCCTAGATAGTCGGGTGCTGTGAGGAGGTATAGGCTTAACGTGTGGCTTTGAATCCAGCCGCTTAGGGCAAGGATCCTCCTGAGCGCTCTTGTCTGGGCTGAAACCTGAACTTTGAGCGCGTTCTCAACTGCTCTGAGTGCAGTCACCTGATGGGCTATTGGACAGATGCCGCAAATTCTTGAAGTGAGCTCGTGGACTTCATGGTACTTTCTGCCCATGAGGAATGCTTCAAAGAACCTTATAGGTTCAAAAACTTGGAACTGTGCGCTCACATTTCCCGTCTTTGAGACTTCTACATTGATTCCCCCTTGTCCTTCGACTCTTGCAACATAGCATACTTCAGCCTTCTTTCCCTCACCCTCGGGCTCGGCTTCCACCTTCTTGCTCATCTTCCTGAGACCTCCTCGAACTCCTTTGATGTGCCAGCGTACTTTCTGAATTTTCTCACCAGATCTTGGGAGCTTACGCCCAGCTTATGAAATTCTGCGGCGAGGGAGGCTGGGTTCGCGTCGCTCATTGGGCCATAGCATCCCTCACATTCTCTGCCATAGGTTGGACATATTGCCCCACATCCTGCACGGGTGACTGGGCCCATACATGCCTTGCCGAGGCTTGTGAGTATGCAGACGTTTTCACGCAGCTTGCATTCGACACATACCGAATGCATGCGTAGGTCCGGCCTTATTTCGAGTAGGGATGCGGTTATCGCCTCCAAGATCATGTTCTTGTGAGGGGGACAGCCTGGCAGTGTAAGGTCGACTGGAACATATTCGCCTATACCACCTACTTTGAAAGACCTTATTGGCGAAGTGTCCTTGTAGACCACCTTCTCGGCTTCAGACTGCGAAAGCCAGTTTCTTATTGATGGTACACATCCAGTTACTGCACAGTCGCCGAATGCGACCAGCGTCCTTGTGTTGGCTCTTATCATCTTAATCTCTTCAAGCTCTCTTGGTGTGGAGACAGAGCCTTCCACAAAGCAGATGTCATATCGTTCAAGCTCATCCCTGTTCTGGACCATCATGAAGTATACAAATTCGATCTTCTTGGTCAGTTCCAAGAGCTCATCTTCAAGTCTCAGAAACTCCATCTGGCATCCTGCGCAGCCAGTGAACTTGTACACGGCAACCCTCAGCCTCTTTTCTGTCGACATTTATCTCATCCTCCATCAAATGTAGCTGTCGGGGAGGTTCTTGATCTCCGAATACTTGAACACTGGGCCATCCTTACACACGAACTTTGGGCCGAGCTGGCAGTGCCCGCACTGTGCTATACCACATCTCATTCTGCGCTCTAGGCTCAAGTAAAGTTGGTCCTCGTGGAACCCCCTATTCAGTAACTCGACGACGACATTGTGCATCATGACCTCTGGCCCACAGATCAGGGCGACCGCGTTCCTCGGCTTTGTGACCATTTCCTCACATAATATTGTGCAGACACCCACCTTGTGCTCCCATTGGACACCTTCTGGAACATAGTCTACCGTCAACGCAAGTCTGGTATTCTTCATCTTTCTCCAGGCTTCCTGCTCTCGGGCGAAGATGCTTTCATCTGGGGTTCTTGTGCCATATAGGATCTCGAGAAAGCCGAAGTCGTTTCTGTGCTCGTTTATGTAGGTTATCACTGGCCTCGGAGAGGGGAGGCCTATGCCTCCTGTTATTATCAGGATATCTTTTCCCTCAAGCTGGCCCATTGGCCATCCACTTCCGTAGGGCCCTCCCACCAATATCTTGTCTCCGACACCACATTTGTGGATCATGCTTGTGACCCGCCCAACCTTTCGAATTGTTGTCGCAAAGTTTTCGTGGTTTGACGTGCTCGAGGATATCGAAAACATCGCTTCTCCAACGCCTGGGATCGATATGACAATGAACTGGCCGGGTATGAAGCTGAAGTTCCTCTGTCTCTCTTTGTCGAGAAACCTCATGACAAAGGTCTTCGTGTTATGTGTTTCGGTGTGGACTTCCAATATTTCAGCCACATCTCTCGCATAAGGGTCCTTCAACTCATCACCTCCCTTAACTCTCTAGCAATTTCTGTAATATCTATATGCACGGGGCAAGCCTTTATGCACCTCCCACATCCTACACATTTCATCAGATTGTATTGCATAACGCCATAACTTAGGTTGTGGCAGATGAACTGTCTGAGCCTAGCATCCCTTGACTTCCTAAAGTTTCCGCCCAAAGCGACCTCGGCAAACTCTAGAAGAAGGCATACATCCCACTCTCGATATCTCTCACCGCTTTTTAGGGAAATATCCATCCTGTCTTTTACGTCGAAGCAGAAGCAGGTGGGGCAGACCATAGCACACTGTCCACAGGCAAGACAGATACTGCCATATTTTTTCCAGACAGGATGCTCCTGGCTATTGTAGGCTAGCTCCACCAATCCGGTTCTATCTACAGACCTCTTAAATTGGCCCTTCAAGTTTTCGAGACAGCCCCTCTTTGCCTCAAGGTCCTCAAGTGTAGCCTGCTGTAAGCCCAGCGACTGCATGAGCGCGTTTCCTTCATTGGATGAAGCCTCCATCAGATATCTTCCTCCAATATCGGTCATTAGGACATCGTAGCCAGAGGACACTTCTGGGCCTGTCCCCATCGACTGACAGAAACATGTCTCTGAAACTTCCTTACATGTAAGCGCAAATATCAAAAAGTTGTTTCTACGTCTGAGATATCTGGGATCGCTTCTGAAGCCAAGAAAGACCCTATCCAAGAAGTTGAACGAGGCGATGTCGCATGCATGAATACCAAGAAGAATCTGTTTTTCTTCAGGAATCAAGTCCTCTATCCTCGAAGTCTCGTCCCCTTGGAATGTGAAGATCGTTTCCCTAGGAGGGGTGAAGAACTTCTTCGGAGGCAATATCGTCGTCGTATACTCAAGATGCAGATCTCTCGCCGTAGAAATCCTTTCGAAGCTGTATTCAACACCCTTTTTCACAGGCGCAAAAACCTTATATGACCTGCAGAGGGATTCTATGAAAGACTCCAACATTCTCTCCGGCAAAATATAGTTGCTCATGTTTTCAACCCGAACTCATTGCAACGACGGTACAACACATTTTTCTTATTTAAAGTTTGCATTTTGTCAACCATATCTGCAAATGTTTTGCGCAAACATATGATGTGGCCAGAACCAGGCTATGGAAATTTGATGGAATGGAATCGATTGCTTAGCCGACATAAGAACATGAAAATAATTGACAATAGGAAAACATTCTTATATTATTTTAGAGGTGCCTAGGTCATGGAGAGCGCCCTTGCGGGTAGGCGATTTTTCTGATCAAGCAGCTTTCTGCGGCATGACTATAACATTCTATCATAAGCCTAGGCTGAAGCCTTTTTCGTGTGACGTCTCCTTGACACCAGATGGGGATTGAGGATGAACTTAGGGGATTATATGCGTTTCACGTTCATGTGTAAGAGGGAGAAGCCTCCTCAGAGACTTGATGATAGGGTTGCAGTGATCGGTGCAGGTCCAACGGGGTTGGCGGCTACCGGTTACCTCGCCTGCAAGGGCTACCAAGTCACCGTTTACGAGAGACTTCCACTGCCAGGAGGAATGATGGTCTTTGGCATTCCTGGCGTTAGGATACCTAAGAACAGGGTCTTTTTGGGCTGTAAAGAGTTGGAGGACATATTTGACGTCAAGATCGTCACGTCATGTAAGGTTCATGCAAGCGGCTACGAAATCTTAGGCGACAGCTTCGTTAAAGAAAAGTTGGAGCTACAGAAGACGATCGACGAATTTGACGCCACATTAATAGCGACTGGAACCTGGATGTCAACCCCACTTCCTGCAGAAGGTGCGAACGTCGAAGGAGTATATTCTGCTCTCGAATACCTATTCAGGAACAGGGCCTACGAGCTGGGTTTCATATCAGAGAATGAACGGTTCAGCCTTGGCCCCAGGGTTGCTGTGGTCGGCGCGGGGTTGGTGGCCGCAGACGCGGCTATAGACGTTATAAGGGACGGCAGCCAAGTACACCTTATTTCAATAGAGAAGCTTCCCGAGGCACCGGCGGGAGCTTACGAGATAAGGAGGCTGATGGAACAAGGTGCAAAGCATATAGAAAGAACTGTGATAAAGAAGGTTACGTACAGAGGAAGAATCGAAGCCGTTGAATTGATCAAGGTCGACGCTGAGGTGAAGAATGGCTTGATCTTGAAGCTTGAGCAGATCCCAGGTACGGAAAGCACGATAGAAGTTGATAACATCATAGTCGGAATAGGCCAGAGGCCTACACCACCGTGTAAAGATGAAGTCTTGGGGATAAAGCTGTCGAGGAGGGGAGGGATCGAAGTAGACGAGAGGTTCATGACATCTAGGCAGAAAGTCTTTGCTGCAGGCGACGTCGTAGCAGGCTCCACAAAGGTGGGAAGGGCATTTCAGTCGGGCTTAAAGGCTGCCTATTGGGTTGACAGGTACCTTCAAGGAGTACTGTGAGGCGAGATTATGGCTAAGTTGAAGCTTATAGATATCGGGGCGTGTATAGGCTGCGAAGTATGCGAGAAGGTGTGTGAGTTCACCAATTCTGAGGCTAAGGTCAAGATCTATTCAAGCTCTGATGGTGTACTCGTGCCAGTGACCTGCGTCCATTGTGCGAACCCAATATGCATGCGTGTTTGCCCGACAGGGGCAATATATCAAGACAAAGAAGGCTTTGTGCTCGTCAGAGAATATCGGTGCATAGGATGCAAGTTATGTGCTGTAGCCTGTCCCTTCGGAGCCCCAATTTTCACGAAGGGCATCATGAAAAAGTGTGACCTCTGCGCTGACCGTAGAAGGCAGGGACTTGAGCCAGCATGCGTTGAGACATGCCCCAGTGGTGTAATATATTATGGGGAATATGAGGATGTGATGAAGAAGGCCAAGGCAAAGGTCGTAGAACTCCTTCGTGAAATGAAGGTTTTGTCGCTAAACGAAGGATCGGACTCGAAGGGTTGAAGGTGAGCCGAATGCATACGTCCTTGGCTTCGATTCAACCTTCAACGTTAGCCCACCTAAGTGATATAAGGGTCTGGAAGGGACTCCTCGTGGTATTTGACCTTCTGTTGCTTCTTCTATACTTCGTTGATCTTATCAGCCTTCTACCTTACCAAGTGATGACGTTGCTGTTCTCGATGATCTTGGCGGTTGATCCTGGAGAAGATCCGACCTTCCTCTCGCTGGCAACCTTGATATCGGTTATCCCACTATCGTCGACGATTGTACTCGTTCTGCTTTCGCTGCTGATCATGACCGCCCTCTCTTTGAGAAGACAGCAGGGCAGGTTCGCCTTATATCTTCTCTTGACCATTACTATGGCAGCTTTGTTTACGTACCTACAGTATCCTTTTCCAGCAATAATATTACCTCTGCTCCTTATAGGTCTGCCGCCTTTCCACAAGTGGCTTGTGGAAGCGTATTCGACTTCACCTTCTTTAACGATCCTCTCATCGTTTGTGGCATTGATGTTCTTAAACACCCTTCGGGAGGCTTATATTTCTTTCATCCCCCTTCTCTTGCTGTTTGGTGCTGCGATGATGCTGATCGGGCTCTTTAAGGGTGGCGTCTGCAAGAGTATTCCTGAAGCATATTCTGCACTACATCAGATGGTCTTCGGGCTGCTTGCTCTCTTGGCGGTTGCAAGCGAGCTTTCGGGGCTATTCGGCTACCTGCTGATTCCATGTGCTCTGAGTCTTTTCATACTCTATCATGTCCACAACTATTTTTCTGAGGCTATGAGAGGGCAGAACATTCTAGACTTCGGGGGCTTATCCAAGAAGTTGAGGGTTGAGGCAGTCTGCACTTTTGCGACCTACGTGATAATCTTCGGATTGCTCAGTGTTGGAGCTGAGGCGCTCATGTATAATGGTATGACGAAGAACATAGAGTTTCTTCCAATAGGATGTGTCGCTCTATTTGTCAGCGCAGCATCTCTTGCCGTCTTCTTCCGCTTCTACACCCTAATCTATGAGGGCCCTCCGAGGATTATGATATCTTCAAGCATTGCCGAAAAGGCGACGGTAGCAGTCCTTTCAACAGCGAACTTTGGGGCGGCAGTTATCGTGACCTTTTCCGCGAACGTTCTGTCTTGGATGAACATGACAGAGCCAGGCACGTCTCTTGCAGTTACAAACCTCTTGCTTTTGGTCATCTCCGTTGGCGCAGCCCTCTCCATCGTTGTAGCCAAGTCCATTAGGGTGATAAAGGCTGAGCCTTGGTCTACCGGATATGGGGAAATGAAGGATACCTCAAGGCAGAGAGGTGAAATCTTCACCTTATGGAAGGAGATCCTTTATCCACTTTACACCATCAGAGTCCCTGACGACGAAGTTTCCAAGCATGTCGGGAAGGTGCATCCTGCGATACTTATGGTCATATTACTGCTTGTAGCATACTATCTGAGGTAGAAACTTGATGAATCTAGCCCTTTTAGTCCTCAATCTGGTTTTAGCCGTCCTATTGGCTCCTATACTTGATGGCCTAAGGAGGAAGCTTACGGCGAGGCTTCAGAACAGAGTTGGGCCTCCAATATTGCAGACTTGGTACGACCTATTGAAGTTATTCAGAAAGGAGACACTGTTGCCGGAGACCGGCGGATTCTTGGCTATGATTGTGCCAGTTACCACGTTCACCGTCTCACTGTCCATGTTCGCGGTTGTGCCGACGATTACAGTTGAGCCGCCTATGGAAGGCGGAATCATCGTGTTTATACACCTTGCTGTCCTGTCAGCTTTTCTCTTAGCGATTGCTGGAAGTGTGAGCGGAAACCCCTACGGCATCGTGGGCGGTTCAAGAGAGGTGATCCTCGCCACCATAGTCGAGCCGTCGATAATAGTCTCTCTTACAAATCTGGCTGTTCTCGGAAGATCGATGTTCTTCGAAGAGATCACTGAGAACATTCAGACAGGTGATCTTTACCCCTGGCTTGCAGTAGCCATGATTGTATACTTTGTATGCATCATAGCTGAAGGCGGGAGGATACCATTCGATATACCTGAGGCAGAATCGGAGCTGACAGGGGGACCAATGGTGGAATTCAGCGGAAAGCTTCTGGCATTCATGAAGCTTGGGGAACTTGTACGAGCTATCGCCTTATATTCTGTTGCAAGATTCTTTGTAAATGCTTTTATCCCATCCTACGTTATCGGGGACTGGTTGTCATTCGCTCCCCTTCTCCCATATTTCTTGACGATGGTGATCTGTACTCTTGTCGTCTCACTCGCTGAGTCGATGAACGCCAGGTTTAGGCTGTTTGAGGCGACAAAGTTATCCGGATATCTTTTGGTCGTCTCATCGGTTACATTGATCTTGTCGCTTCTGACCAATAGTGGAGGTTTGATGTGATGGCCCTGCCTGATTCAGTTGAACAATTGATTGAAGTGCTCAAAGGTAAGGCGCTTAAATGCACCAGAATTCGAGAAAAGATGTGGATGTTGGAGGTGAAGAAGGAAGATCTACCGCATGCCCTCGACCATGCATACAATAATCTTAATGGGCAGTTCATGACGATGGTGGGCACAGACGATAGGAGTGAAGCCAACGACTTCCTCCTAGACTACATTCTTGGTTGGCATGAGAAAGGCGCTGTCGTCATATTCAGGGCTAGAGTGCGTACAGAAGATGGCAGCTTTCCATCGATCACATCACATGTCGCATGCGCTGACTGGTATGAGAGGGAAGTCAAGGATTTCCTTGGCCTAAACCCTGTGGGACATCATCGCCCCACAAAACTGTTCCTTCCAGACGATTGGCCTGAGGGAAGCTACCCTCTGAGGAGAGATTACACATATGACCTGCGTCCGCCTTCTACAGGGAAAGAGGACTATCCATTTAGTGTCTTAGACAAGAAGGTAAGCGTCATCCCATATGGACCTTATCATTTCGCGATGGATGAGCCGATGCACTTCAGGTTCTTTGTTGACGGAGAAAGGATCGTGGACACGGATTTCAGGGGAGGCTTTAACTATAGGGGGGTGGAGAAGCTCGCTGAAGCAAAGCTGGACTACGCAAAGATACCGTTCATTGCCGAGAGGATCTGTGGCATATGCGGGTTCACACATTCTGAATGCTTCGTTCAAGCCATAGAGGGTGTCGCTGAAGTGGACATTCCTGAGAGGGCCAAATGGATCAGGACGATTCTGCTTGAGATCGAGAGAGTACACAGCCATCTTCTCTGGCTTGGTGTTGCATCTCACCTGGTAGGGTTTGATTCAGGATTTATGCAGTTCTGGAGGGTTAGAGAGAAGATCATGCTCTTGGCCGAAATGCTGACAGGCAATAGGAAGACATATGGCATGATCACGCTTGGAGGAGTCAGAAGAGACATAAGTGAAGACAAGAGGAAAGAGTCGCTTAGACTAATCTCTGAGGTCACTAGAGAGTACAAGGAGTTGATTGAGTCCGTCACAAGCCTACAGACATTTGTTGGGAGACTCAAAGGTGTAGGCTTACTGTCGAAGGAGGACGCAAGAAGGTATTCAGTGGTCGGCCCTGTAGCCCGAGGTTCAGGTGTGTCAGCGGATGTTAGAAGAGACTACCCTTACGAAGCCTACAGCCATTTAGACTTCGACATACCTGTAGCCTCTGAAGGTGATGTCTTGGCCAGGACGATTGTGAGGGCGCATGAAGTCTTGGAGGCCTTAAGTATCATAGAGCAGGCGCTCTCCTCCATTCCGAACGGTCCTGTACAATCATACCTCAACTACATACCTGCTGAAAAGATTGGTGTAGGCCTTGTTGAGGCTCCAAGAGGGACTGATGTTCACTTTGTCATAACTGGAAAAGATAATACGGTATACAGATGGCGTGTTAGGGCGCCAACCTACGCCAACCTGCAAGTAGCTCGTATAATGTTGATCGGCCACACATTAGCCGATGCTCCAGTAATCATAGGCAGTATTGACCCATGTATTTCCTGCATGGAAAGGGCTACCGTCATCGATGTCAACAGCGGAAACGAGAGGACATTTTCGCGGAAAGCCTGTTGGCAAGGTGAAATGAAGTGAAGGGTGTCTTAGGTTTATTTGAGGTTGCGATAAGGCGAGGACGAATCACCTTCAAATATCCGAAGAAGAAGAGCCCACTTCCTGAAGGATTAAGAGGCAAACCTGAATTCGATTTTGAAGCATGCATCGGCTGTGGTGGCTGTGTGAACGCTTGCCCATCAAATGCCCTGACTCTTACGGACAAGGAGGACGTTAGGGTAATCAGTCTATTCTACGGCAGGTGCACATTCTGCGGCAGATGTGAAGAGAGCTGCCCCACAGGGGCGATAACTTTGACTGACATCTTCGAGCTTGCATCCTTCACAAGGAAAGACCTTGAGACAGTGGCAGAATATAGACTTGCAAAGTGTAGAAGCTGTGGCAACTATTATACTACTGACAAGTGCCTGGAGGATGTGCTGTCGGCCTATAACGAGGCTATAACCGACTACGATGACGTCCTCAAGAACACGGTCTTCGTCTGCACCGAATGCAAGAGGAGAGCCTGGAGTGAGAAGCTCGCTGAAATGCGCAAGGAGGGCGTGGTACATGAGTAAGCTGGAAGACAGAGTGAAGAAGATAGGGAGAAGTATCTGGGTATTCCACGTAAACAGCGGTGGATGTAATGGATGTGACATAGAAGTCATCGACACCCTAACCCCCTACTTTGATGTCGAAAGGTTTGGGATTAGACGTGTTCCATCTCCAAGGCAAGCTGACATACTTCTCGTAACCGGCCCTGTCACCAGGCAGTCTCTTAAGCCCCTACTTAGAGCTTATAGAGCAGCTCCAAATCCGAAGGTGGTCGTCGCGCTCGGATCATGTGGCTGTGGAGGCGGAATCTGGCATGACAGCTTCGCCACCATGGGTGGTGTAGACAAAGTCCTTCCGGTCGATGTCTATGTGCCAGGTTGCCCACCGAAACCTGAAGCCATAATACACGGCCTACTTGTGGCAGTGGGAAAGATGAATCAGAAGATTTCCAGAAAGGTCTATGTTCAGGGAGCTGAATGAAACTGGGAACCTTGGCTAAGAGGGCGCTCTACAGAGAACTCTACAGCGCCATCGGATACCACGATGCAAGACGCGTTCTCAAACTTATTGAAGAAGACCTCGCGGAGAAGGATGGGGTAGAAGGGCTCAATTCGCTTCTCGAAGAACATGGATTCGATGGGAGGCAGAAGCGTTACATAATCGATGCTGTCAACAATCTTGGTTTCCTGAGCAAAGAGCCTGCCAGACAGTCGGCGGCGCCTACCTCGTGATCTCTGACTGCTTGAACACCTCCAGCAGCCTCCTAAGCGAAGGCGTCTCAAAGTGTCTTCTTATCGGATCGATTATCTTCGAGATCTCTCTTGCAATTGACAGTTTAAGGTCCAATGGATGGATTCTCCCAGAAACATATTCTTTCTCGAGATCACGGTAAGATGAGAAGATGGCAGGTCCACCGTACTTGGCAGACCTCTCCAGCAAGAACTCTTTCCTTTCATGGAACACTACATATCTTGCCAGCTCCAGTACTGGATTGAACTCCGCCTGCTTCATCGGACACCACGCCTTTAGAAGCTTTTGCGCGATCTCCTCCTCTGTATCATGTATGAAGATCGCTGTCCAAGGCTTGCTCTTGCTCATCTTTGCAGCTATCACCTTTTCGATCTTCGTATCCTTGGAGGCTTTCGGAGGCTCAGCTAAGCCCATGAGGAGATGATTGTGTAATGGAATCGGCTTGTTCCATCCCAGCTTGGGGAAGACTTCTCTCGCCAGCACATGAACCTTTCTTTGGTCCATTCCCCCCTGAGGCATATCTTTCCCTAGATATCTTACATCCACAGCCTGCATCGGAGGATAGAAGTATTGAGCCAGGTCAAGCTTTTCGCCTTCACTTCTTCCCATGATCGTCAGACATCTCTTGTCCCTTGTCAAGGTTATATGCTTCGAGAACCTCATGACGTCTCTCCAGTATTCGTCGTTGTCTCGATATAGGTTAGAGCCAAGCACCACCTCTGCTTTCGGACAGAAGAACTTGAAGGCTTCAGCGTAGTATCTGGATGCTCTGATTATGTTATCCCAGTTTCCTCCAAGTTTGTTGTTTATAAAGCTATGCCAGTCAGCCAGATAGATTTTAGTCTTGAATCCTGCCTCTGACAGGTCGTTGACCTTGAACCCGCACATGAGCAGGGTTCCCAGGTGCAGGTAGCCTGAAATTTCGAAGCCTATGTAATGTTCTGGATGATCGTTTGTTTCAAGTAGCACCTTCAACTCCCTTTCGGTGATGACTTCTTCTGTCGGAGGGGCCTTAACCAACTCTAGCCTCTTATCTAGGTCCATTGAACCACTTTACCCTCATAGCTCTTTCAAAGCCACCATATATATACGATTTGAAGGCCAAATCTTCTATCAAGCCACCTCAGCAAATCGCCTTGTCTGCGATCGACATACGCTAAAGGATATAAGCAGACCTATCTGACGGTAGCCTATGAAAGTTAGGGAAATAACATTGGATCAGCTTGATCCCAGAAAGTTCGTGGAAGAAAAGGTTGAGGAAATTCGCTCTACCGTTGGCGATGATTTGGCTATCAACGCCCTATCTGGAGGCGTTGACTCTTCCACGGTGACGATGTTAGGAAATAGGGCTTTAGGAGACCGACTTAAGACATACTTCATAGACAACGGGCTCATGAGGGAGGGGGAGCCAGAATACGTCGTTTCCCTCTTCAGAAGCCTCGGCGTCAAGGTCAACTTCATAGACGCAAGAAAAGAGTTCTTTGAAGCGCTGAAGGGCGTTAGAGACCCTGAAGAAAAAAGAGAAGCTATCACTCAAACCTTCTACAGGAAGGTCTTCGGCAAAATCGTCAAGGAAAGTGGCATAAGATATCTTCTCCAAGGCACCAACTACACAGATGTCGAAGAGACCGTCTCAAAGATCAAGAGACAGCACAATGTCCTCAGTCAGCTTGGAATCGACACAGAGAAGGCTTTCGGCTATAGGGTGATAGAGCCGATCATCCAGCTTAGGAAGCCGGCTGTTAGAAGGGTTGCCAGATTTCTGGGCTTGCCGAAGGCCATCTGCGATAGGCCTCCCTTTCCAGGTCCCGCACTTGCAGCAAGGGTTATCGGTGAAGTAACTCCTGAGAGGATATCGATTGTCAGGAAGGCTACAGCGATCGTGGAAGAGGAGCTGTGTAACGTGAAGGCCTTCCAGTACTTCGCTATCCTCCACGAAGACAGGGTTACTGGGCTGAGGGGAGGAAAGAGGGAGTTCGGATTTCAGGTTGAGGTCAGGTGCTGGAACAGCCTTGACGCGAGGACTGGGTCGCCGACAAAGCTTTCCTACAACATACTTGAGAGGCTGGCTGAACGCATAACTTCAGAAGTGGATGGTGTTGTCAGCGTCACCTACAACATCACCAGGAAGCCTCCTTCAACAATAGAAGCAGTCTAACAGAATCCGAGAATAGACCATTTCACTTTATAGATCGGCCTAAGCTCTAGTTGACTTATCGCCTCCTAGAAACTTTTTTAGCCAGATGCCATCACACGACGACGGTAACTTAAACCATGCCAACTTTACACTTGAGTTCCAGCGAAATTTCTGTTACGGTCCTCTTGGGCGCTGCTGGCGCGGTGGCCAGCGTTCCATTAGGATACGCTGGCAGACTGTTTTCTCCCATCCCCCTCTTGTCTCCAATCCTATCCCAAGCCATCTCTGGGCTGCATGTCTTCTGGATAGTCTTAGCTGCTCTACTTAATCGAAGAGGGGGAACAGCTTTTCTGACAGGTGCGTTGAAAGGGCTGGTTGAAGCCTTCCTATCAAGCCATCTTGGACTGCTTGTCCTCACGATTTCCGCTGTTGAAGGCTTATCTGCAGAAATAATCTTCTATCTTACGAGAAAAAGAAGCCCATGTTCTGTCTATGTTGCCGGCGGATTTTCTTCCGCAAGTAATGTCGCTGTACTCACCTTGGTCCTCGACCTTCCACACATCATCTTCGCGCTCATGTTCCTCTCCTCGTTCCTGTCTGGTCTGCTGTTCGGAGGGTACCTGGGGCAGAAAGTCTATAGGACTCTACCTCGGACCATTCAGGCATCTGGCCTATAGACCTCCCATTTAAACCCCGTTGATCTTAATCACACAAGTTTACCGTCTTGAAGATTTTCGATCGGCTAAGCATGCGCCACACTTTTTCATATCCCATTCGACGGGCTGTCGAAAAGCCACATAGAGCAGGCCTCCATCTATCCTCTCATCTCTTGACGGCAATGTCGAATAGGGGCTCGAATGCGGACAATATCTCCTTGCTGTGGACGTCTCTGTTCACCAAGAACAGTGAATGAGTTCTTGTCGAGGCTTGAACGTCAAGCGCGTGCCTAACCACCTTATAGGTTTCCTCGAAGCTCGTCAGTAGCATGAAATCTGTCAGGTTATCGAATACTATTGCAGAATGCTCGTTGGATCTAGCTATCGTCAAGAAGATTCCAAGGATCTCTGACAGCATCCTTATCGGTACAACGGTTTCTTTTTCACCGAGCTTTGCGACCTTCGAACTCGAAGGTGAAAGGAGAAAGAAGCTCACATTATCTGTTGTCTTCAGTTTCACATTTACTTGGCTGTCTCTTCTCGTGAAGACGTAGACTTTTTCGCCATTGGACAGGCTCTCTACTACAAAGTCTTCGACCGCACCGAAGTAGTCCTTTCCAGCTGCGAATTCGAGTAGGACCTGTGTTCTCTCAAGTTTTTCATGGACGAAGCCTATGCTTGATGAGAACCTTTCAAGGTCTCCTTCTGAGAACCCTTCCGGAGCCAGAAGCAGCCTGAACCTTCCCCCTGCCACCTTATACAGTATTCCACTGTTCTTAACATAGTCTTCGTGCTTCTTGAAGACCGCCACAAGTTCTGCGCCAATCTGCTGATGTGCCACATTCAGGAATTCTATCAGTTTCCCCACGAGTTCTGGAGGCACCTCGTTTCTTTCAAGCAAGAAGAAGGCTTTGTCGACTATACATGCAAGTTGGCTCGCGTTCAAGCCCTCTTTTTTCTGAGCCGCCACAAGGAGCCCGCTTTCGCTGAAGTCTAAGATTTCTTCCAGTCCACAAGCCCGCACATATGTGACAAACTGGAAGTGCCTACTTCCAAGCACATCCTTGTCATCCTGTATGAAGCTGGTGTAGAGGGACCTCAGAAATCCTTCCAATGCAGTCTTGGCCTCGTATGCTTCCTGAATAATGGTTGCATCTCTCTTTATAGGATAGAAGACCGTATACGATATGGCTGCGAAGGTTGCCAAATGAAGTATTCCTCCTAATGGTGGAAAGTCTGGGTTGATCTGTATGAATAGGACGTTGGTCAAAATCAGTCCGATGACCTGAAATAGGATGAAGACGGTTAGAATGTACAAGAATCTTTTCCTCAAATTCTTGCTTGGGCTCCTAAGCGAGAGGTATACGAGTACCAATATTATTATCAACATGTAGGCGATGGTGGCGCCATAAATTGTTAGTGCTGTGCCCTGGCTGATGGGCTGCATCTGATAGCTCCAGCCGTAAGCGCCTGGAGTAACCTCATTTATGGTCTGTGTTGAAAAGGCGCCGCCGACGAAGCTTGGGATCAAACAGAGTAGGTTGAGTTTTCTTGTCTGCCAGATGTTGAGAAAAAGTAGAAAGTAGAAGCCGAATATGAATGGGCTTATGATAGAAGACAGTTTGAGTATGGCAAGTGATATTTCTGCGTTTTCGACGATTCGATGAAGGAAGACCAGTATATCCCATGCTGCAATACATGCTCCGAAGACGAGCAGAGAGACTGCGACTGGGTTGACCTTGAATTTGGCGATCGCGAGCAGACTTAACCCTATTATGAGCAAAGCGCCCACGATGTATTGGAGAAAGAGGAAGAGAAATGGTAGGATGGTCATTTACCGCTGCATTCCTTCAGCTCTTCTATGATATGATGTTTGTCTGGTGGCACAACCTTCGGCGGCTTATATTGGCCGAGTGGAACGTTTCTTCTGGCTTGTGTCATCGCATACCGTGTGAAAGTCCCCCTCTCTAGATATTCGACTTTGACGGCTTCGGAGGGGACATGGATTCTGAAGTCCCTGACATAGTTATCAAATCCTGGAATAAGTGAGAGGGCTGAATCAAATATCAACTTTTCAGCTTCTCTTTCCTTGATCGGCCACTCTTTCTCAAAGAACACCAAAATTAGTTCCTTTGGCTTAAGGCTCTTTGTCACCACCCACCTGTCGTTCGCCTTAAATCCCGCATTCACTATCACTTTTGTCATCAGGTCCTCTGAAAACCGATAGTAGTTGTAGATGTCCAGCACATGCTGTGAGCGTCCTTCAAACAAGAAAAGCGGCGTCCCATCATAGAAGTCTGTGACTTTGAACAGGTCGTTGATTCTGTATCTGATGAAGGCAGAATAGAATGGTGTGGCAACCAGCTCATACACATTCCCCTTCTTGATTTCGTCTATCTTGCTAACTTCTCCGCTTTCGTCCAAGAATTCGAGGTAAGCGCTTCTGAGGTTGGGGAAGAAGTCCAGTTTACGGTCTGGTCTCCCAAACATGGCACACCCTATCTCGCTGGCGGCGTAGGCGTTGAGGGGTTCGATGCCGAATTCGTTCTTGAAAAATTCTGCATATATACGTGCGTCTGTGCTTCCTATTATAAGCCCTCTAAGTGGCATGATATCCTGTAGATTGAATGGTTTCTGTTTCTGGAGCCTGGTTAACATGAGTTTCAGGGATATCAGCCACTTCTTGTATCTGCTTGATGTCATCTCTGCTGCTTCCTCTAGAAAGTACTGTGGATCAGAAAAGTACTTGCATGCCATATACAGCAGTGCGCCGCTGCCTCCGGCAAGGTAGATCTTTTGACCCTTCTCTAGAAATTTCAGTGCCAGTTGAAACTTCTTTCCCATGTCAGTCATGCTATCTGTTATAGAGATTGGAGGGATGAAGTTGACAAGCCTATCCCAGTACCTGAGAGTCCAGCCTGTCAGATATGGGACTGGTGCGGCAAGATTTAAGGCGTTCAGCTTCTTGTCGAAGATGTTTTCTCCCCATTCTCTCGAGCAGGCCATCAGGACGATCGCCGTAGTATCTGAGATGACCCCTTCATTGAATCTTTGGCCTTGTACAGCCCACTTGTTTACGCCCGTAGTTCCAGTTGTCTTGACGCAGATCTGTGGTTCATCTGGCAGATATTCTCTAACCTCCCATGACATCCTCTTAAGGAGGCCTATGTAGTAGTCGTGAAGGGACTCCTCTTTTCTCCGCGGTTCTCTTGATTCGATTTCTTGAATCCTTTGACCGAACTCCTTCATAAATGGATAGTCCCTGTAGTCTGTGATTGGGACGTCATCTAGTCCCCTCGGCTCCTTCTCTTTGCACACAATCTTTGAAGTCTTCGTCCTTTTCCAAGCTTCAAGATGTCTCACTAGCATTTCCTGGTTGTAGGCTATCTGGGATTCAAAAGTCTGGCTGAAGAAGCCGCAGTACCTGTCCCACAATGAGTTGTTCTCCAATCAGACTACCTCAGGATAGGGTGTAATGATTATCCCTTCGCCAGAGCTTATTGTGTACTGGTAGAACTTCATATCGTGGCCGGTTCCCCTCATCTTGACGACCGCCATCCTTCTCCTCAGTTCACCCTTAGCTGGCAAAGTCTCTAGCAGTATCACTCCATCAGCGACAAACTCTTCAACCCCAGAGCCAAGACTTCTCTCACCCCAAGGCTTCTCAGAGATCAAGATCGTTGTACAATCGATCTTTCTCAACAGCCTCTGAATGATCGAAATCGTCGTCCTTGCCTCCAGCTTTTCACTTAATGCCATCGAAATCGCCGTTATCGAATCTATGACAAGCCTCTTTGCCTCAAATGCCCTAGCCTCCTCTAGTATGGTGTCGATCACCGTCTGCAGGCCAACCTTGTTCATGGCGATGAAGTCCAGTAATTTCACTTTTCCTTGCTCTTCAACTTCGCCCAGGTTCCACCCTAGGGAGAGCATGTTCTGCTTTAGAATCTTTGAGCTCTCGTTGAATGTGACAAACATCCCCTTTTCAGAGTATCTTGTCGCCCCGTTTAGGATAAACTGCACAGCCAATATCGTCTTACCTGTTCCCGGCCCACCCGCGACCAATGTCACCGAGCCTCTTGGCAGCCCTCCAGCCAGAATGTTATCAAGTTCCGCTATCCCAATTCGAGCTCTTTCTATATTTGTCATATCAGCAGCTCAACCACCTATTTCAAACAAGAATTTCTGCACGTCTGTGGCAGCCTCTTGGCCTTCCACCTTCTTTACAAGAACCTTCTTCGACGAGATCTCTTCTAGTCCTCCACAGAAGATTCCTCTGACCAGGTTTTCGGTTATCTGGTGTTTGAATGGCATCTTTGAAATTGTGACCCTTCCAGTCCCCTTCTCATAGTCTATCTGGTTGTAGGTCAGCTCCCCCCACCCTCTTGCTTGAAATATCTGAGCGAGGTTGAGTATCTGCTCGTCCTTTGTCTTGTTGGATCCAATAAGGTGTCTTCCATAGCATCTACCTATGGCTTCACCCATGTTGAATAGGATTACGGAGCCTGCGACACCAAATATGTCCTTTATCGAGCTCGCGATGCTGTCCCATTCGGCTGGACTGGTCTCTATAACATCTTCTGAGATCATCTGAGGAGCAATCTTAAGAAGGCCAGTCTTGACCAGTTCCTTGTCCACTTCCACCCTATATCCTCTTATGATGCCAGCCTGTTCCATCCTCTTTATTCTCCTAGCTATCGTCCTATCAGATGACCCGACCTTCTTGGCGATCGACTTGCAGGTTGCACGTGTGTTTTCTTGAAGGGCTTCGATTATCTTGACGTCAAGGGTGTCCACGTTGAGCCCAGCTATATTCTCCATGAAGAGATGATGTCAATAAACGATATAAAAGCCTTTCGTCTGCAACAATTCTGTCAGAATATGACATAATCGAGCCTACTTGAGGCCCCCATCACCTCTCACCGAAGCGGAAGGGTTGTGTTGGAAATTTATATCTACCTCAAACAACTATCTCTGTAGACTTGAATCTCGATAGTGTAGTGGCCGGATGTAAGGAAAACATTCCAAGGTACTGGTACGATTCATATCAGCAGAAGAACCAGACCAAACTGTTGAAGATCGCCCAGGAGGATAAGAAGAATGTTTACCTAATAACCGAGGAGACAATCTTTCACCCTAAATATGGTGGGCAGCCTTCAGACAAGGGAATAGTTTACGGTGAAAGCTTCATCGTGAATGTTGGAAAGGCGATGAGGTATGGAGGGCACATCATACTTTACGGTAAGATCGTGAGGGGGATGCCTGAACTTGGAGTTGTCTTCGAAGAAATAGACTGGCCCTCCCGCTACCTCATGATGAGACGTCACACCGCCTCCCATCTTTTTGACCACACGTTAGCAGCCACCCTGGGCTCAAATGTTGAGACAATGGATTCTTGGCTTGGAGAAGGCTGGTATGTTACATTCAAAGGCGCTTTACCTTCTGAAGAGAAGCTTAGGTCTGCGATAGCGCTAGAGAATAGACTTATCTGCGAAGGATCTACTGTCAGCACCAGGCTTGTTGAGGGCAGTAGGCTTATGGAGCAAGCAAGAAGCTCCCCGAATCTTGCTCGTCTCCCACAATTGGACGTCTATAGGCTGGTAAAAATAGGCGAATTTGAGGAGATCGCTTGCAGCGGCACCCACGTCAAAAACATTTCGGAGATTGGAGAAGTCCTGTATGTGAAGTCAGAAAGCGTGACTGGAGGGTTCAAGGTCTACCTTGATCTCGTGTAGGCCTACTCGTTCTGGTATCTTCCTCTATAACCCAGTTCAGCCTTTCTCTCACTCGTAATCAGGATGAACTGTGCTATTCTTGAACCCTTTTCCAACAGGACGGGATTATCCACCTTAAGTAGAACCTTCGAATATCCAACATACCCAGAATCCCAAACTGCCGCGCCTATGTCAACCCCCATTCTGACAAGAGAAGATCTTGGAAGACAGAAGCCGACCGCATCCAAGGGTACAGAAATCTTCTCACGTATTTGAAGCAAGTAGACGCCTCTGTCGAGGGAATAGATGCCATCAGCTCCAGAAGCTACTTCGACATAATCAGGCAACATGACATCTCCTTTGAAGATCTTGCCTGATCCGACGATCTTGTAAACTTTGTCAAATGTGAGGTCAACCCCATTCAGCTGAATTTGATCTCTACCCACCCCTTCGACATACTTGGCGACCTCCTCTCCCGAGAGGATGCTCATGTAAGATGCAGACAGCCTACTCACACCCCAAATAAAAACTTAGTTACAACCGAAAAACAGGTCTCAGCGATAAATATATATTGAACATTTAAAGCCCATCCAATACTGAAAACCCCGGGGTAGCTCAGCCTGGCAGAGCTTCCGGCTGTAGAAGCTTGCCTTGGCAAACCTCATTCAGCCTGTCAGGCGTACAGACACCGGAGCGTCGGGTGCTCAAATCACCCCCCCGGGACCAGTTACTACAGGCTAGCAGTTTGCCTCTAGCTCAATCCTTATAACCGTAGCATACACCAACAGATGTGATCTAAAGTGAAGATTGTAGTTGAAGAAGTCTTCTTTCAAAGTGGTGGAAACAAGATCGTGGGCCGCCTCTATAGGCCAGAGCATGTGGAGAAACCACTGCCGGCTGTAGTCTTATGCCACGGCTACCCTGGAGACACAAAGAGCATGGATGTTGCCGAGGCGTTGGCCTTCGGAGGTTATGTTGCGTTGATCTTCTACTATCAAGGTGCATGGGGTAGCGAAGGAAGATATAGTCTCACCAAGCTAGAGGAGAATGCCAAAGATGCTGTCGAATATATTCTCTCCCTTCCTTTTGTGGATCCAAATCGGCTCGCGATAATAGGCCACTCGATGGGCGCCGTCCCCGTATCAAAGGTCGTCAGCGTGGATGGAAGAATCAAGACAGCAGTATACTTGAGTCCGGCTGCAGATTTCAAGAAGTTTGTGTCTTCAAAGACCAGAAGAAAGCATCTATCACATCTGCTGAAAATTGGAGGGAGCAAGTTAGCTGGATTGAACCGAGAAAGCCTACTAGAAGACCTCCGTTGGGTTTACAAGAACAGTAACCCCATAAACTTGGTTGGGAAGGCTTCTATACCAATTCTTATTGTGGTGGGTTCAAAGGATGATGTCACGACACCAAGAAGCTGCAGACGTCTCTATGATGCAGCCAATCCGCCGAAGGAATACAGGGAAATACCTGGAGCAGATCATTCATATTACAGGCACAGGACAGTACTAATAGACCACATCCTCTCCTGGCTGAATGCTCACCTGTAACCTCAACGCGGTTCTCTGAGCGTCTATCTCTCAGTGCGGATAGGCGATAAGCTCTTGTCACATAAAAAATTTAAGTATGTCAATAGAAACAAAATGTACAGTCAAGTGAAATAGTTGGAGACCGTCGAGAAGTCTCAGCAACACCTGATAGAGTTCATGCATTTCGTAGACGATCTGTCTGTAAAGATACATGGTGTTCTCGACGAATCAGAAATCTACAGAATCGTAAGAGAAGAGTTCGCCCAATCGGAAAAGTATAATGTCGCCATCTTGCTGACGACAGAGGATAAGACGAAGCTAAAGGTGGCGGAAACCTCCATAGATCTGAAAAACTTGGGCAGGCTAGAGAAACTCGTTGGTCTTCGACTTAAAGATTACACAATCGACTTAGGTAGATCACAGATCTTCAGCAGGGTCGTTAGAGAAGGAAAAACGTTCATGGCCAAAGACACCGACATCGTCAAAGATATTTTCCCTGGACCAATCGCTTTCTTGGCTTCAAAGCTGATGGG
>CAYUWR010000036.1:0-8425 GCA_964448685.1 uncultured Nitrososphaeria archaeon
GACTATGGCAGAGCATCCTCCTCAGGTGCGGCAGACTCTTTTATCTAGGGAGAATGAATCTTGCGTGCTGAGGTAATAGTCAAAGGAATCGTTCAAGGGGTAGGCTTCCGGCCATTCATTTATCGAACAGCTTTGGAACACAAACTTGTAGGCTGTGTGAGGAATCGTGATGATGCAAGCGTAGAGATTATTGTAGAGGGAAATGAAAGCGACGTTGGAATATTCATAGCGAGTTTGATGGGTAAGAGGCCTTCTTTGTCTCAAATCTATGACATTAGAATTAACTATACTCAGGATAAAGGAGAATTCAACGGATTCTCGATAGTTAAGAGTTCCAAGGGCGGAGACTTATCTGGATCAGTCATTCCCTACGATGTTTCCATATGCGATAAATGCCTCAAAGAGCTTCGCGATCCAGACAATAGACGGTATGACTATTTCTTCATAACATGTACAGAATGCGGGCCGAGATACACAATTATTGAGAGACTTCCATATGATAGGTCAAATACTACAATGCAAGACTTTCCAATGTGTGAAGAATGTGAGAAGGAATATACGAATCCCCTAGATCGTCGTTTCCATGCCCAAACGATAGCCTGCAAAAAATGCGGGCCTCACGTATTCCTTACAGACAATAATGGAAAGCGTGTGGAGATCGGTGACCCTATAATGGAAGCGGGTAGACTCATAGAGGATGGCTACATCGTAGCTGTAAAAGGAAACGGGGGATTTCACATAGCTACCTCCACAACTAAACCTGAGCCGATAATAAGGCTGCGAAATGCTAAACATAGAGCTCGAAAGCCCTTTGCCATAATGGCACGCGACCTAGATGCCGTCAAATCCTTCGCAGAAGTTGGCGAGGTTGAGGAGGAACTACTCACTTCAAGCACTAGGCCTATAGTTTTGCTAAAGAAAAATGAGGATTACTACCTTTCAGAGTTTATCTCCCCCGGTTTGCATAACATCGGCGTTATGCTCCCGTATACGGGTCTCCACTACATGCTTTTTAGCCGTGTAAAAGAACCCGCTTTTGTAATGACTAGTGCTAATGCCCCTAGCGATCCACTTGTTATAGATAATGGGGAAGCATTGGAAAAGTTGAGAGATGTTGTTGACTTTATCCTTTTCCATAACAGGAGTATTGCTCAGAGGTGCGATGATTCCCTAGTAAGGATCCATAATGAAGGAAAAAAGATCATTCGAAGGTCAAGAGGCTACGCGCCCTCCCCCATCCACCTGAAGAACCCGAGAAAATATCCAACTCTAGGAGTCGGGGCAGAAGAGAATGTCAATTCCTGTATACTCCTCGAAGACAAGGCCTTTGTCTCCCAGTACATAGGTGATGTTGAAAGGCTTGAGACCTTTGAATACCTTGAGAACGCGACAAGACATCTGTTGAAAATAACGAAAGCCAACATAGCATTGGTGGCCCACGACCTACATCCGAAATTCATAACCGCGAAGCTGGCTCAAGAGTTCGGGGAAGAATTCGGATGTCCTGTTCTTGGGGTACAGCATCATTACGCGCATGCCTCGTCCCTTATGGGCGAAAAAGGCTTAGACGAAATCATTGCGATAGTCTGCGATGGCGCCGGCTATGGATCAGATGGTAACATATGGGGTGGAGAGGTTCTCTATTGCACGTCAGAAGGTTTCGATCGACTGGGTCACCTTGAGGAGCAACCGATGATTGGGGGCGACTTAGCTACAAGGTATCCTCTAAGAATGGTAGCGGGCGTCCTCAGTAAGGTCATGGATGTAAGTGAGTGGATACTGTCTAAGGCTAGGTATTTTCCTTACGGGGGAAGGGAAGCTAATATTGTCCTAAGACAAATAGAGAGGAGTCGAACTCAGATGACCAGTAGTTGTGGTAGAGTCTTGGATGCCATATCGGCCCTATTGGGTGTCTGCTATGAACGTACCTATGAAGGTGAGCCAGCCATGAAGCTCGAGTCCGCCGCCTTATGTGGAGAAGATGTGCTAAGGTTAGAACCAAAAATAAACAAAGGAATCATAGATACAACATATCTAATCCAAAAAATATTCTATATCGGGAATAGTTATTCCATTGCTGACCTAGCACATTCAGCTGAGGACTATATTGCAAAAAGCTTAGCGGAACTAGCAGTGGAAGAAGCTAGGAGAATCAATCTGAAAGATATTGGCTTCTCAGGAGGAGTGGCTTATAATGAGCACATTGCCTCTACGATAAGAAAAATTGTGGAAGCAAATGCGTTAAGATTCGTTACTCATGATCAAGTACCCCCTGGCGACGGAGGCATTTCCTTCGGCCAAGCGATTGCTGGTGGCAACATTCATTAAGCTTAAATAGGCGAAAATAGAAAACCCGTAAGGGCCTGATGCTCTTAATTGAGAAGGTCAAAGATATGTGTCTTGCCATTCCTGCTAGGGTTTTAGAAAAGTATGGTGATAATGCCAGAGTAGATTTTGGTGAAGGCACAACTAGAGAGGTTAATATCTCCTTGGTGGATGTTGTTGTTGGCGAGTACGTAATTGTTCACGCTGGTTTCGCAATCGAAGTTCTCGACGAATCGGAGGCAAAGGAAACTCTCTGTCTATGGAATGAATTGTTATCTCGGGCTGATTTTGAAGAGGATTCTGTGATGCTTAAATAGTAGGTGAATGATGTGAGAGATGTTGTAAAAGCCGATGAAGGAGAAATTTACGATATTGAACTCTCAAAGGACCTAATTGAAGAGAATGAGAGAATCGCGATAGAGAATAAGAGTTTACTTGGTGCTTATGGTATCAAGACTATAGATGTCATGGGATCTATCGGAACCGGTAAGACTACTCTTATCAGTTCACTGGTTCAAAAGTTGAAGGGTAAATATAGGATTGCAGCTATTGCGGGGGATTTAACTACTACCATTGATGCTGACCTCATCGCTAGACATGGTGTTGAAGTGGTTCAGATAAACACTGGTAAAGAATGTCACCTGGATGCAAATCTAGTTAGGAAGGCTATTAGAAAGATCGACTTAAGTAAGATTAATCTCTTATTTATTGAGAACGTTGGGAACCTGATTTGTCCAGCTGAGTTTCCACTAGGTTCAGATAGTCGCATCGTAGTAATAAGCTTGACCGAGGGGCCCAACATTGTTGTCAAGCATCCTTTTGTTTTCATAAATTCGGATATAGTGGTAATCAATAAGATGGATCTGATTGACGTTCTAGACGTAGATGTCAGAAGATTGGAGAGGGACATTAATGAGATAAATCCTAAAATTCGTGTTGTTAAAGCGAGTTGTAAAAACGGTACAGGAATAATGGAAACTATTGAGGCTCTTGAACTATGATTTTTGCTATTCCAATGTTGGGCTGCTTGTTATGCATGAGTTCTTTGTGACTTCACAGATTGTGATGGCAGTTCTTGAGGAGGCTGAGAAGCGAGGGGCAAAGAAAGTCCTAGAAGTGTATCTTGTGATCGGAAGTCTCAGCCTTCTTGAGATTGAACAGGTCAGATTCTCCTATAAGGTGTTAGTAAAAGATACTGTAATGAAAGGTTCGAGACTGTTTATCAAACGCAAAAAAGGAAAAATAAAATGTGACAAATGTGGTTATGAGGGAGAAATCAAATTCAAGAACGATCCTATTTACCACGTCTCTTTTCCAACCATCGCCTGCGCTGAGTGTGGCTCTTCTGTCAGGATTATCGAAGGTCGAGAATGCCTTATTGAAAGCGTTAAGTTGGTGATTTAGGGGGCGTTGATGTTCAGATTTAGGGATAAGGAGATTGCGGAAAAGATCGTTAGGCAGCTGAAAGGTATGAACCTGAACATTCGACTTATGCATGTTTGTGGCACCCACCAAGGTACACTTGTCCACTATGGTCTAGATACACTGTTCAGAGAATGTGGAATAACGATACGCCAGGGCCCAGGCTGTCCCGTCTGCGTGACAACGACGAGGGAATATGAAGAGGCCATTGCCTTGGCAAGGAAAGGAGTAACCATCGCTACCTTCGGGGATGCCTCCCGTATCCCAGGGCGAAATAGCAGTCTTCTAGGTCTTAGGGCTCAAGGCTGTGATGTTAGAGTTGTCTACAGTATTGAAGATGCTATCAAAATAGCGGAGAAAGCTGGTAAGAGAGTTGTGTTCTTGGGGATCGGTTTTGAGACGACCGCTCCAAGTACCGCTGTCATGATCTTGAAGGGGTTGCCTGAGAACTTCTCCGTCCTCAGCTCCCACCGGCATATTCCGCCAGCGTTGAACGCCCTGCTCAATATGGGTGAATTCAAACTCCATGGCCTAATAGAACCGGGACATGTGAGTACGATCATAGGCGTGAAGCCCTACGAGGAGTTCTCCAAGCGATACCGCATTCCTCAAGTCATAGCCGGGTTCGAACCTCTTGACATCCTAATGGCCGTTTACATGCTGGCTCTTCAAATAAAGAATGATGAGGCTAAAGTGGAGAACGAGTATTCCCGCGTTGTCCGATACGAGGGAAACTTAAAGGCTTTAAAGTCCTTGGAGAATGTCTTTGAGCCTTTCAGCGTAAGTTGGAGAGGCTTTCCTACAATTCATGGATCTGGGATGAAGATTAGGAAGGAGTATGAGGGATTTGATGCGAGAAAGGTGTATGAGGATGAGCTTAAGGATGTTAGTCATGAAGTGTTTGAGGACCCTAAGGGGTGTAGGTGTGGGGAAGTTCTAAGGGGAATTGTCGATTCAACAGATTGTGCACTCTTCGGCACGTGGTGTACCCCGGCGAGTCCGGTTGGACCTTGCATGGTCTCGATAGAGGGTTCCTGTAATATAGAATTCAGATATGGCTTATGGAGGAAGAAGTCTACAAGCGCTGATAATTGTAGATTCCGCGATTAACATATTCTTGGAATAGGATCTCCAACAGGAGGGACGAGTATCCTTCTACCACCCACCTCTGTCACTATGACGACCTCCTCGAATTCGTCTGTTGCCTCCCCGATTATCTCGGCGTTCTTCCCTTCCCTAGTCTCCTTCAGGGCGGTTAAGACCTCTTCAGCCTTCTGAGGCACAACTGCTATCACTATCTTTCCTTCGTTCCCTACTTCTAGGGGATCTATGCCCAGCATCTCGCATGCCGCACGGACTCCTTCATTGATGGGAATTCTGTCTTCATAGATTGTCATACCGATCTTAGATTTTTCACTCCACTCGTTAAGGGTGTTCGCCAAACCACCTCTTGTGGGATCCTTCATCTTGACGATGCCACCGACGTTCAAGAGGCGCTCAACCACGTTGTTCAAAGGAGTTACATCTGAGACTATTTCGCTGCCGAAATCGTAACCTTCCCTAAAGGATAAGATGGCTACTCCGTGGTCTCCAACTGTGCCGGAGACGATAATCTTGTCTCCCTTCCTCAGGTTTGAGTCCAGTAGCCAACGAGCCTCAAAGGGTCGATACCTCCTAACTTCAGCAATATTCCTTTCAAGGGCCTCAGTACGCCCCCCTATGCCTGAAGTGTTCACGACAAGTTTCTCAAGGGTACCCCTTTCCATAACCTTTGTGTCACCAGTTATGACGTAGACACCTGCCTCCCGACAAGCTTCAGCCATGCTCTTGACTATCCTTTCAAAATCAGATATTGGAAAGCCCTCTTCAATGATGAAGCCGCTCGCAAGGGCGATGGGCTTAGCCCCCATTACGGCGATATCGTTGACCGTTCCAGCTATTGCTAAGCGGCCAATGTCTCCTCCAGGGAAAAATAGCGGATTCACTGTATGTGAATCCGACTTCAACACAATGTTGTCGATCACCGCCGAGTCATCCAGAGCCTCCAGCGGGACCTCAGCGCCGCTGCCTCCGAGGTTCTTAACGATGATCTTCACTATCAAATCCTGCATCGCCGTTCCACCGGCACCGTGAGCCATGGTTATTCTTTCCATTAAAAGCCACCCCGAAATTGGTTGAACAGGTGAAATTGAACACCTACTCGAAGAATGGCCAATCCGTCCCAGAAAGTTCAGCTCATAACCGATCCGATTATTCTAGTCAGATAGTTAGCAAGTTTTTCCTTGGCCGCATTCAATTCATAGGTTAGTCCTTCACCGAAACTCGTATCTCTTGGCTGAATGAGAAGCATGGCGATCTTGGAATCAGTCATCTTAGTTAGGTATTCACAGAATGTCTGGATAGGTAAGGCATGAGTCGAGATCGCTGCTTTAGATACTTTCATCGACTTAACGAACCTAACCGACCCAGGACTGAGGTTAAGTAACGCTGCGTCGATGATGAGGATATGCGTTGGCTTGAACTCAATGATCTGCCCAATAAAACTTTCAGGCACGGTTTCACTCTTGACTAGAAAGACGGATTCTGAGACTTTTCCTTCAAGCGCGCTAACGATTTCGATGCCTATGCTGTCATCCTTTCGAATCGGGTTTCCAACCCCGACAATAGCAATTCTCCGAGCCCCAGAAAGCCACTGTGCTAGATTCATGTTCTGATGTCCTAGCAGAGGCACGTGATATCGCGTCCTGAAGTTCCCATCCGACTTACTGTCCACAGAGTTCATGAGTAACCTTGGACAGACACCTGGTGCATCTACAACGATGAGAGCGGCTCTTTCCGCGCGTTATCTAATTTTTTCGAGGAGGCTGTCCACTTTGGTTCGGTGAGTTCCGAGAGCCAAATCCTTCGGGTCCACTCCTAGGGATAGACATAGAAGCTCCGGATAGTGCAGCACCGGTATCTCGTAGACCTCATTGAACTTACTCTTCATCTGCAACTGCCCCATATCGAGGGCAACAAAGCAGAAGGGACAAACTGTAGTAACACAGTCTGCTTTCGCCTTGGAGATATTCATCATCTTCTCCCTCGCAATCTCAAGGGCGAGGTCATCCTCATAGCCCCTCAAGAGTCCTCCACAGCACTTCAGCTTGTTTCTGTAATAGATGCTCTTTGCGCCAGTAGCCTCGATCAAGTCATCCAGCACCCTAGGTCTCTCCACATCATCGAGTTTCAATAGGGAACTAGGTCTAAGGAGATGGCATCCGTAGAAAGACGCTACCCTCAAGTTGTCCAAGGCTTTGGCGATATTATTCTTGATTTCGACCAATCCGACATCGTTAACCAAGACTTGGAGGTAATGCTTCACATCCTTGTTTCCACGAAACTTCCTTCCAGTCTTCGCCAATATCTCATTGATCTCCTCTCTGAGATGCTCTTCCTCTTTCAGTAGTACATTGGCTTTGGCCAAGGACTGGAAGCATCCACTACACAGGGTAACCATGTCCAAGTCAAGTTCTTCGGCTAGGGAGATATTGTAGGCCGCGATCGCGAGGCTTGTCTTAACATCCACAGACTCTATGGGAGGTGGCCCGCAGCATGTGGTCTTGTCTAGGTCAACCAGCTCTATGCCTAGATTCTTCAAGGCCTTTCTCGAGGCCAGCTCATAGCTGGGTTGCCTAGCCGGTATGGTGCAGCCTAGGAATAGTCCATAGGTCGTCATTTCGCCACCTCCTTGGCCTTCTCAACGGTCTTGCTAAAGGATGTGACTGACAGAATCTTACTCAAAGGCTCTATACCCGTCTCCTTTAGGGGCGGCAACCCCAAGGGCTCCCTCCTCTTGGCCGTAAAGGCTGAGGTGGGAACCACCCTACCTTCAACCATTAGGTTTGAGGCCATTTCGATGAAGGCCTTTGGCAAGTGCCCCTCCTTTAGGGCAATGTTCCTCAAGGCGTACATTATCTCAGCTATCTCCACTCCCTGAGGACATCTTTCCTGACAGTTATAGCAGGAGCAGCAGAGCCATATGGGCCCGTCGACCAGGATCCGCTCCTTCTCACCTGCAACAGCGTTTTTTATGACTAGACGTGGGTTGAACCGTGTCGTGAGCTTGGCTACCGGACAGCTGCTGGCACAGGTGCCGCATTGGAAGCACTTGGTCAGGGTTTCGCCTCCCAGCTTCGAGGTCACCTGTTCGTAGAACTGAGGGTTCTGTTTCTTCATCATCCTCACCTCAGACGATCTCCCTTCGTAGGGGTCCTAAAACAGCGGCCCGTTCGTTCATCATCCTCGCCTCCTCAGCGAACTCCTTCCCCTCCACGTACACATTGTGGAACATCTCCAACCTGCTGGGCTCTATGCCGAAGGATTCTAGGAGCTTCTTCGCCAGCTCGATCTTCCTCTTCGCCCTCGTGCTACCTTCCTCGTAGTGGCACCCATCGGGTTTGCATCCGATAACCATGACCGCATCAGCACCCATGTTGAAGGCCTCGAGGAAGTGGTGGATCTTCAGGACTCCCGTACATGGAACCTTCACTACTCTGACATTGGCAGGATACTCCATGGAATCAGTGCCCGCGGAGTCCAAAGCGGTACCGCCACACTCGGCACAGCAATACGCAAGAACAATCTGTTCCATGCTTCCGTCCTTCTTGGTCAATGCCTCAACTTGAGCCAAGATCTG
>CAYUWR010000037.1:0-30562 GCA_964448685.1 uncultured Nitrososphaeria archaeon
TACCAGAATCCCCAGTCTTGAGCCAGCTGTTTCGCTATATATGGGGCATCTATGGTTTCCTTCACGCCCCCCTCTTTGACGTCATGGGCCTTCAACAGAAGTATACAGTCCTTCAAGTCTTTCGCACTGAAGGCCTCCCACATCTGCAACTTTTCCATCAGCATATCCGTTACTGTGATCGTAGGATAATCAAGTTCAAGCCTTCCTCTGAAGTCGATGGGATGATTTGCAACCAGGAGCTTGTCAAAGAATACATCGACATAAAACCAACCCTTCGGATGATAATATATCTGCCTTTCAGAGGCTGCTGTGGAAAGAGTTGCCTTCCTCTTTGCATAACCTATTCTACTGAAGAATTCTATAATCTTATCTCTATAGTTGCGGTAGGAAACATAGTCTATATCACTGTATTCTTGGCCTTCAATAACACCTGTCCCAATCCTACCTAGCCTTCTCGCGAACTCTCTATGCTCTTGACAGTGTATTGCTACACTTAGTCCGCCTAAGATCCTTAGGATTATGCCTTCATCTCTGGCTTTCTTGACAGTTTCCTGAGCTTCATCGACAAAAACTTCCGACGGAACTATACCCCTCCATTCAGCTGGCAGTTCCCGGCGAATTTCCTTGTCTAAAAGCCAAGCCAATCCTATTCTCTGAACCTCTATTGCCCGAATGTGGTTATTTGGTTACCTTTAAGTTTTATCGATAAAGCGACAGGAACCTGTAGAGCTCAGTCAAATCAGCCCAGCGTACTTTAATGCATCAGATATTTGTTCTTTCTCTTGATCAGTCAATTGTACAATCGGACTTCTAGTAGAACCTGCAGATCTTCCAAGCTGTTTAAGCGCTTCTTTTACAGGAGCTGGAAAGTTTCTTTCGCTTCCTATTGCTCTCGCAATTGGCAACAGCTTATAATATATTTCCCTTGCCCGTTTAATATCCCCTTCTTGAACTGAATCAAATAACTCTACCGTCATTTTTGGTGCAATGTTAGCAAGTGCAATGATAGCACCATGACCTCCCAAGATGAGTGAAGGAAGGAGTAGGTCATCACCGCCATTTAAGACAGAGATTTTATTCCCTATTAGTCTTATTGTCTCAGCAAATTGGCTCAGGTTTCCAGAGCTATCTTTTAGTCCAACTATGTTAGGAACTTCTTTGCAGAGTCTTGCAATTATAGATGGAGTTAAGTTTACATTCGTATGCGCGGGGATGTTGTAGGGCATAATCGGGATATCCACCTTTTCTGCAATCGTTTTGTAGTGTTTGATTAATCCTTCTTCGTTTGGTATTAGATAGTATGGGGTGACTATCATTGCCGTATCCGCGCCTGCATCTTTCGCGTCTTTGGTCAGTTCAATAGTTGTGGCTGTACTAGAAGCTCCTGTTCCCGCAATTACAGGAATCCCTTTTTTGGTTTCTTCAACTGCTATTTCGACCACTTTCTTGCGCTCGTCAGCTGATAGACTAGCTACTTCTCCCGTACTACCGTTGACCATTATACCATGTACTCCATTTTTGATGTAGAATCTTATAGCCTGTCTCAATGCATCCACGTCAAGTTTATTCTCATCCGTAAACGGAGTGACCACTGCAGGAATTATACCTACAAACTTTATTTTATAAGGCCTTTTCATAATATCACGCTTGAAAAACAGCACCAACATAATATAAAGATTTGTTAGAATACTAAAAGCAACTATCATGCATTGTATGGATCAGGCTGTAAAGCTATCAATTAATCTGCAATCTTTAACGATATCAATTTGCCTAAGTCTTTATTTCCATACAGAACAAGATCGGCTTTCCTTTAAAGCTATACAGCCTTCTGCATCTACAATATCTAAGATTAAGAAGAAATGGGTCCAGCCGGATTTGAACTGGCGACCTTTCGGTTATCAGCCGAACGCTCTAACCATGCTGAGCTATGGACCCATCACAGCGAGTAAGGAAAACTTGCTTGATATAAGATTTTTGCATTCTGATCCGTCTAGTATGAGTTTTAGGGTTAGACGTCCGTTTAGTTCAAAAGCGTCAGAGTGTCTAGTCAGATCAGTAGGCTTGCTCCTCCGATGTCGATCGTTGCCCCATTTATGTAGGAAGATCTGTCTGAGACCAGAAAGAGGACTAGGTCGGCAACTTCATCTGGAGTACCAAGTCTTCCCATCGGTATGACTTCCTTCCATTTCTGAAGCTCTTCAGGTGTAGTTGTCTCTCTTACCATTGGTGTGTCGATCAGACCTGGGCAGATGGCGTTGACGTTTATGCCGTATGGCGCTGACTCTCGTGCGAGATGTCTTGATAGCCCCAAGACCGCTGCCTTGGATGCCGTGTAATGTGCTCCTCCAAGTTCGCTTGTGCTTCTACCCGCTGAGGAAGATATGTTCACTATCTTACCGTATCTTCTTTTCTTCATGGTTTCTAGGACCGCCTTCGAGCAGTTGAATACACCTTTTACGTTGACAGCCATTACGAGATCCCATTCTTTCTCGTCGATTTCCTCGATGGATGCACGTCTTCTGAGAATGCCTGCGTTGTTTACTAGAATATCTATCTTACCATATCTCTGAAGTATTGCGTCAACCATTTCCGATACCTGCAGGTAATGAGACACATCTGCTTCAAAGATAAAAGCCTGGCCTTTATAGGCCTCAATTTCTTCCTTCAACTTCTTAAGCTGCCCCCTATTATCTTCTATGTCATTCAACACCACAGTTGCTCCTACTTCAGCTAGCTTCTTTGCAATAGCTTTTCCTATCCCCCTCGCCGCTCCTGTGACTATCGCCACCTTTCCCTTCAATTCATCTGTTGAGTCTTCCATCTTATCCATCTTATCTATCCTCTAACCATTACAAATTCTGCGTATTATAATTTTAGTGGACTGAAGGCATCTTGAGGATATAGTCCTAATCCGTTTGAGTGAATGTCTCTACGCTCGATATGGGGCTCGAGACGAACTTCATATATGAAAATTCAGAGCTTCGCCGACCACAACAAGGTAGTTTTGCCTTCGGACCTTGACACAGCATTCTCTGAAAGAAGCTTCTCAAGAATTGTGCCTATAGTCACCGCTTGAGTGTTCGGTAAATGCCTATGTATTTCTGTTAGGCTCATCGGCTTCTTAGTCTTATGTAGGACTTTTAGAACCTTAGATGATAGTTCATTTACCGTCCTTATGCTTTCTTCGACATGTCGTTGACATTCTTCTCCAGCTAACACACCTTTATTGAAGGGGCCAAATGAGTGGGCCACGGCAAGGAAATTTATGCGTTCACGCTTCAGCTTCTCCATCGATTTGATGTAGCTGTTAACGTTGTGGAAGATATAGGGAGAAATGTGCCCATTTCCTTGAACGGAGTCTCCGGTAACATATACTCCAAGCTTAGGTTCTACTAAGCATATTGCTCCAGCTGAGTGGCCTGGAACATGTATGATCCGAAATTCACGCCCGCTCAAGTTTAGAGTCTGTCCGTCTTCCACCAGCCTGCAGCCTAATATTGGCTCAAACCTAGATTGAAGTTCAGATATCTGTAAGTCGGGAAACCTTGAACTGAGGTCTCGGTCGATGAGTTTAGGGTCTTCAACATATGGATAATCGTCCTTATGTATTATGACTTCTACCTCTCGTGATGCCTTCCTTATGGCACCCACGCCTGCCACATGATCATAGTGGCAGTGTGTCAAGACTATGTGCTTAATCTCTTTTGGATCTCTTCCAATGCTTTTGAGAAAGGGAAAGATTTCTTGCTCAGGCGAATATGGCATACCAGTATCCACTATAGTTATTGCGCCATCGATGACCGCTACAGAACCGATGAAATGATCCTTGTATACACATGGAATAAAATATATGTCTTCCGAAATTTTCACGTAGATCCAGCCTTTTAGATCCAAAGGTGTTTATAAGGTTTCTGATGCAGTAGACATTTGTAAAAAGAAAAGAGGGTGGTGCCCAAGGAAACCGCTGTCTATCGAAGGCCACCCCGTCGTGCTTGGTAGGGATGCTTTTCCAACAGCTCTTCCTTAACTCTGCCTATACCCAGTCCTGGTTTAGTTGAAGGTATTATGTAGCCTTTCTCGATCTTGATAGGCTCCTCTATGATTTCCGCTTGCAGGCCACCCATTGTCTCGATGCCTTCTTGAGCCAGGAAGTTTGGGATAGTCACATCAAGTTGTATATTTGCTGCAGCCGCTACTGGCCCGTTATGCATCCAAGGCGCAACCTGCGCATAGTAGGCTTCTGCCATTCCAGCAATCTTCTTGGACTCCAGTATTCCACTTAGGCCTACATTCACTTGTATAATCTGTGCTGCCTGCTTCTCTAGGAGGAGGCGGTAATCCCATTTTGTTGAGAGCCTCTCACCAGTCGCGATGGGCACACTCGTATGCTGGGCAACCCTAGCCATTTCATCAACATTCTCCAGTGGCACTGGCTCCTCGAACCAAAGTATGTCATATTTTTCAAGAACCTTAGCAAGTCTTATGGCGCTGTGAGTGTTAAACTGCCCATGCGTACCGCAGCCTACATCACATTCGTCTCCGACTTCATCTCTTATGCTCTTGAATACGGCATCTGCGTACCTCAACTCTTTAAGAGAGATCTCTCTGGGCTGAGGGGAGATTGGGGGAAGTGGGTCAAGCTTGAAGAGGGTGAAGCCTTGGTCAACCAACTTCCTTGCTTCAGGCCCCGCCTTCTCCGCTGGCATCCCAGCCTTCCAAGTATACAGGTAGGTATAGGCTCTCAACCTCTCGTTTCTCACTCCTCCTAGAAGCCGGTAGACTGGTTGATTAAGCGCCTTTCCGACAATATCCCAGCAGGCCATTTCAATACCGGCGATCACCTGTCCTGTGAGAGTCCCTGGATGCTGCATGAAGTGAGTCTGATCTTCTTTCGTCGATTTATATAGTGCCTCCCAGATCCTTTCTATATTAAATGGGTCTTGCCCGATAACGAACCTATTGCACCATTCTCTTACAAGCTGCTGTACTGTAAACTCTCTTGACCAAGGCGAGTTGCATTCACCCCACCCCTCTATTCCCTCGTCTGTTTCAAGCTTGAGAAAGAGCCAGTTGATCCCTCCGTGATGCGGAGGCGGATTTCCGACAATATAAGTCTTAACATCCACTATCTTCATGTTTCCTCATTTCCCCTTTATGTTTTTGACCTACTTTAAATAGGTTTCATAGATGGCATCAAAAAAAGGGACGATATCTTGAGATATGATGGAAACCATCAAACAGGTTTAAGGCGTTGATAATCTGCAGACTATGTTATAGAGGCTATCTGGCAACATTTGGAGTGGCCCCTTCTGTTATGTCAGAGAGTTCACAAGAGAGCTTAGAGAAGAGATTCATCAATTCAACTTACGTCACCCAGTCTGTTTATCTCGCTAGAAATACCTTATCTTGGTTACGCTTACATCACATTAATAAGCATGCAGCTACTCTACTCTAGCTTTGATGCGAAAAGGTGTTGTGGGCAAGAAAATACGTTTCAATCATGCCAGCATGATCATTGGTCTAAGTGGATGGGGAAATGCTGGAGAAGCTTCAACCTTCACCGTCAAGTATCTGGCAGAGAAGCTCAAGGCAGAAAAATTCTATGAGATTTCGCATGAAGAGTTTCACGACTATTGGATTCAGAGACCGACAGTCTTGACACAGCAGGGCATGATAAAGTCATACATATTTCCTAAAAGTGAAGTCTTCTACTATAGAAATAGGGCAAATAGAGGGGACCTAGTACTTCTTCTCGGCTTCGAACCACATCTGAATTGGCCTAAATACACGGAGAGGATTCTAAAATTGGCTGAGAAAGGTGTTGAGAGAATTTACACGATAGGAGGATACCTTGCGGACATCCCTCACGACATTGGGACACCAATAACAGCTTCAACAAATAATAACAAAATCATCCCTGAACTTGAGAAGGTGGGAGTTGAACTTACAGATTACGAGGGGCCAACAAGCGTATATAGTGAAATACTTTGGAGAGGCAAAGAGACCCATGTCGACGTAGTAAGTCTATGGTGCGCGATTCCAATCAACGTGAGAGGATTATATCCGAAGGCGGCATACTTCATGGTCAACAAGTTGACGCAACTAATTGGTTTAAACCTCGACTTAAACGACCTAAAGGATAAAGCTGAATCCTACAAGGTCAAGCTTGAGACCGAAACGATAGATCATGTTCAACTACGGGATCTCATCGAAGACTTAAGACGCCAAGAAAGACAACCCACATACTTCGGCTAAAATGTCGCAGATATCAAGTTATAATAAAACCATCGCCTTCAAGGCTGTTAAACCAGAGAAGCAAGCATCGAGAAGATTCAAAACCAAAGGGGAGTACGGTTATTGTAAAGCGTAGTGTCCGTCGGAAGAATAGACAGAAAAATATCGTGAAATGCTGTTGGATGCGGTTGAGACGGTTCTTTAAACCTTCGGCTTTTCAAGAGAAGCCTACGGCATCCCCACAAGGTCAAAATCTTGGCAAAGCAACTAGCTTTGAAGATAAAGCACAAAAACTTCTACCAGTAGTCGCTTTATCTCTGATCATATTTTACACAATGCTATTAGCACCGTTCATATGAGTCGTTCACTTAATCCGTGAGGCGTCCAATCGAATGTGCTATATTAATTGAGGGCAGTACAGGAAGCCGAAAGCTTAATAAAAATGGCTTGAAATGTATTATTGATGTCTGCCAAGAGAGAAGTCATATTTTTTGAGAAGTCAGGGCCGAAAAACACCATGTCAGTAATTAACGTGGTTAAGGATAGACTTGGCTTAGGCGACTTAGGAGAAGTAATCGTGCCAGTTACAACAGGTAAAACTGCTAGGATGTTTTCTGAAAGATTAGGTAAATTAGCAGAAATCAAAACAATATCTGAAAATGAACTGATATCGATGTACAAAGAAAGAAGCCTCAAACATACAAAGGGTGGTTTTCTGGACGAATTAATACATGAGCGATTAAGAGACTTTGATAGAATTATCTCTAAAAGACTTAGACGGGAGATCTTCGACATCGCTTTGTTGCCTTTTTTTGGAGAAAAATGGGACGCAATAAAGGAGACGCTCTACATCTTTGGTCAGGGTATGAAAGTAGCTATAGAAATATCTATCGCATCGGTTGAGCTAGGGCGAACAGAACCATACGTCAAAGTAATCGCTGTAGGTGGAACAGAAAGTGGTGTTGACACAGCCGTAGTAATAAGAACCGCTCCTCAAAGGCATGCACTAGGAGAAGACAAGGGAAAGCGTCTGATAGTTGAAGAAGTATTGTGTATGCCAAGAGAAAAATAAACCTTAATGATGAAATTTTTGAAGATAATGTAAGCCTTCAACCATCCCAAGTACGACTTTAGGGATTTGGTTACATATGTAATTCATTTTTTGTTTTTGGCCTTTTTTCCCCGTCTAGTATATCTATCTCAAAGAGTATTAAATATGATGCAGAAAGGTAAAGGATTATGAAGTAGGGATTTTCATGAAAAGTTACAAAGTTGAACAAGTTTTTAACGTCAAAATATATCTTTGCTATCTCAGGGGCGGAAGTGTTAGGATTGCAAGCGACATTACGACAAAGAACTGTAAAATAACACTTTTCTGTCTGCCAACGACAACAGACCGCATAGCCGATGAAATCACAAAGACCCATGTAAACGCGTAGATGAAGACTATGGTATCGATTCTTGAAATTAATAGGGCGCCAATAGTTGGCCAATAGTAGTTAATCTCGTTTAGAACAGTCGACAAAGTTGTTTGAGTGAATACTTGATAAATGATCATCAGCGTCCAAGCGCCGGAAAGATGTAATGGCGTAACAGGTATTCGCTTAATAAATTAAATGGGCCAGCCAGGATTCGAACCTGGGATTTACGCCGTGTAAGGGCGTCGTCTTAAACCGAGCTGGACCACTGGCCCACAAGTTAAGGTGTCTTATTTGAATTTAAAGCCTTTTATTCCATGTTAGAAAAGGTTAGCAGTGTAATTCAAACCTCCAGTTAAGGGGACAGACAACATCTTAAGCTTCTTTCGATTCTTCATTCCAGATGATAACTTAACACTTCTCTCGAAGATTTTCGTGGCTTAAAGCTTGCCGCAACCACTCTTGTGCCGGATTCGAAATACTCATGAAAAGGACCGACATTCTTCTAGCCATTATTCGCTTTTATTCTCGACCTTTGCAGGTAATAGTCTAGGCCTTGCACTAGTGCTGAGACGCTGGCTTCGACTAGGTTCGTGGATGTGGCGGTTGTACGCCATATGTTACCGTTGTCCGTGAATTCTATGAACACTCTTACAATCGACGCAGTATCTCTTGATATCTCAGGCAGTATGACCTTATAGTCTGTAAGCCTGACCTTTTTCAGTTCAGGATAGTTTTTCAGCAGAGCCTTTCTAAGCGCCAGGTCTATTGCGTTAACTGGACCTACTCCTTCACTTCCTTCAACTTGGATCTCCCCTTCGACCTTGACTCTGGTTAGGCCGTAGGCCCTAGAGGCGTCTACGCCGCCTTCGGCCACCGTCATCCATTCATTGACTTCGAACAGTTCACGGTATAGACCAAGATGTTTAAGGAGCATGAGATAGACTGTGGCGTCTGCGTTATCAAGTTCTAGGTCCTTCAACCCCATTTCTTTCACTTCACTTAAGAGCGATCCTATTAGCGCCTCCTTCTTATCTAAGGATACCCCTAGTTCGTCGGCCATCTTTGCGACTATAGTGGAACGTCCGCTGAGGTCGGATACTGTTATCATCCTCTTGTTTCCTACGAGTTCTGGATCTATATGTTCGTATGCACTACATTTCTTTGTGACAGCGTCTATGTGTACACCGGCTTTGTGGGCGAACGCGTACTCTCCGACATATGGTTGATATGGGTTTCTAGGGGTTCCAGAAGCTTCGTACACTATGTTTGACAGATGGTATAGGCCTCTCAGTCTTTGTTCAATTGGAAGTTTACTTCTAAGCGTTCTTATTCCAAGTTTGAGCTCCAAGTTTGGCAGCACCTGACAGAGATCAGCGTTGCCAGCCCTCTCGCCTACGCCATTCACAGTAACTTGAACATGTGATGCGCCAGAGAGAACGGCCATTATGGTATTTGCTACAGCGTTACCTGAGTCGTTATGCATGTGGACCCCCAACGGCTTCCTTACGGCGGCCGACACGTTTCTGACAACCGCCATGATCTGATGGGGCAAGACGCCTCCGTTTGTGTCCGCCAAGACTATCCTGTAGGCGCCACAGTTATCAGCCACCTTTACCGTCTGAACCGCGTACTCTGGATCTTGAAAATATCCGTCAAAGAAGTGCTCTGCGTCATAGATCACGTCCAAGCCGTGGTCTCTAAAGAAGGTGATTGTGTCCGAAATCATGCTCATGTTTTCTTCCGGGGAAACGTTCAATATAGTTTTACATTGCTGCTTCCAGCCTTTCCCAAAGACCACAACCAGATCTGATTCAGAATCAAGCACCGCATTTAAGCTCGGATCTTTATCTACAGAAAGATCTTTTCTCTTTGTAGAAGAGAACGCTGCTATTCTAGAATTCACCAATTCATATTCTTTGACGGCCTTGAAGAGTTCGATGTCTTTTGGGTTTGAACCAGGCCAACCCAATTCAATTATGTGAACGCCAATTTTGTCAAGCTCTGAAACAATCCTGATCTTACTTTTTAAAGTAAAGCTTATCCCCCTAGCCTGAGAACCTTCCCTTAAAGTCGAATCAAGAACTTCAACTTCTCTTGGCAAAGAATTCGAAGGCAGTGACTGGTCTTCATCTTTCACCTTATGCATGTGTGGGCTATGGATGACCAGACTTCCATATTTAACTGTTATCCTTGAAGGCGCCGGGAGTGGGATTTGAACCCACGAGTCCCGTGAGAGACGCAGGGTTAGCAACCCTGTGCCCTACCTAGCTGGGCGATCCCGGCACGATTTGACGGTATTGAAGGATAAACATTTGGTTTAAAACCTTTTTGAGAGAGCGGCGATAGCTCCATTTGAGTTCGCGCCAAAGCAGGGCCTATTAGCCTTATCCAATCCCCCACGTGGACGTGGCAGCGTGAACGCCCTATCTTAGGACTGCTCCCTCCCGGATCTCGCCCGGTTCGATAGTTCGAAGCCAGAATCCTTCCTTCGAAGGACCTACTTCTTACGTCCACCCACCACGGCGCGGGTTCGTCTTGGAGTCCGGTCAACGGTTTCCTTGCTTTAGCGTTTTACCAAATGGTTACTGGCCTCCGCTGTAGCCGGCCGCGGATTGAGCAGGAGGCGGCTATTCTCCCAGCCCTACCTATCGCCATCAAAAATTCTGGACAGGTGCTATTTAACCTATTTTATCTACTTAAGTGCGTCTAGTATTGAGCAGACTGAACATCTGCTTGAAAAGGTTGGATATCCACATCTTTCACATTTTCTCCTCCTCATCTTTGAGAGGCGCATATGTTTTGGCACGTTTATCGCAGACTTGAAAAGAGAATATTTTATTCCAGGATGTCTTCTCTCAAGCGAGTTTAGAGTCTGCCTAATTTCTGACCTAATGCCTTGATGCATGTAGGGGCATGACACTTTCTGGAAACGTTCCCTGTTCAGGAAGGAGTATAGAGCAAGCTCTTCTTCATATATCTCTGCCAACGGCTTTATTCTCTTTTGGCCAAACAGTTCAGTTTCACAATGTACAGGCAGATTCCAAGGTAGACGTTTGATGTCATTGTTTAACAGGTTGATAAAGAATGTCTGGATGATGTCATCTAAATTATGGGCAGTGGCGACAACATGCACATCAAGCTTCTGGGCTACAATGTCCATGGCCCTCCGCCTTAGTACACCACATATGCTACAAGAAGACTCACCGCCTTTTAACAGTTCTATTTCGTCCATTGTGTAGCCGAAGAGGTCTTTGAAGCTGTAAACGTGATGGGCTACCTTCGAGCTGGCACACGCGTCTCTCGCTATTTCAATAGCGTCTTCCCTATAGCCTTCTATCCCTTCGTCGATTGTCACAGCCACAAGTTCAGATGCGTGAGACCTCGAAACGTTACTTAATATCCTTAACATAGCAAGACTATCCTTTCCTCCTGAAATCATCAGAAGAACTTTGTCGCCATAATCTAACATTCTAAACTTGGAGATCGTTTTAACAGCCTTTTCTTCGACTGATTTCTTGAAACATTTACCGCAAAGATCTTCCCCTGAGTAGGCCCTACTGTATATCGCCTTGCCCCCACACCTGGAACAGATATTACGCAACCACGTTCACCTAGAATAGGCACATATCTTCGAAGATCTTGCCATTTATAACAGTTTAAGTGATGATACACCTTTCCGTCTACAAGCTTCACGGCGATGTGTGAGATAGACGTTCATTTATTGGTGAAGATCACGTTTGCAGTTAAATATCTTGGCACAATGATAACTAAGATGTATCTGGCCCATCGACCAATGATCTTCTTCATCATCCTAATCTTAGGCGACGCTCTAGCCCTCAACCCACTCAACGACCAGAACAGGACAGCAGAAGACGCCTTCGAAGACCTCGCCAACAGATTTCTGGCGTTGGTCGAGAAGATAATATCGATAGTTAAGGTCATAGTCTCCCAGATATCGAGAATAGCGTACACATTGGTGGGAATGGTCGGAGTGCTACTGTACTTTAGCAGATTCAATAAGAGAATAGGAATGGACCTCATGAAGGGGGCGATAATATTGGCCATAATCGTTGAAGTCATATTCCCTTTTCTAACATAGAATTTGAAGCTATCTTGTTCTATATCTAAAGAGTGCTGCAAGGCCGCCGAGGGACTCTAACTGGATGCCGACATTTGTGCTATCATCTAAGAAATAGAGTGCCCCCCTATATTTTTTGACATCTGAAAAGATTTGGACAAGCCTATCCTCTTCAACCGACGACCGTGATAAATAATCTTTGGAAATCAGAAGCGAGTCACATGCACCATTTGAAGACATGTATTCGATCTCCTCAAATGAGACGCTGGCTAAGCCGTCTCCCCTATAGAGAGAACCTAATATCTTGATCATGGCATTCCTTGCACTAGAAAAGACGTTATCCTGTAGTATTTTGGAGAGACCTTCTGAGTTTAAAGACATTCTTATACCATCAAATCCTGCCGAGTCAACACCTTCCAACTCCAGAATCTGCAGCTTCCTTCCTAAGCTGCCTTCCAGATAGTTTTTGAAGGCAGACTTTATTGGGCCCGGGCCAGTAACGAGGACCTTCTGCACCTCCCTCAAGTACGGAGAGAGGACGTCTAGAATCTTGGCGAAGAAGGCTGTGTTCGATTCATGTTTGACCTCATAGAGTTTTCCCTGATAATTTGACTGTATTTCTGCTATATATTTTACTCTGCTACCCTTTATCTGGCCTATGCCTGCCACAATAGAGTCCATTGAAACGATCACGAACTCTTCCGCGACAAGGTTTTCTTCAATCATGTTGAAGTCGATGCCACCTTCACATTTGACGAGGAGAAACCTGGTTCCAAGATATATTTCAATGACATGTTTCGAACCGAGAGGAATGTTTTCATCTGATGAAGCCATTATTTCTCCCTGCACAGCTAAGACGTCAAATGAGCCTCCAAAGGAGACTTCTCTTACCTTCACAGTTATCAAAACACTCTTTCTTTCCTTTTCCACATGCCTTGCATAAGCCTTCTCAAGCTTTATCGTCCTAGAGGTCTTCGCGGATATTAAGTCACCCTCTTTCAGATAGAGCCTTACGAATAGAATATCTTCTAATGTTTCCGGGATAAACTCCGCACTATTCGTCGCCAGCCTCTTGAACCTCACTTTACTCACATTGCCGACTGAATACTAGAAGTCATCCAAGGTTGAAACCGTCAAAGACTGAGGCTTTCTAGAGATTTCCCCTACTCTATGTCCGACTACCGCCAACAGGCCCCTCTTTTCTGATAGGTCAACTATTCTCTGAGAGACGATTCCATCGAATACAAGATATCTTGCACCCTTCAGCTCTTCCGACTCCAGCTGCTTTGCCAATTCGCTTACAGGAACCTTCAAAATTTCCTTTAGGTTTTCATCGAATACTATAGCTTCTAGAGTATTTTCAAGTGATGGCTTAAGCTGTCTAATCCTTTCAGCCACTTCCGGCTTAATCATCGAGGGAATTTCCTTCTTCATAGAAGGTTGAATTACACTGCTGAGGCACTCCGTAACCTCTACGGGTGTAAGCTCCTCCACTTCTCTTCCTGCGGGAGCCCTAACGACCTTTTCAATCTTCGCAACTTGAGAAAGCTCCTTCAATATCAGATCTCCGCCTCTGTCACCGTCGAGAAATGCTATGATCTTCTTGCTCTTGCTCAGCTCTATGATAGACTGTGGAATCCCCGTACCTTCTATACCGACAACGTTTTCAATCCCTGCACGCAGAAGGTTCAAGACATCAGCGCGGCCTTCTACCAATATGACAGTATCCGACTTGTCCAAAGCTGGACCAGCTGGAAGCTTTTCTTTGCCAAATGCTACAACCTTAGATTTTCCCATGGATTCACTTATATCTTTCAGCACCTTGTCGCCCTCTGTCATAACCTTCTTGGACCAGTCTCGTGCAATTTCTTTAGCCCTCTCCCTTATCTGCTTGACCTTCTCAACCCTCACATCCTCCATCGAGATAAGCCTAAACTTTGCATTGCACGGACCGACTCGATCCACACTTTCGACCGTCGCAGCGATCAAGCTTGTTGTCTCGAAATCAGTTGAAGTTGGTATTAGCACTTCTCCGAATGTTCGATCATTCCTCGATTCCAAGTCTATTTCTATTCGGCCTATTTTCCACGTCTTCTGAAGCTCATTCAAGTCAAATTCAGGCCCGAAGAGGCCTTCGGTCTGACCGAAGATCGCACCTACGACATCTGCGCGTTCAACAACACCTTCGATTTCAAATTTTAACCGTATTAAATATTTAGTTGGAGTTGACAATTCTATCAATCGACTGTGTTCTAAAAAGACCATTATTTAAGCTATTTTAACCATTGCAAGCGGAAAATTCTACACGCTCCAGGGATGGGGTGAGGCGAACGGGAATCTTCTCCTCTGGAAACTCCTTTCTTATTAGGTCTGGCATAGGCCGAAGTTACGTCTGTGGAGACCAAGGCCTCCTTAACCAAGCTTACACAGACCTCATAGAAAAGGCTTCATATGCCTAAACCTACGCGGTAGATAAATGGGATCGAGTCTGATCGTGGAAGTGGGAAATCAGCAGAATCTAACGTTATCAGCTTATGGATACCTCCTAATTAATGATGGAAATTCCTCCAAGTGTAGGATAGACCCGCCTCCAATCTTATAGAACTGCCTCCTATACCAAGTATCACATCTTATTCCTTTTTCACTGAAGGCGGAGACAAGCTTCTTGCATATCGACCAGCCTTCTTTGTCATTGTCAACCAATATTATGACCTTAGAGAACGAGCGTGCAATCCTAAAGAGTTCGGTGTGGTCTGAATTGTGACTGTATAGGAAGGGCTCCGCGACGACACCTAGCTCTTCTAGTGCTTTCGAGTCCTTTGGGCCCTCAACAATAATCATGGCATTATCTTTTACCTCACCATTGAGGGCTTGTACGATGACCTTAAGCCGCTCAAGCTCAGAGAGCCTCTTCCGACTAAATTTGCGAGTGGAATGTACCCCGCCTCTGACCAGTCTTGGATCATCTGAGCCCTGCTTAGGCATTTCACCAATCCTCTTTATGCGGGGTTTTGACATCCGTCTGTCGCGTCGCTGGGTAAACCTCGCACATCATTAAATCAGCCGAGGCCGTCGCTACGCCTCTATGACGGATGTCTACCTTCTCAGACAGCTTATTAGGATAAAAAGCTTTCTCTGTCATTTCAGAAGTTTTGTCAGATCTATTTCTAGCGCGGCAACCGGATTTCGTAGTGAAGCCTCAGAGATATATTTTGGAGAGACTTCTCCGAGCACTCCGATGATGCCCCGGCTGTCTACTATCGAAGCACAGCGCCCGCCAATAAAGTATTCATGTGCCAGTGGCGCCATCTTGAAGTCTCTCACCCCAATCTGGTTCAGCGTCGATACAGCCGTAGACTTTATTTCCGTGAACGTCGTCTCAGAGCTTGATATGGAAGCGGCCAACTTCACGCTTTCTTCTATTTCGTTGTCTTCTCTTAGGTTGAAGGTGCGTCCTATTTCAAAGATCTTTTGAGGATACTGTTCATGGATATTAGATGATAGAACCTGCAAGAGTTGAGGAAGAATAGATGACCTGAGCACATCATATTCTCTGGTCTTCGGGGATTCCACTTCGATCAGCGACTTAGAGAAGGGAGACTGTAATATCTTATTTGACATGTAGAAGTTCATTACCTCCGTAAACCCCAATCCAATCAGACAGAGCCTTACATCTTCGTAGAAGCGTTTCGTCTTCAAGGGTTTAGCTTGTTGAGGCAGCTTGAGGGCGAGAGGGGTTATCCTATTGTAGCCGTATCCGTATCCGACCTCCTCTATCAAGTCCACCTCATGCAGTATGTCCACTCTATACTTGGGAACTTGAACTTCTATCTGGCGCCCCTTTCTCGAAGCCTTCATGTTAACCTTTCTAAGTGATCTGATTGCTTCGTCATATCCCAGTGGAACACCTAGTATCCGCTTGATATTCTCCACTCGCAGAGTCATCTTCTTCGAATCCAACATTGGGCAATCAAATGAACCATCAGGTCGAACTATCTTTACAGTGTACACGACTCCACCATAGTCCAGTAAGGCTGTAGCTAACAGAGAAAGCGCATCCTCCGCCGAAGATCGTTCTGTCGCGGTTACGTCCACAAAAAGGGTCCTAGTTCTTTCTGTCAACGCTGTCACGTTACCGTTGATTATTGGTGGAAAGGAGAGCACTTGCCCCATCGAGTCCTTAAGTATCGGAAAACGGTCTTTCGAAGGAAGGATATGGGAATAGAGAACCCCCTGCTCTGTCTCTTTCATGATCTCATCTATGGACATGGGGATGCTGCCATTCAATGGGATGAACTTGAAGCTTTCGCCTTCGGTCGTATAGTATATTGGTGGAATGATCCTTGATGTGTCATGCAAGCCTATCGCAAACTTTCTTCTCTTCCTACCTATCCCATTATGCAGGTCCTCTTGGAAAGAGATAAGCTCCTTCAAAGTGGATTCAGAGAACTGCAGCTCTGCATATAATGCAAAAATCTGTGGCCTAACCTCTTGTACAGTCTCGTCCACATTCACCTGGATGCCGGACCCTTCAAGAGCGTATTCCGCCTTTGGTTCTACCTCGAATTTGAGGTAGTTCAACGCTTTAGCTATACCTGCTGGTGATCCGAAGTCGGGACGGTTTGGGCTATATTCAACCTTAACCTCTTCATCATCGAAGTCTTCAATATTTAGGCCGATGTATGGGAGAAGCTCCAAGATCTGGCTGCGGGAAAGAGGTCTTAGAAGGAAAGAATTTAATCGATCATATCTAATAGCCAGAACGGGCATAACTTGCACCCCTCAACCAGCCCAATGTGTTTCTATAGAGAAATCTTATGTCTTCGACGTTGTAAGCTAACAGTATCAACCTTTCTAGGCCCCCACCCCATGCGAGAACAGGATTTTTCACACCAGCCGGTAAAGTCACCTCAGGCCTGAAGACACCCATACCGCAAAGCTCTATCCATCTTCCCAGCCTCTCCACGTAGGCAACAGCCTCTAAAGAGGGCTCAGTGTACGGAAAGAATGTTGGCCAAAACTTGATCTTTTCAAATCCAAGCTCTTTATAGAATGAAGTCAAGACCCCAATCAAATGTCGCAACGTGACATTTCCGCCTGTGACTATTCCCTCATATTGGTAGAATTCGAAAAGATGTCTATTATCTAGGTTTTCGTTTCTAAAGACCCTGTCGACAGAAAATACTTTTGCAGACGAAGGCTTGTTCTTGTGAAGATATTGGACCGTTATCGGCGTGGTATGAGTTCTCAACACCATCTTCTTAGCTTCTTGAATCGACCATTTGTACTTCCATCCCATAGAACCTGTTTCCCCTCCGTCTTCATGAACCCTTCTTATGGTCTCCACTGGCGCTGTCTTCTCGATTTCTCTAGCCTGCATGGTCTTTATGTGGAAGGTATCTTGCATTTCTCTAGCAGAATGGTCTTGAGGTATGAATAGGGCGTCAAAGTTCCAGAATGAGGGAAGGATAACAGGACCCTCTATCTCCTCGAAACCAAAGTTCAAAAAGATCTCTCTAACCCTGTCTATGAAATCCTGTACAGGATGCTTTCTTCCAGGATACAGATAGGGGACAGGACTTTCTATATCATATGGCCTGAAGGAGACGTTCCTCCACCTTCCTGTTAAGAGAAGCTCAGAAGTTAACCTATCCTCATACGACTTCTTCAAGTATTCGTCCAAGATACATACAGCATGAGAGGAAACACTTATCACAGCCTGTCTGACCTCCTTATACACAATGTAATCAGGCCTTCTCCTCAACTCTTCCAATGCCGCCAGCTCATCCCCATTTAGAGAAGAGACGTCGACTTCCTTGGAAGATAAGATTTTGTTGATCAAAGACTCTGTTGACAGAACCGCGGAACCGCCAGCTTCCAGATACGATGCCCGATCAACTTTCGAAAACTTAACTAGCCCTTTCTTTATCGCGAGGCCTAAAGCAGCCGAAAACTCTTTCTCGCCCATCATGGACCCCTTCTTCACTTCTTCCAACGCAACCTTTCCTCCCTTCTTTGCCACAAGATCATGTATTCTCCTCTCTGGAAGGCCTTCATGACAAGCCTTCAGACCTAACCTGCCAAGTCCAACAAACGACTTGACATCCTCTCTCACATTTATCAAGCTCTTTTCCTTCAACCATTCTATTCCACGACGAACCTGATCCAAAGAGAGGCCTGTGGCTTCAGCGAGGGCCTCCACGTTCACGCCACTTCTAGCCTTTAGCGTCTTGAGTATTTCAACCTCGATCGGATGGAGCACGAGTTCCATTGAATCTACTTACCGCATATCTTTCTCATAATGTTTTTAAATCTTTTCAAAGAACCTTTCTCGAGAATGGCAAACAGAGAGACAGACAATAGCGAAGTCACACCTTGGACGGTGGAGGGGGAAGTAGACTACGATAGGCTAGTGTCACAGTTCGGCACGAGATACATAGATGACCAAATTCTAGAATACTTCAAAAAGTTGACGGGAGAAGTGAGCTTCTTCGTTAGAAGAGGTTTCTTCTTCAGCCACAGAGACCTAGATTGGATATTCAAGAAATATGAGAGAGGAGAAAGATTCTACCTATACACCGGCCGAGGCCCATCAGGGCGAGTTCACATAGGCCACCTCCTGCCATGGTACTTTACAAAGTATCTTCAAGACAAATTCAAGGCTCAGCTACTATTCCAGGTCACAGATGATGAGAAATACCTCTACAGGGATGAGCTCACTCTGCAGGGTGTTAGAGAGATGACTGACGACAACCTACTTGACATCATCGCTGTAGGATTCGACGCTAGAAGGACACAGATCTTAATAGACACTCGAGGAATTCATGAACTATATCCAATTTCCATAAAGGTAGCGAAGGCAATCACACTTTCCACAGTCAAGGCCGTGTTCGGATTCGAAGATTCAACAAACATAGGTATGACCTTCTTCCCATCAGTCCAAGCAGCACCTTCCTTCCTATACTCTGAAAAGCTTGGGAGGCCTGTTCCATGTCTCATACCAGCCGCGATAGACCAGGACAACTTTTGGAGGATGACTCGAGATGTCGCTGATAAACTAGGCTACTATAAACCAGCACAAGTACACTCAAAATTTCTTCCAGCTTTGAACAAAGAAGGCAAAATGTCTTCTTCACTGCCAGAGACCGCAGTATATACAACGGACAAGCCAAAAGATGTCGAGAGAAAGATAAAGAATGCCTTCACGGGAGGACAGCCTACTGTAGAAGAGCAGAGAAAAAAGGGAGGAAACCCTCAAATATGTCCAGTCTTCTGGTATGAGCAATACTTCTTCGAAAAGGATGACAGAAGGCTAGAGGAGATCAGACAGTCATGCTTGACTGGGAGGCTTTTGTGTGGAGAACATAAGATCAGCCTCGTCACAAAGGTCAAAGATTTTCTAGAAGACTTCCAAAGAAAGCGGGAACAAGCAAGGACAAAAGTCAACGAGTTCCTCTACGACCCCGATAGACAAGTCGTCCTCTAGAATCGATTTCTCCACCTCTTATTCTCGTTGAAGAGATTCTGTCACCATCTTCAGCCAAGACAATTGATGCGACAACCTTCATGAGTGGAGACAGCCCCATGGCATATCGTATGAGGTTACATTCATCCGCAAACCTTTCGGTTTCTTCGCTGACAACTATCGCCTCTGATTTGACGTTTAGAGCTGGACCAAACCGATCATCGAGCTTGACAATTCTACACCTTCTGAGCCAACCCCTATCCTTGAGAAAAGACTTCAGCATATCCAAACGCTGACGGTAGTCATGGTCAACATGCTTACCTACATCAAACAGAAAAGAGTCTGAAGATACACCTATAATGACCCTCTTACCTAATCCAAATGAGCAGCTTAACAGCCTCTCATGCCCCTTGTGGACATAGTCAAAGGTTCCACCGACAACTACATGCCCGCAGACAGAACCTGCCATACAACTTCGCCTCCATGGCTTGTTCAAAACTATGACATCCGCTCACACATAAAGGTTTGGTCGCATTCAAATTGTCTTCTGAGACAAAGCCCTCGGGCGAACCACTGTTCATGACAACATTTTCATGTAAAGTGGACAATTAACATACACATCCGAATTTTTTTCCAACATGAATCAGTTTCAAGCCTATGAAGATAAAACGACATGCAAAGATAGAGAGACCTGCATTTTTGATCTAGGTCGTGAAAGCGCGAAGGAAAAGCGATAAGACAGCAGTTCCGACCATAGAAGACCTTAAAGTAATTACATTTAGATCATCGTTAAGGCTGAGGGGCGGACCTCCAAGCTTCTTGTGCCTCATACCAGAATATGATTGATGAGGATGCCAAGAGAACTAGAAGCAGTACGACAACAGGGACGGACGTGAAGATAGGTGCAGATATTACCGCAATATATACTGTGAAGACCGTGAAGAAAACCGCATACATCACAAACCTTGGAACCATCAGAGTACCAAGTCTCAAGAAATCGCGCATGAAGTCCACCTTCACTTCATTAGTGATCACATACGATCCATTGTCTTCTCTGACCAAACCCATATCTCTCAGCTTGTTAAGGTGATATTGTGCAAGAGATGGATTTGATAGATGGAGGGAGTGTTGTACTTCCCTTACTCCAACCTTTCTTCTCTTTATCACGTAAACATATACTCTTAAAGTATTGCCCCTTAGTTGCGCTTCAATCTCCCCCCTATCCATGTGACGATGCTGTCCACGTAACGTTTATTACCTTTTTGGCGTTCAACATATTGAACAGATAGAACAGTATTTCTAGAGCACCGTTCAAAAATGCTCTATTAAATCCAGCAGATTCTAAGCTTAAACCATGAGCACAAAAAGAAGTATATTGATTTCAGGTGGCCTAACATTTGCAATGACGGTAGCACTGATAGTGGCAATATCAATGTCAGGATTCACACCACAAATCTCCACCACTACAATACCAAGCACAACGTCCACTTCAACCACAAGTAGTTCAGCTACTTCAACATCCACCTCTACAGTCACATCTACTACATCCATTACTTACACCACTACACCCTACACGACAACTACTACAACTACTATCACAACTCAGCCGACGACAACAACTAGTGAACCCAGAGAGGAGGGTACCCTATCTATACTTCTCACAGACCCCCCCATCTTGCCAGAAGGAATCACGGAGGTCCACATTACATATGATAGCATGGCGGTGCATGCGGCAGAATCCAATGAGACACATGGCTGGATAGAAGTTGGGGGTGGAGGCACATTGAATCTGATGACCCTTGTTGACATCAGCCAAACAATCTCGTCGGTCAACATGAAGACTGGAAAATACAACTTGATCAGATTCAACATAACTGCAGCGAAGATCGTATACAACAACAGAGAGTATCCGGCGGTCGTCCGAACAGGCAACCTAACTGTGCCAATAATAGGAGGAATAGAGGTAAAAGACTACATTCCAAGTGCAACGATAATTGATGTTCATCCTACAGTCTTCAACATCGGAAGCAAATCCGAACCTGATTTCGTGATTAGTGCTGTTGCTAGAGCATACCCAGTGCCTGAAAGTGAAGAACAGCCAGAAATGCATCGAGTCGGCTTCAGAATGAACTTAGGAGACAAAGAATGGTGGAGGAGGCTCAGAGAACGATTTGCTTCCGAAATAGAGGTAACATCCTGTTCGCTATCACGTACTTCTCTGGCAGCGACTGTGAAGAATACAGGAAACGTCAGCCTTAAGCTGAAACTGGTGATAATATCGCAGCTGACCACCGTACCAAGAACTGGAAATAAGACAAATTGGACACCTATCTTCTCTGAGGCAGCCGTGTTCTGGGTGGATGAAGACGGAGGCCTTGAACCTGTAATGTTGGTACACAACAGAACCCAAACAGAAAAGGAGGCTCAAATAATTTTCTCAGGAAGAGGATACAATCTCACAGTCAGCCAGCAGATAAAATTGACTTACAATGGAGAAATCGTGTTCGGATTTGGACTCCCCATGGGTGGAACACCATTCAAACCGACATATGTGATGCCGGGCACAGAATATCTCGTAACAGTAATAGGGGACGGGGCGTTGGCAAGAACAGTTGTTGTGGCAAGTTAGGCCACTCTCCATTTTTTTGGGCAGACCATCTTCAAGATTTCCAACTGAAAACTAACTAACTACTAAAAAAAGAAAAAAGACAACTAAGAAAAAAAAGTAAGAAGACAGTTATGACTGGACTGGCAGAATCGGCGATTTTATTGGAGATGAACAGATAAATAGAAATATCGTAAATGGGGGGATAGAGACGAGAGACTTGGATAAGCTAGAAGAAGCAGCATATGTTAAAGCTGGCAGAATAGCCTCTCAAGTACTCAAGGAAGTGAAGAGCAAAGTTCAACCAGGGATGACCTTCGATGAAATATGCAAATTCATCGAAGACAGATCAAGAGAGCTTGGAGGAGAACAAGCCTTCCCAGCAAACATATGCTTAAACGAGATAGCTGCACATGATACTGCAGGAATTGAAGATGACCGAACCTTAAAAGAAAGAGATGTGGTAAAGGTGGACATCGGCATCCAAGTGAACGGTTACATCGCCGACACAGCCATAACGATCAACTTTAATGAGAATTACGCGGATATGGTAAGCGCTAATCTTGAGGTGCTCAATATCGCGCTCAAGAAGGTTCGGGCTGGAGAAAGCATCAATGAGGTAGGAAACACCGTGTATTACTTTGCCATCTCAAGAGGGTACAAGACGATCACCAACCTCTCGGGACACTCTTTGGGCCAATATCAGATCCATTCAGGCCATTCAATTCCCAACACACCCTTTGACGGAATGCTAGGAAGATTCGGTGTGGGAAGAAGCTATGCCATAGAACCCTTTCTAACGAGCAAGAATGCGGCAGCCTTTGTCGATGAAATAGAGAAAGTGAACATTTACAGTATAATTAGAAGAAAGAGGTTAAAGCATGAAGTAGCTGATTCACTTCTGCAGGAGATTTGGGAAAAAAGGAAGACACTTCCATTTTCACCAAGATGGTTCATAAACTCCTACGACAAAAAAGACCTGCTAGATGCATTAGACTATCTTGTGAAAAACAAGATGATAAGAAAATATCCTGTCCTCAAGGAGGCAACCAATCAAGTGGTAAGCCAGTTCGAGCATACGGCTCTGGTTATGGAAAATAACACGATCATAACTACATCCTAGAATTGAATCACTTGATTTCTTCTTTATAGATAGAGGTTATCATTGTCTTCGAATTACATTTCTGACAGTTACCGCCCTCTTTGAACACGTAGTCGCTCACTTGAAAGAGCCTCTTCATCTTCAGATTACATGATAGGCATTCTTCTATTGTGACAACCTTTGTCTGCTTCTGCCCCTTGAATAGCTTGCTTGACATCACTGCCCAACCCCCAAGGTATTTCCAACACCAACAACTATGACCACATCGCCTTCCTTCGTCCTAGCTTCAATAAGGCTGTCAAGCCTTGACTGAACCTTTGCGGCTGCTTCAGCTATCTCCTTTGTCATTGCAGATATAGCTTCAACTATGGACTCCTTTATGATTATGGCATATAGTGGAATTCCCGCCTTAGAAGACACCTCCTCTATCTTAAACTTGTCTACACCTATACCTCCTATAGCTGCGCCGACACCTTCAGCCACTTCCCCTGACGGCTCTCCCTCCAGTTTAAGGGCAGCATCAATCATGACTATAGACGACGGCTTTAAACCGTACTTGTTTATCAGATATTCTATCGCATTCCCTATCTGTCCAACGTTGCCAGCAGGCCCCTCAGCCTTTATAACATAGAGACTTCTATTCTTGTATTTGACTTCGCCGAATACAGTGTCTCGAGCTATCGGCTTCTTCTCACAGTTTAACAGCATCTTTCCAGCCACCATCGCACCTATACCGTCTCCAAGCGGTTGACCATTCTTTATCGGTTCGATCGCGGAAAGGAGAGCATCTATCTCCCTCAGGAGGTCAGGCAATATGATCTGCAGCTGCATCAGAAGGTAAAGGTTTGAAGTCTTCTTGCCGACAAGATAGTAGTGTCGGATGACCTTATAGTAGAGGTTTAGAGCCGTGGATATCTCCAGCATATTCTCCATAATCGAGGTGGTTACAACGTCCTTGCCAGCCAACATCTTCTTGACCTCTTCCCTTACACGTTCATCTCTTACACTTAGAAGATGTTCTATCTTCTTTACAAGCCCAGCAGGATCTATACTTGTAGGTGTAATCGTAAAATATTCTATTAAATTGTCGATCTGCACAGATGCGTCTCCCTTGTAGCCATTCTTCTGGAGGAAGTCCAAGACCTCCTTCTTGGACTTGTCACGGGCATCCTTCACCTTATTCAGGGCGCTTGAAAGGGACATTAGAATTCTCTGGGTCTGAATATTTTGGCCAAAGAAAAGGTAGAGGAAGAATATGCCATAGAAGACAAGAGACAGAATCTGTTGGAGGAGCGAGTTATCTAAAGGAAACAACTGTAGTACCTGACCTTGCATCATCTCCATCATCCTCCACTAGTTTAAAGGCGCCAGCACCATTGCTTCGCGACGGCTTCTGCACATCACTAACACAATGGCGTGATATGGTTTGACTTCTGGGATCTGACGAGACCAGGTCGAACCCACATCACTATGGCCGGCTGAACATTAACGCCCAAACAACTACTAATTAAGTTTTTGTTTTCCGCACCGAAAACTTTTATCTTCCCCTTTGACGACAGCATGGCATGTTGGATGGGGCTATCGTCCAGCAAGGAAGGACAACGGGCTCCAGAACAAAATATGGGTATGCTGACTATGTTGGATGATGTAGCTTTGGAGCAGGGTGAAGATACCCGTAAGCCGTGGGTTCAAGTCCCACTAGCCCCACCTCGTCTTAGGCTCAGGCGCGAACGCTTTAAACCATAAACAGTTTATGTGAGTTTTGCGACAGCTCCTCATGAGTCTTTGATAAGAACGTGAAGTGGATGGGTTCTCCTAAAGTTAGAGAGCGTGGTAAAGTGGACGTTTTCGTATGATCCGAGACAAAAATGGCTATTGAGTCCATTATTGATAAAGAATCAAAACTACAAAACGATCCATATAGTGACTTGATCGAGACAGAGGGTATCCATACATGATAGTTCGATATGTCGATTAGGCAAACCGAAGATTGTGAGGAGGCTGCCGAGGAACTTACGGTAGCCTTCATGGAGAAGGATAGATGATAACATAAGAGTAGGCTGAATCTATAATAAGGTCATGAGCTTTCTCAGAATGTCTATTCCAGCCACTACACCAACCAACTTCGCGGTCTCCTTGTCTGAGACGATGTACATGTGATCTATTCCTTCTTCAACCATTATTGACATGAGAGACTTTAGGCTGTCGTCTTCTGTTAATATGACAGGAGACTTTTAAAACATGTTCGACTTTCAGGCCCCATTTGGCTTCTGGAAATGCTATAAGGTCTTCTATGGTAACGTGACCTAAGAGTAGGCCATCTTTTGTTACAACAGGATATACTCTATACCCGTGTTTTTTGCAGATTTCCATTGCATCTCGAATGCTCAAGTTTTCTGTCAAGGACACAGGTTCCGACTTCATTATTTCTTTAATCTTAATCATCTCAAGCCTGTCCAGAATCCTTTTTTCTTTGATTAGATGGTATAGGAGGGCAAGAGCCTTTTCTTCTTCAACAGGCTCCTTTATAGGTTGAACTTCTCGATAAAAAGAAGACTTTCCTGACGAAAAATAGCTTACTACAGCTGCAACAAGCGTTGGAATTATCGATGAGGGGCCAGATGTTTCAGCTACAAAGGCGACGCCTGCTAAGGGAGTTTTGTTTGTCGCAGCAATGAATGCGGCCATGGCGGCCATCACGATTCCAATGTTCAAATTATTGAATACTATTTTAGAGTAAAGAGAGCCAAGCAGTGCTCCAACAAATATTGATGGAATGAATAGGCCACCGCTTCCACCAAAGTTTAGGGTAATAGACGTTGCAAAAATTTTTAAAAAGATCAAGGCAATTAGAAAATATATTGTTATAGCGTAGGTGTTATCGGATACGATCGAACGTATTGTCCCATATCCCACCCCTAAAACTTGTGGCATGAATAGGCCTATAAAACCCAAGATCACACCTCCAAGTATTGAGAGATATAACAGGTTGTACTTAGATAAAAGATTGAGTCTTCTAAAGAAAAAAGTAAAGAAGATACCAAGAGCTGCTGCAAGAATTCCTATTACAACAGAATGTGCCAGCATTATTGACGTGGGAAAGGATATTCTTGGAGTTAATGGAAAAAGTGTTTCGTATCCAAGCACTTGAACTGTGGTCAAATAGGCTAGAATTGATGATATAGTCGCAGGTATAAGTGCCTCTTTAGCAAGGTCCCTTTGATAGGGCATTTCTAGTGTGAACAGTATTCCTGTAAGGGGAGCCTTAAAGATCGCAGAGAGGCCGGCAGCAGAACCACTTAGCAAGCAGACCTTAATGTCCTTTTGGCTGAGATTCAGCCTTTTGCCCAATGCCGATGCGACTCCTCCACCCAAGAGTAGGCTTGGCCCTTCTAGGCCTGCGCTGCCACCAAATCCAATCGTCAGCGCAGAAGCGATCGCCTTAACGCTCACATCTTTCAGATAAAGTGTTCCTCCTTCATAATGGTATGCTTCCAAGAGCTTATGTGTTCCACAACCTGCATTTCCACCAGCCAACTTTTTCACTATCAAATATGAGAGAACTAGGCCTAAAGTCGGTAAAAACAGTATAGTATAATTTGATAGGCTAAAGGCTAACGTTGAAAGCTTATTGAATATAGTGTATAGGCTGAAGAATAAGATGATCATTAGGCCTACAGACGGGCCTATTACCAACGATAATGCTACAGGTTTAACTTCAAAGGATGAGATAAACTTTCCCAACTTTGGCAAGCTTTAGCTCACACGCCCAAGACTCTAACGCTCGCTTTAAAAGCATAAGGTAGACTCTATAACCAGTCATTTTTATGACAACTTACCATCTGTGGACAGACGGGTTTAACTGTCATGCTATTGATCCAACTCTCTCAAGACAAATGTTATTCTCTCACTATAGGATTGGGCAGAAGTGGAGGATTTTTCACATCTTCCTCGGTGCTAGAATGCATGTTGAAGTTCTGGATTATGTAGTCTTTTATGAAAACGTCGCTAGGATTCAGCAGCCTTGTTTCCCTCTTTGTTTCATTCATATACCCCTATTGTCTAGCCCATTGCGGGAGTTTCCTCTTGACGACTCAAAGCAAAATAAAGGCGATCGTATTTGACTTGGGAGGAGTCTACTTCGCGGACGGAACCGCCGAGGCCTTAAAGAAATTCGAGAAGATACTGCATGTGTCGAAGGATGAGTTAGACAACTTTTTTGGAGGCCGATGTTATGGTAGAGATTATAGGTTAGGAAAGATCGGTGTTAAAGAATTCTGGAAAGCTGTTAGAGAACAGCTAAACTTAGAGTCTACAATGATCAGAACTTTGGAAGAAATATGGCACTCATCTTATACGAGGAATTGGGGCATGAAGACTTTGGTGAGAACCCTTAGGAAACATTACAAGGTTGCCGTACTCTCCGACAACACCAGAGAGAGAGTTGAATATTTGAACAAGAAATATCGTCTAGACAAGGAGTTCGACTGCTACGTGTACTCCTTTGAATACGGTCTATTGAAGCCTGACAGCAGACTTTTGGAAATACTTCTTGAGAAGCTGCAGGCTGGAAAGGATGAGGTGATCGTGATCGATAATTCAGAAAAAAATGTAGAATCCTTTAGAAAAGGTGGTGTCAAAGCCATAAGGTTCAGGTCTGTTGGACAGGTTAAGAGGGAGCTGTCAAACATTCTAGAACACCCAAATCTCATATGACCCGATCTCTCTTATAGTGAGGAAGCCTGCAGATTCCCCCAAATCAAAATTGCGCCCAGGATATCAAGCTCCAGCAGCTTTGTTACTTTACAGTCAATGTTTCACTCCCTCGACGGCTACGTAAGTTGTACGCCCATCTTGATTCCTATAGAATAGTAATCTTCCCGGTTTTCTCTTCTATCCAGTTTCTTCTTCAAAGTTAGAAAGATTTTATATGATAAGTATCCGAATTATGGCCGATTGAGAGCTTGATAGATGGCGACGTCGTTTCGTTTGTTTTCTCCGCTTTCCTTGTGGGACTTTCGGCTACGCTTCCACCTGGGCCAATATTTGTGATGGTGGTTACTGTATCCTTAGAGAAAGGCTTCATTCACGGCTTGATGGTTGTCTTTGGACATGCAATTGTGGAAATCCTTATAATCGCAATACTATTGTTTGGCTTAGGCTCTTTCTTAGGATCGGATGTCGTGAAAACATTCGTAAACATTGGAGGGGGACTTGTCCTAATCTTAATGGGCTACAACCTTCTTGCTGATTCCTACAGAGACAGAAGATCCACATCATTGGGAAATGTCTTAGATAAGAGTGCAGTATACAATCCTCTGGTTAGCGGTGCCATAGCGGCTATTGTGAATCCTTACTTCATTATCTGGTGGACCATGGTTGGCGGCGCATTCATATTCAAAGGATTAGAGCTTTTTGGCTTGGTTGGTATTGTCATCTTTCCCTTGATTCATTGGGCTTCTGATTTCCCTTGGTTCAGTTTTATCTCTTATTGTACGAGCAGAGGAAGGAGACTTTTGAACGATAAGGTCTACAGAATGATTGTTAGAGGCTGTGGCGTTTCTCTACTTGCCTTTGGGACCATGTTCCTCGTAGACGGTTTTATCTATATATTTTTCTGATGCCTTTGACAAAATAGAAGTAATCTAAACCACAGCGGACCATGATTGGTTTGAAGAATTGGAGACCATCTACTCAACCAATTCCTATCTTAGACATTTGCAGGACGAGAGTTCAGACATATACACAGTGATTTGCGCCTTTACTGGGTTAGAAACACACATATGTTTAACAGACTACAGCAAACCCCCATGCCGGTATGATCACCTCATATGGGAATTCACCCATAGTGTGTAATCCATGACTTTTTGTAAAATCCAGAATTTTTCCACCTACTTGATTATTTGAACTTTAAACTCTTTTCTAACAGACTTCATGCGCAAAATGTTCGTCTGCTGTAATGAGCAGTAAACCTCTTCTGATGCAAACGGAGGTTATCAAAACATCTACTACTGCTGGAAGAGGCTTAACCCTTCCTGAGAAGAGAAGCGGAAACCTTCAAGCTTCATCATAATCTTCGATAGTAGGGTAAATGACACTCAACTCTTTAAATCTAAAGCCTTTGGAAACTCTATTATATTAAAAATTGTTGTAAAGCCCTTCGCAACATGTTTTCCGCTTTTCAACAAGTTTATGAGTACGCTTGTGTCGTAAACAGCCTCTTCCATTCAAGCTCCCCTGCCTTCTTATAATATTCTATAGCTTCCTTTAAGCTTATGGAGCTCACATCTAAATTAGAGGCCCTCAATATTTTGTTTATCTTGTTTATAATAGTTGTTTTGCCATAATAGTGGGTTCTGGGGTCGTCTTCAATGTTGCGCTCTAAATATTTGGGACAGTATTGGAGATCTGGTTTTAGATTATTTAGAAGAGAAGCTAAAAACCCAAACATGGTGGACCGGGTGGGATTTATATGTAAATGGGTTTAAGTCTGTCTCTTGAGGAGTATATTTTCACAGAATTCTTATTATGTGTGAGATTGGCTTTGTTTACGTTTTTAGAGCTTAATGGATTCTCGGCTGTCTCCTGCTTTTCTCATGTCATTGTCATGTGGCGTACTTGTTCTCTGATACATATATATGTGTGGTATGATTTATAGTCATAAGGTAGGTGAATGTGATATTTCATCTATACTCAGGTAAAAGGTTTTCTCTCTCATGCAAACGTGATTTAAGGCCGGCCGCTCGATTAAAGTCGTCTATGCCATCAGAGACAGAAAAGAAAGCTGAACCTCATCCTAAAAAGTCGAGGGTTGGCAAATAATGACGGCAAAAGTCATAAAAGTATTTGCACTAGAAAAATTCATACATCCTTCGATATACTTTGAAGTTGAACTTGATTATCAGAAATCTCATCAAGCCGTCTTCGGAGTTGAAGGAAATCTTATGACAGAAGATGACGTTATTTTGGGGCACATGCATGAGGTATATCTTGAGAAGTCCAGTAAAGAACCTCAAGGACTGTCAGCACGTGGGACGATGATGGACAATCAGTTATTCAGACAGGAAAAATATGGTGTGAGCCTTGTTGCTGAGTTGGACGAAAAAAGCATAAACGAGATAGATAGAACAAGAATAAAGAATCGGAAACAAGATGTTGAACTAAAGTTAGAACTTTTTTGCAAGGTTATCGAGTGTAATGCTGAGGTTGCTCACTACTTTCATTTTAAGCCTCCACAAGCACAAAAAATACCCATCCGAACCTCTTCAGGAATAGTTCAGGAAGGTGAATTGATAGTTAGGGCATACGACCATGAATTTAGAAGTGAATATTCTAATGGCTGGATAATATCAGGTTCAAATGGACCAACTTTTCTGAATATCAGAACGTATAGAGAGGAATGCCAATACTGTATTCCTTCTTCAGATTGGATTCATGACTTCGCTCCAAGATTGGGGTTAGGTCGATTTCTAATTCTTGAAATTCCGTCAGAAGGAGAAACAATTAAGGAGACGACATCTTATCTGACCAAGGCGGAAGAAGCATTTATGAGATGGGATACTAAGGGTGTTTTTAGTCACTGCCGAGAGATAGGCGTCCTCTTAGACAGTCATATTAAGAAAATTTATGGAGAAAGTTTCACGTACAAAGAGAGGTG
>CAYUWR010000038.1:0-97306 GCA_964448685.1 uncultured Nitrososphaeria archaeon
TTTCTAATGTCTGTTCTGCAGTTTTTCTCATATCATGTAAAATATTCCAAAACTCTTTCACGCTTATTTTCGCCCCATATCTTATATAAATCTTTGAGCGTTTCTTTAATTTCCCAAGCTACGTCAGCAGGGTCTTCGCCATTGACGTGCGTTCCGTTTTGATGTGGGCCGGAAGGGATAACTTGCTCCCGAAGCAGGCATCAGAGTTCTTCAACCTTTCCCAGGATTCTTCAGGGATCAAGGAGTCATCACCGTGAACGTGCCCCCATAACCTGCTCCACAGGGAATAAACTCTAGATCAGGCTTCATAGCTTCAAACACGGTCATCACCGCTTCAGTAAGCTTTGGTCCCACGTCATCTCCTTTAATTAGTGCAACAGGCTTTCCCAAGGATACTCTTTAGGAAGCATTTCAATGATTCCAATTAAAGCTTTCGAATCTTTTCGAAGAATCTCAAGAACTATGCGTATAAAAGAGATCCCTTCATAATATAAACAACGGGTAATGCCATTAAATAGTTTGAGCAGAAAAACAACTTTCTACGTCTGGACAATTCTATTCGCATTAATAGGACCTTGGTTGATTACTTCTGTCTCCGCCGACGTTCCAGCAGTCCTTGAAATGAGCAAAGAAACACAAGGCACAAACACCATACTTAATCTAAAGATAAGACACAACAACCCTTCCCAATCCCACTACGTAGATACGATCGAAGCCCAGGTCGATGATAAGCTCATTAGGGTAGAGTTAACGCCTCAAAACGAGACAACATTCACTTGCAAGATTGACTTAGGGCAAATAGACCAGAAAACGCTAGTGAAAGCAAGAGCGAACTGTAACCTTCATGGATGGAGTTTGTGGGCCGTTTTAGAGGCGACTACCTCTACTACAACGATCGTGCCATCAACTCAAATACTACCTGCAACAGTGAACATGATAGCCCAGATAATGCTTGGTGCAGCCATTCTGGCCGGTGCAATATTTGCTACCAAAAAGAGGTTCAAGCAACATCATATTCTAATGGTGACTGTGACAGCAGTAAACGGCGTATCAATACTATTAGCAATGGTTCCGTCAACACTAAATCTAGTGGAAAGCAGCAATGAAGGTTACCTCACAGTAGGAAAAATTTCTTAATAAGGAAAGAAAGGAACATGAATAGGATTTCGTGTTATACTCAGGTCTTTTGGAAACATATTTCCTACCGTACTGCCTAGTAAAAGCTTTTATATCGAGAAAGACCCCTTTCGTATGTGATATTTGTGTCAGTAGAAGCTCTTATTGAGCCCAGCCAAATAAGGGTAAGCCCGTTTCTGGAACACCCTCAACAACTTCTGATACTTAATTCGAGACTCGAAGATCACCAGCGGAGGGTGTTGAATTCTTTGGGCATACGAATGATAGGTGCCGAGGGTCAGGACAGGAGAAGAGGGCGTTTGGTCATGAAGGACACAGTCTTCTGCACAAAGGAGTTGCTGTCCTCTTTCCTCGATGCATCCCAGCATTTAGACCAACCAACCCAGTGCGCTATTAAGAAAGGGACCTTGACGGAGAGGACGATAACAGCGACCATGGATGTTGACGACCTAGGGGAAAATGTTGGCTACCGACTCTACTATTATCCTCCAGGCTATGATGGACTTGCCACTCCGAAGCCGCTGGTTGTCGACGCTGATGAGTACGTGCAAGAGATGCCGTTCCCAGACCACATGGTTCCAGGAGGCATATACAGGGCGCCCATCACCCGAAAAGTGATCGTCCAAATCGAGCACTGGGCTAACCTATGGGCGTGCAATGTAGCAGCACTGCTGGCGCATATCGCTGACCTTAAACGCGATCGGTTAAGGCAACTCCGCCTTGCAGTCTCTGCGCTTTCAACCAATCAATGGCGTGTTTCATCCAAGAATGTGCAAATAGGAAAAGGGTGTGACATTCACCCAACTGCATACCTTGAGAACTCCATAATAGATGATGGGGTGGAGGTCGGAGCTCACAGTGTCATAAGGGGTTCGATGGTCGGAGCCAAGTCTGTGATACACAACAATTGCACTGTCGCCTACTCGGTTCTTGGTGAAGGATGCCAACTTCGGGATGGTGTGAATGTGACGTATTCGCTCCTCTTTCCAGGTGCGTTCACAACAAGCCCCTTCATCAACACTAGTTTAATGGGGCGCGACTCATTCTTCCCAGCTGGCTCCGTTCTAGCAGATTTTAGATTGGATGGTAGATGCGTGACTTTAATCAAGGACGGGAAGGCTTTGGATTCCGGTCAAAGATTCCTAGGCTGTTGCCTTGGGCATGATGCCTATGTAGGGGCTGGTATTGTCATCCCGCCTGGTCGAGAAATCCCCAATGGAGTAAAGCTTCTGCATCGTGAGGAACATTAGGGTTCTATTTCTACTCGAACAGACTGTCTTCCGCTATCTGAAGCTGGATGTCTTCTTGAGTAATAAGTTGTCCTACTACCCCTTGTCCCATGGTATGTGTTCATTTGCCACACGATTTGTTGTCGAAAACGCTTTGATGTCTTCTTAAGCCACTTCCTTACTTACAATAGAAAAGTATTAAAGAAGCCTTCTGCAAGAGAGTGAAAGAATGATGATGCATTCAGAGGATCTTATAGACCCCCAACTTTCGAATAGCGTGTTTAGAAGGGTTTTATTGAAAATTCTGGATGAAAGGCCCAAGGTTAGGGGGAGCAAGAGAACGACCGAAGATCTAAAAAGGCTCTCGATGATGGCGTATGAAAAATGGCAGGGGCTGGAAGAGTTGAAGTGGGTTGAATGGAAGAAAAATACACTGATTATAGAGAAGATTTAGAAGATCTAGTTTCCTCTTTAAGCGGTCTTGTGAAGGAAATTGAGGGAAAAAATGAAACTGAGCGTTTTCTGTGCTTCTTGAGCTGGTTGAATGAGAAGCTAGAAAGAAAGGGTCTTGGAAGAATAATAGTTGTAGGCGGCTTCGCTGCCGAAATCTATTCTGGACGAGCATACAGGACTGGTGATGTAGACATTATTGTCTTGGAAGCAGAGAAATTAGTTAAGGCCTTTCTCAAAAAAGTTGGTGAGAGGGGCTTAAGAATTTACTTACTGAAATTCCCGCAACTTTCAGAAAAAGGAATTGATGTAGTTGCTGGAAGCTATGATAAACCAAAAAAGCCTCTTGAGTTAAAAGTTGGTGGCAGAAGGGTATACATTATTCCTCCGGAAGAGTTGATAGTATCTTGCTTAGCCGCATGGAAATTCTGGAACAGTCTAGAAGACAGAGACAAGGCTTTCTTGGTTTATGCGGCACAAAAAGATCACATTAAAACAAATTATCTTAGAAGAAGGTCTCAGGATGAAGGTGTAGAAGACAAATTTGATGAGATGATAAAATTCGTAGAATTTTGACTTCATCAAGGATGTTGTGTCAAATCCTCCTAAAGATCTTCTCGCCTTCTTCATTCAATTTCCTCACTTTTTGCAATTCCATCAAATGTTATGGGGATGTCATGCGATTTTGGGTATCCGACGCCAAATAAGCAGAATGTATCCCCTTCAGCGATAGTTCGACGCATTCTTGTGCTCCTTGACTGATGTGTTAACATGTTGTGTATAGTCTAATAAAGGCTTATGATAGGTTCTGCCCCGTTTATCCAGTAATCATTTCAGCTGCCCTTCGTGTTATTGGATCCGGTATATAGTATCTCCCTTCTTTATTTTTCTCTATTATTCCTGATTTGACTAAATTGTCAACAAGCTCTATGAACGTCTTACTGTTTATTGTTCTGCCTTCCTTTTCTTCTAACTGTCTCTTCAGATCTGACCAGCTTCTTTCTCTCACCAAGAGTTTGACCAGTGTCCTATACCTGTCACTTTTTTTCTGGAGAAGATAATTGTTCAGTTCTTGAGTTGCAAGATTTACTGCACTAGAAGTTACGAGGTCGATATCCGCGGTTCCCTTTATTGCATACATGTGCCCAAAGTAGGTAAGCCAACCGATGATTCCATCAATTTCTTCCACAGCCTTTTCTATCATTCGAAGGTTGGGTTCAACATTAAATTGTCTCATCCCTTTAATAAGGAAATCTAAAGATTCTTCTTTCGACAGCCTTCTCGTTCTTACCTCAATGAACCCTCTTCCATAGAGAGGTGCCTTTGGATCTTCTATTCTCAAAAAGTCATGAAGTAACCCAACTTGAGAGCCTGAAAAAAGAAATCGTATGTTAGTAAGGTTGTCATAGGCATAAGCGATTATCCTATCAACTCGAATCCAATTTATTTTCTTAAGTTCTTGAGCCTCATCTATGACGATCACAATTTTACTCTTTTTGTTTCCAGCTAGTTTATCCAGTGCGAGGAGAAGCTCTTGAATAGTCACCTTCTCTCTTCCTTTCCAAGTAACTTCTACCGATAGCGGGACTGAAAGGATTTTTAATCCTTTGAACCTGGCTGCAACTTTTTGAAGGTCTTGAACCAGCAGCCTATTTTTGTCGAGAAAATCTTCTAGCCCCTTTTTCAATAGTTCAACAAAGTCTCTATAGTTAGAGTTTATGGAAAATCTTGGATCCAAATAAAGATAAGGCACATTCGACTGCTCCAACGCCACCTTAATTAGAGAAGTCTTTCCAGTCCTTCTGAGACCGCTGACTACCACCATTTTTGACGTTTCTATTCCTCTCTTCACCATTTCCAGCTCCTTTTCAAAATCATACAGGTCTTCTCTCTTATTTTTTGGCTCAAGATCTAATAGCATGGGGCACCCCAACTAAAGTTGGGGACCCCCATGTTAAAAAAGTTTTTTCGAATATCCTATTTTTGGAAGGTTTTCCATAACAATCTTTCCTTGAACGTAAACGTTTCCACTCTTTGTTATAAAGACCTTTATAGAAAGTTCTATCAGACTGCATAAAAATACTTCTGCTTCCGTGTCAACGGGACAAATCAATCTTCTTGCCATAATATTCTATGAAAGCAGCTAAGTGTCATCTAGACATCGTCTGATAACCTGTTGTCCGTTGCCTGTTCATGCTAACCTCTACACTTAGGCCTGGTTTGATATGAAAGGGCCATGGGCGACTAGCCTTAGTTACTCATTGTCTTGCGATCCGAATTTCCCGAATGTGTAATATTTTGCCGGCTCTATTCCGAGGGTAAAAAGTGCCGAGAAACCTAGCACGGTGAGGACCTGAGGCAGTGTGAGTGGTGTTATGATGATGTCATAGACGCCCAATAATATGAATCCTATTGTCGTCGCTACACTGGATATAAGTAATCCTCTGCTTGGGCGTGAGGACCAGAAATGTCTTCTCTCTCTTACTACGTATACTCTAAATTGGCTTGTGAAGATAAGCATGAGCAGTACGAATGTGCGGAGTTTCTCCCATTCTAGATGGAGATAGTTTGCTCCGATTAGAATGGCAACTGCGCCTTCTACGACAAGCAGCACCCCTATGACAAGAGATGCTAGAGTAATATTCTTCACATTCCACCTGTTCGGGTTGCTTGTGTGCTTCACATTGTCGGTAGCCAGAGACATCGTTACAAAATCGTTTGCGAAGACGAGAAGGGAAACTCCTAAGAGGGAGACTACAATGTCATGTAACCAGAAAAAGCCTACTGTAAGCAGGCCTACAAACTGTATTGTCTTGGTAACCTTGTTTATGACCCAAGTCAGCATCCGTTGGTATATTTGTCTGCTTGTCTTTATCGCATCGATTATCACCCTTAAGCCTGGTTCGACCAAGACCATACTAGCGGATGCCTTTGCCACATCCGTTGAATTGCTCACAGCTATTCCCATTTCTGCCTGCTTCAATGCTGGTGCATCGTTGACTCCGTCTCCTGTCATTCCCACAGTGTGCCCCCTCGACTGTAAGAGTTTGACGACTTCATACTTGTCCTCGGGATATATTTCGGCAAGCCCATCGCATTCTTCGACGATTTCTGCCCGATCAGCTTCGCTTAAGGCCTTAAGATCCGTCATCCGAAAGATTCTACTGCCAATCGAAACCTGTCTGGCAACCTCTTTTGCTATGGCAATGTTGTCTCCTGTGAGCATCATCGGTTTTATTCCCAATTTTCTTGCCTCCTCTATCATGTCTTTTGAGTCATGCCTAGGCGGGTCAGCTAATGAAAGGAAGCCTGCCAGCTGAAGATCGTCTAAGGCTTCTTCCATCGATCTGGCAACCGCCAATGTTCTATATCCTTTCTGAGATGCTTCTTCCACTATCTCGTTCGCCCTCTTCCGGGTTTCTTCATCCATTCCTTTACACAGAGAAATTACCATCTGGGGTGCACCTTTAACAGCTCTAAAATGCTTTCCTCTGACTTCGATGACCGCCTCTGTCCTCTTGGATGATGGATCAAAAGGTGTAAATGAGATTCGCTCGCATGCGCCATGCTCGGCCCCTGCGGTTTTAGCGTATTCGATAACTGCTTGATCTGTTAAGTCCTTTCCTTCCCCATCAGATGCTAGGCTTGCTATTGTGATCACATCCATGCTGCCATACCCCTGGAAAGGCACGATGTCGACGACCGATAATTTGTTCTCTGTTATTGTACCTGTTTTATCGAGGCAAAGAACGTCTATTGAAGCTGCGTCTTCAATTGAGTCGAGTCTGGTGACTAACGCACCCTTCTTCACAAGTTCTATTGCACCTGCCGCTTGAACTACAGTCAGTACGGCTGGCAGAGCCACCGGAACTGCTGCCATGAGGAAGACCACTGCAAAAGTCGCTATTGATAGGAGGCTAATCTTCATCAGCACAGCGTAGGTTGAAACTGAAATTAACGCCGCTACACCAAGATACATCATATATTTGATGATTGCCATCATTATCTTTTCCTGATGAGATTTGGGCTTGGCTATTTTGACCAGTTCAGCTGTCTTACCAAAATACGTGTTTCTACCCGGTTGACCACGATGCACTTTGCTTCTCCTCTTCTCACAATAGAGCCAGAATAGACGACATCTGATTGATGTAGGTCTACAGTTAGGGATTCTCCTGTGAGGGCTGACTGGTCAACAGAAAGCTCGCCGCTTAAAATCTTGGCGTCCGCTGGCACTATATCACCTAGGCTAACCACTATGATGTCTCCTAAAGTAATCTCTCTTGCATCTCTTGTCGCCCAGTCTCCGTCTCGCAGTACCTTCGCTTTGATGGCGAGCTTTTTCTTCAAAAGCTCCAATGCTTTTTGTGAGCTGCGGCTGTGTATGCAGCCTATGATAGAGTTTATCGTGAGCAGCACAAAGACTATCATTGCCTCAAGATAGTGAGATAAAATGTACGAAAGTATCATTGCCAACTCTAATAGCCACGGCATAGGGCCCCAATATCGTAGCAAGAACTCAGCAAGAGGGTTCCCCCTTTTCTCCGGTACCTCATTGTAACCAAATATTCTAATCCTATCTCTAGCTTCAGATTCTCTGAGGCCATTTGCCTTCGTCTCTAACAGTCGTAGGGTCTCTTCGACTGAGACGCTCCTATATTCAGAGGTGTTTCTCACTTTCAAAGGAGGTTTTCTTCCCATCATCTCCCAGTTCACGTGTTTTTAGCTTTTTTTCGTGTCGATGCATTCAGATCTGTGATAATCTTTTGAAATGCGGGAATACTAAGGGTGATATGTGACTGAAGAAAAATGGGGCATTAGCATGTTAGAGAATCTTCAAGAACAACTAGTCATTCAGCTCAGGTTCTTTTCTTAGACAGAGAAGTCGCCTGAAAATCGTCTGAGAAACCTGATCTCTTCTCATAGAGGACTATACCATGTTCGACCATCTTTTCTATAGCGTCCGACAGGTCCTTGTATTCTTTTTCGCAGTAGACGTGAGGCTCAAGTCCAAGGACTTTCAAGGTCTTCTTTACCTTGCCATAGGCATCCTCTCTTGTTTCTCCTCTGTACACGACTAGAAGGTCTATATCGCTTGCCACCGTATAGTTTCCAGTAGCATAAGAGCCGAATAGGACGACAAGCGTGAGTGGTAGTTCTCCGTCTAAGATCTTAAGTCTATCTTTAATCTTAGAGATGACTTCTTCTCTACTGTACCTTGGATAGAAGACTCGAACAGAACTTGAAGATCCTTTCCGCGTATTCGATCATCCTCCTACTCTCTTCTCTAATATACCTTCTTCTTGGGGTGCCAGATGGATGGGCGTTGGTAGGTGCAAGAAGTTGCATCGATTGTCAGGCAGAAGCCTTCTTCTGTAAACCCGTTTGCTGCCTTTTGGAATGTTTTCTGTTTCCAGCCCAAAGATATTTATATTCAAATTGGACAGGTTGTTTTGGATGATCTCAGCCATTTCAGTTTTCATTTTTCTCTCTGCCATAATCTTCATAGGCTTTTTCGGGAATATGGCCTTCAAGAAGACGGGTTTTCCAGAGATATTCTTCTTGATCGCTTTCGGTTTTGTAGTAGGGCCAGTTCTAGGCTTCTTTCCCTTGGACCTTGTCAGGTTGATCGCGCCAGTGATGAGCAGTCTCACTTTGGCTATGATACTCTTTGGGTTCGGCCTAGAAATATATGTTAAAGAGCTTTTGAAAGAAAGTTTCTCAGCTTTGCTTAGGACACTGATATATGTGGGGTTAAGTATCGTGTCGATCTTCTGCATACTTACATATGTCTTCTGCTGGCCTCTCTATCCGGCTATCTTCTTGAGCGTGACCGTCGGCGGTGAGACAACAGTTGCTGTTGTAGGATACTATGCCAAGATGCTCTCCACGAACAAGAATCTGTTCGTTAGCGTAACCATGGAAGCGGCTCTGAACAGTCTAATAATCATAGTGCTCTTCTCAACTTTTCTTAACAGTTATCTGAGTAACATCGCACTGAATCTTGATGGGGCGAGAACTATCGTCGCCTCTTTCTTTTCTAGGTTTTCTGTAAGCTTCTTGATTGGAGCTGTTGCTGGACTCTTTTGGCTTAAACTTATCAAGATCGCCTATGATGTAAAATATCTGTACATTGCGACATTCGGCTATCTTCTCATAACGTATGCTTTTGTTGAAGTGATTGATGGCAGTGGAATAATATCCGCGATCACCTTGGGTTTGGTTTTCGCTAACAGTAAGCTTATCTCAGATCCTCTATCACTGAGACTGGAAATGCCAGAAAATGTCATGATATACTTGAGCCGCTTTCAAGATGAAATATCCTTTTTCCTCAGAACATTCTTTTTCGTCCTCTTAGGTCTGGAAATGAGCATCTCAACATTCCTTGACCTTGGAAACTATGCCCTGTTGGGCACCATAATGTTGGCGCTGTTGTCTTCAAGATTTGTTGCAACCTACGTCGCTGACCATTCTAGACCAGGATATGAGAAAAGATTCATATTCACGTTGATGGGACAAGGCTTGACCCCAGCGGTTGTGGCAACCCTGATGATAGAATATGGTACACCATATTCTCAAGAGATACTCTCAATTGTCACTATGGTTATAATAGCTACAAACGTAGTTGCTTTGATAGGTGCAAGAACCTTCAAGGCCAAGAACACAGGTGTACAAGGCTCAAAGCTGACCTGATGTCTTCCCCAATATGTAGATCACCGATCTTGGCAAGGGAATCCTTCACTTGGTCTCGTACGATTCGCTCATGTTAACGTCGTCCTCTCAACATTTATAAGTTCAGCGTAGGTAAAGGGAATGGCGATTGGGATAAGATACAGGAAATTTGGAAGGCTTGACATCAGCTGCTCCGCCTTGGGCTTCGGCCTTATGAGGTTGCCCACAATTGGAGTGGATCCGGCAAACATAAACGAAGATGAAGCCATAAAGATGATACGGTACGCAGTCGACCACGGTGTAAACTACATTGACACAGCCTACGGCTACCACCGTGGAAAAAGTGAGGTTCTGCTCGGCAAAGCTCTTCAAGGCGGCTACCGTGACAGAGTAATGGTTGCGACAAAGATGCCAACTTGGCTGGTGAAGTCCAGAGAAGACATGGATAGGGTGCTGGATGAGCAGTTGAAGAGGATGCAGACCGAACACGTGGACTTCTACCTTTTCCATGGGCTGAATGAGGCAAGATGGTCTAAGATGAAGGATCTAGGCGCTCTTGATTGGGCTGAAAAGAAGATTGCAGAAGAGAAAGTTGGCCACTTAGGTTTCAGCTTCCATGACAAATACGAAGTGTTCAAGGAGATAATTGACTCATATCAGGGATGGGCGTTCTGCCAGATACAGTATAATTACGTGGACGTTGACTATCAGGCTGGCACAAGAGGGCTGAAATATGCTGCAAATAGAGGTTTAGCTGTCGTCATAATGGAGCCTGTCAGCGGCGGCCTCCTCGCGATGAATCCTACACCAGAGATTCAAGATATCTGGAATAGTGTGGGTGTGAAGAGGACGCCTGCAGAGTGGGCTTTGATGTGGGTTTGGGGCCATCCTGAAGTTTCCGTTGTCTTAAGTGGGATGAGTACGATGCAACAGGTTATAGAAAATGTTGAAAGTGCATGTCGTTCCGGGCCAGGTGTTCTGACCGTCGACGAACTGAACGTCATATCTCAAGTCAGACAGAAGTATCTTGAGTATGGTCTGATCGGATGTAAGGGTTGTGGATATTGTATGCCTTGCCCCAATGGAGTCGACATAGTAGACATCTTCTCTTTCTACAACGAATACTATAGAAAGAGCGGTGATCCAGTGTCGCAGGAGGAAGTTATAAGAAGATACGAAGACATTGTGCCGTTGGATAGGAACCAGCAGAAGTGTAAGAATTGTGGAGAATGTGAACGAAGGTGTCCGCAGCAGCTTCCAATACGCCGTCTACTCATGAAATCTTCAGGTGTGCTTGAGCGGAATCGACGAAGAGACTAGTCTTAGATTGTCGGACGAAAAATCATCATTAAATGTCTGTTTGGATCTCAGTGTCCGCCTTTTTTTGCCTATTTTGTGACCTCGCTTCTCGTTGCTTCAAGCTCTTTTTTGACGGCGTTCACTAGGAGTTTCACGTCCGAACTTAGTGCGATGAACTTGAATCCCTTATTTATGTACTTTATCGCGTCTTGGGCTCCTGAAGTGTATATGCCACCAGGTTTGCCTGACTTCTTTCCCGCCTCGAGTACTCTGTCGATTGCAGTCCTGAATCTTTGGCTCCCATAGTCGTGTGGTACTTGGAGCGAGAACGATAGGTCTTGGGGGCCGATGAAGAATGAGTCGACGCCTTCTACATCCAATATTTCATCGACGTTGTCTATGGCCTCCTGTGTTTCGATCTGCACTATCAAGGCAATGTTTTCGTTTGCCCTCTTATAGTATGAGGGATCAAGGCCGTAGACCGCAGCCCTTCTGGGGCCGACTCCTCTGATGCCTTGTGGAGGATATCTACAGGCCCTCACAGCCTTTGACGCATCCTCCTTCGTGTTGACCCATGGGACAATGATTCCCTCTACTCCTAGATCAAGTGCTCTCTTGATCATTACGATGTCGTTCCATGCGACTCTGATGATCGGCATTGTGTTGCTGCCGTTCAATGATGGTAGAAGTCTTTGGACTGTCTCAAGTGAGGTTGGCGCATGTTCTGTGTCGAAGACGAACCAGTCGAATCCGATTCTCGAAAGGGCCTCTGGGACTTCGGCGCAGGGTATGGTTACCCACATGCCGAGCGAGAGCTGATTCTTTTTCAAAACATTCTTTAATCTGCCTGTGAAGAATTCTGGCATCTTCTGTCACATCATGCCATATGCTCTTGCTATTAATAGTTATTATGCAGCAGGAGATAGCGAGGATATATATACTCCAACCTCGAAACTTTCCTTTATGCTGTCCCACATCATTGTTCTCTCCGATACACATTGTGGCAGCATAGATCAGCTTCCATCAAAGGTTCTGGAGGAGATCGAGGAAGCCGACTTGATAGTACATGCAGGAGACTATACGAGCATTGGCCTTGTCGACCAACTGAGAAGGCTTAAGCCATTCTATGGAGTCTACGGCAACATGGATGAAGTCAGGGTTAAGTCATCTTTGCCACCTGAAGTCGTTATCGACCTTCGAGGCTTCAAGATTGGTTTGACTCATCCTCCAGAGGGAGGCTCTCCTTTTGGAATAAAGAGGAGATTAAGAAAAAGATTTGATGTGAAGCTGGATGCCATCATATTTGGGCACACGCACCATTCAGAGATATCTACAGACCATGGTATTCTCTTCATGAATCCAGGCGCCCTGAAGGGTAGCCTCCCCTATTCGAGATCATATATTGTACTCGACATTTCCGATAGGCTTGAGCCAAAGATAGTATATATCTGAGAATCTCAGATGTTGGAGGTTGACATAAAATCTTATAAGCTTCGAGCGTGTTGGGAGATTATGCGGGTGGTGGTCCTCCCACTGTTCCGCGATATAAACCCCGGTTGGGAGGTAGTTTAGACTTGGAGAAGGCGACCTCGAAGACAAGAGAGAAAAGGCAGGTCTTTACGTTATCGATTCTTTTTGCCACACTTTATGCTTCGATCACGGTTCTGCTTGCGCCAATAAGCTTTTCGGCCATATTTCAAATTCGAATTTCTGACGCGCTCATACCCTTGAGCTTCAACAAGAGGATAGGTAAGGCAGCGATATACGGCACAGCCCTAGGTGCTGTAGTCTCCAATTTTCTGATGTCTATCTATGGTTTGCCAGATGTCGTAATAGGAGCTCTCGCGAACCTTCTGGCAAGCTATACAGCATACATTTTCTCAGGACGCAAAGGTGTTGTCTCAAAGGTGTCGGCTTGTCTACTATCCTGTCTGGTTGTGATCATACTCGTAGGTGCTCTTCTCTTCCATGTTGTCTTGGGTATGCCGCTGGAGTCGTCTTTGGCGAGCATTACCCTTGGCTCGGTCGTCTCAATAGTTTTTGTCGGCGTATCCATTCTGGTGGCCTTGGAAAGGGTGCTTGGGTAGAAAATCACTTGGTGGATCGACTTCTTCCAATACGCCTATATCGTGTGCTATGTTTAGGTGTGTTGAAGTTTACTAGTTCTCGTGGGAAATTCCAAGCATTCTCACTAAGAAAAAATATTGGGTGCACAGTTCTGTTTAGTCTTCAAGTGATTCATTTTCGGAAGGCTGTTTCGGCTTATCCGCGGCGTACTTCTTCCCGTCTGTGTTTGACTTCCTTGTATGCTTTGGCGCAGACGTCGGAGCAGAACTTGTAGCTCTTCTTGCCTACCACTTCTTCGACTGCTTCATGTTCTGAAATAGGCTTTCCACAGTTTGGGCACAATTCACTTGACATCCTGGTCACATGTATGTGAGTGGGTTGGCTCGGTATTAAACCTTACGATAGTCGTCGGAGACTTATGTGCAAAGTTTCCTATTTTCTTGCAGCAAGTTCCTAAAAGTTCTGCTTTGTGTCTTATCTTGTCTGCTGCGATATAGGATATGGTCGCAGATTAGGGTGGGTCTTCAGGAAGCTGTCGTATCGCGTCAGCTATCTGTTTGCCAAGTTTCTCGTTTGCTGCGACTATGCAGCTGATCCGGCCGTCATATTTCAGTCCAACGTCTTTGTCGATGTTCAGTATTCTTAGGTATGCTCCCGATATTCTGGCCATATGAAATGATGCGGCCAAGTCTACTATTCGAAGTCTTGGGGCTAACTCAACAAAAGCGTCCATGAAACCGATTGAGACAAATGCTGTCTCTAGAGCAGCGCTTCCGAGGAACCTTGGGTGTCTTATCTTCTTCAGCAGAGCACTCAGTCTGCCTGGATAATATGATTCGTCTAGGTTGTGGAGCTTTGGCACAACCGATACCATCGCTGAGCCTAGGTCTGTTGTGTTCGATGGATGGCAGGTTTTCTTGTTGAAGAATACCGATTGCCTGTATGCGAGGATGGTGTCTCCTGTTATGACGTTGGCTATCCCTGATGCTATTATGTCTGAGATTCTGTCTCCGTCTGCGACCGCTATCGAGATGCCGTAGAACGGTATCCCTTTGACTGCGTTGTTGCTGCCGTCAAGGGGATCTATGACCACGATCTTTCCCCCTCCGTTGAGTTCTCTTGTCCCACTCTCTTCGGATATTATCGTGAAACCTTGGCCGCTCTCTTCAAATTCTTTAATTATTGCTGCCTCAGATTCAATATCGACATTGAAGGTTGTGTCATTGAACCTGTTCTTTCCAACCTCAACGATCTTTTCTCTTCTGTCAAGTATGGTCTTCCTAGCTTTTCCTAGTGAACGCTCTATGATCTTCACGTATTGACTTTCTTGCATGTCAGGGTATCCAGAAACCGTCAAGGGAGCGCCAATAAATGTGTTTCTGGATTGGATCGTGTCCGCTGAAGGTCAAGAGATCGTTGGCTATCTATACTGGGGGAGCGTGTCTCCTTCTAGCACTCTTTAACTTGGCGTAAGAGAGCATGCAAACGATAATAGCGGCTAACGTGATACCAACAGTTTCGACTGCTTGGCGAGGTACTCCTACGGCTGGCGCCCCAGGCGCTATCCCTAATATTTCGGTTGGGGTTGGCTGCGCTATGGACTCGCCGATGACCATTATGCTGAAGCCCATCAGGGTTTCAGTCTTCGTTGTGACAAGTGCTGATATCCAGTATTCGCCGCTGGCTGGGGTTGAGAAAGTGATGTTGTCTACGTCTGTACCATAATATGTTGTCTTGTTGCTGCCTCCTGGAATCTGCACAAGCACCTTGACTGAAACGTAGTCGGTTGGGCAGTTGACTTTAAGTGCCACAGATTTCTCTGTGGTACTTACAACTGTTATTCCTACTGGATTGACTTGGACCTTGACGGGGATCCTCTGGGTGATCTTCTCACTTGAGATATTGATCCACCCATAGAAGGTTCCTGCCTTCTGTGTGTTAAGTTCGGCTTCGACTTCCAGATACACTATCTTGTCTGACCACCTCTTTTCCTTGAATCTGATGATGACGTCTTTTGGGCCATCCCAGGTGTCGGAGGTTACGAGGTATAAGTGGTCTTTGGAGAAGGTTTCTACCTCAAGCAATCTCACTTCTCTTGTCTGATTTGATGGTGACAGGTGAAAGACTAGGCTTCCAGGTGTGGCTACAAAGTCGCTTTCTAGCGCACTGTATACCTGCATGAGTCCTGCACCTTGGGTGTCCACCGAATATCTCTCTTTTCCCATTGAAAGAGGCGTCGAAGTGTCCATTAGAAGGGACATTATCTGGTCTGGCTTCAGATAGGGTCTGGCCTGTTTGATGAGGGCGACGGCTCCCGTGACATGTGGCGCGGCAAAACTTGTCCCAGAAATTGTCATGTATCCCCCCATATATTTTGCGGTTTCAACCTCGTATCCGGGGGCTATCAGATTTGGTTTTATATAGAATGGAGAAGAAGGCCCTCTTGAACTGAACCATATGACTTGATATGGGTCAGGTGTGACAGAGAATGTTGCCGTAAGAGTCTTCTCTTTGAGGGCTTCCAATAATATGTTTCCGTCCTCGCCTGAAATTGAGGCGACTGGGATTGGAACCTCTTCTCTTAGGGCTCCAATGAAGTTGTCGGTTAAGTTGTTGAAGACTATGAGGGCGATTGCGCCCCTATCGTGGACGTTCTTGGCTTTGTCACTGAAGTAGTATATTCCTCTTCTCGCTAAGGCTATCGTTCCTGTGAGGTCTTTGTCGGCGACATCCTCTTTTCCTGCGAGGCCGACATAAACCAATCTACCGGTCAGTGTTCCTCTTGTGGGTGTTGTCTTGTTTAAGGGGATGGCGTCAAAGGATCTCCTAAGTTCGCTTACCGTAAACTCAGCTTTCAGTGACGATGAATTGATATTTGATGAGGCGCCTACAGATATGACGTTGTTCAACGAGCTTGGATATTCTATCGTCTTTGTGCTCGGTCCAGAGTTTCCTGCGGCTGCTACGACCACCACTCCCGCGCTGACCGCGTTGGCTATCGCAGCACCTAAGGCAGACTCTGTTCCCTCTGCTCCGAGGCTGAGGTTGATTACATTAGCTTCATCTGATACAGCCCTGTCTAGAGACTGAACTATCAACGCGGAAGAAGTTTCCCTTCTCTCTGTCACGGCTCTGTAGGCAAGGATGTTGGCGTCAGGTGCGACACCGATCAGCTTGTCGTCTTTTCCAGCCATAATGGCTGCGACGGCTGTGCCATGTCCGTCGAAGTCCATGGGGTCTCTGTCTTTGTCGACGAAATCATAGCCGCCGAGAACCTTGTGCCCTGCGCCTATCCCTCCACCCAATATTGGCAGTGAATAGTTTACGCCTGTGTCGATCAGCGCTATCTTTATCCCTTTGCCTGTTATATTGTTGCCGTGTTCGTCTCTAAGCTGCCATGCTCTTTGCGCGTTCACCATCTTGACGCCTGAGCCCAAATCCAGAGTGTACTTCCTACTCTCTTGGATGGCTTGAATTCTTCCTGTCTGATTTAAGGAGCCTATGAACCTTGATGGAACCAATGCGATGAAGCCGAAGACTACCGTGTAAAGGTAAGATTCAATGCGAAGTGGTATGCCTTTTCTCTGGAGTTCTTTGGCTGTTGCCTCAAGTTCACGGATCTTGTCTTCAGAGATTTCTTTAGCGTGCTCGTCTGCTAAGGTTATGTTGTAATGTGTGATGGCTGCTGTGAGAGGTTCACCTTTCACGATCACGATCGCCTCGATTTCTCTGTCCACTGGCTTGATTGATGCCAGCGTGCCTGTTGACAGGATGACCAGAAAGAGGACGGAAATCAGCTTCTTGTACGCTCTGCCAGTTTGGGCTTCCATGCCATTTTTCTTGGCAGAGTAGTCTGAGCTACCTAAAAAATCTTTTTGGAGTTGTTATGGTTCATCTTTGTGACATAGTTCAAATATGTCAACGTCTTGGAGTACAGAAAGTTGGAGCCCCTATATATGGGATGCCTTTTGATTCTTCAAATCTGATCTTAATGCGTTATTTCGTCCATATTGCTAGGAAGATTAATCAGAGTCTTGGCCTTCTGATATTATGTGATGGAGTCTGTTGAATATCTTTAGAGCTTCCTCTCGGTTTTCAGGTCCCTTTATCAGCATGTTGCCTGTCTTCATCAAGGTCACGTAGGTGCTTGGGTCGTAGAGAAGGCTTATGGAGTTCTTTGTGTGCAGTTTAACTTGGAAGGCTCTGGAGATCTTGGGTAAGATCTTCTCGAGGTTCAAGTCCATTGTCTGAGTTGGGGTTACGACGTACTTGTTCTTTCCACACGCTTCTACAATCTTTTCTTCGTACTCTGGCCTCTCGAGTTTGTCTGAGCAGATTTTGCATCTTGGATTCTTATAGAATGGTATTGTGTCGAGGCTTGGAACGCTTAAGTCGACGACACAGAGTTTGTTTTCGAGCAGCCCCTTTCCCTTAACGATCAAGTTTATGGCTTCATTAACTTCAAGGCTGGCCACTATTGTTACGGCAGTCGGCAGTACGCCCACTCTCTCGCATGTTAGATTTGATTCTCCGTGGAATGCTCCCATGTTACACTCTAGGCAGCCGGTTCTCCCTGGCACAAATGTGCTTAGGTTTCCATAAGCCTCCAGGACCCCTGCGTAGACGTAGGGTACTTTCTTTCTTATGCTGGCTCTGTTGACCGCTATTCTTGGCGTGAAACTGTCCAGGCCGTCGATGACTACGTCGACGCCCTCTACGAGGTCTACGGCGCTATCTAGGTTTATCGTGTACGTGTGTGTCTCAACTGTGACGTGGGGGTTTATTCTACTGATCCTCTCCTGTATAGCCTCCACCTTCGGTCTGTCAACTTGTCCGGTTTCGAAGTTTGTCTGTCTGTGGATGTTAGATAGTTCAACTGAGTCGTTGTCGACTATCTTCAAGAAGCCGACTCCTAGTCCTGCAAGGGCTACTGCGATGTGGCCGCCGAGACCGCCGACGCCTGCAACGGAGACTTTGGCCTTCTTGAGCCTCCTCTGTCCCTCGTCTCCTATGTATTTGAGGACGAGCTGTCGAGAATACCTGATTCTTTCTTCTTCGCTGAAGGATTGGGGGGACGTCAACCTCTTCACTTTTCTTGGCAGTATTCTTTTGTCGAGTTATAAAGTCTTTTGCTAGACGGTAAAGTCTGTAGGTGACGGCTAAGGCTATTCTACACTTGTTCGCAATGTTTGATCGATGCCGCGAAAGCCCTTTATACACCTGTGGGGAAGAGCAGACGAACTGAGATGGCTGCAAAGAGAATCACTGTGATTCCGATGAAGGCTCCGTTGATAAAGGGAGGCGATGACGTGATAGGGTTGCTGCTGTCAATTTTGTCGCGGCAGGGTCTAAAGCTTAGGGAGGGTGACATTGTCGCCATAGCCGACAAGGTTCTCGCGATCTCTGAGGGTAGGATGATTGACTGCGAAAAGCTTCAAGTATCAAGTAAGGCAGTTGAGATGGCAAGGAGGTATGGCTTGGAGCCTGGCTTCACGCAGATCGTCTTGGACGAATCTGAAATGATATATGGTGGTGTGTATAGAGCGATACTTTCGATCAACAATGGCATATTGATAGCTAATGCTGGTGTAGACCATAAGAACGCTCCACCGGGGAAGACTGCTCTGTGGCCGAAGAATCCGGATCTGTTAGCTAAGAGAATAAGAGAGCGGCTGGAAGAGGCTTCGGGGACGAAGTTGGGTGTTATAATAGTTGACAGCAAGGTTAATCCTATGAGAAGGGGGACTGTCGGAGTGGCTATTGGGTCGTCTGGAATTGTTCCGGTTATCGACTGCAGGGGTATGAAGGACCTCTTTGGTAGGTCTTTGAAGATAACATTCTTGAATGTACTTGATGATCTTGCATCCATGGCCCATTTGGCGATGGGGGAAGTGGACGAGAAGATTCCTTTTGTCCTGATACGGAACGCTCCTGTGATCATAAACGAGCTGGCTGACTCGAAAGCGGTCAAGGTCTCAGAAGATGAATGCCTCATAATGAGAGGCTTGAAGGAGTATTTTCTCTGTGAGAATAAAGGCTATAATAACTGAACATCGAGTCCTTTATTTTGCTGTAAGGTTAGGTTCAGTAGATTTAAATCCATGCCTCAGCAGATTTGTGGTAGAGTGAGGATTGGCGAAGTCAGAAGAAGACCTTACGACTATATTTGAAGCTGTAGGTGGAAGGCTGAGAGCACGCTTTGTTCTAGAGTTGAGGTCTGGCTCCTACAGGCCCTCGAAGTTGAGTCATAGGCTTGACGCGCCGGTTTCGAATCTCTACAGGATATTCAATGAGCTTAGGGATGCGAAGTTGGTTGAATCCTATGAAAGTGAGGGGGTTGTGTACTGGAGGCTGACTGATTTCGGCAAAAAGTGGATAGAGGCGAATGTAGAAGTTCTCTCGGAGAAGGCGACGTTCAGCGAGTCGAAGAGAAAGGCTTTGCCAGGTGGCAGAAGGCGTCTTATCTCCACACTGCTCTCTCTGGCGGTTTTGTCGCTGGCGGTCGTTAGAGGCATTATGTTATCTCAGCCGGCCTACATCGCTGGCGGACTGATACTTGCCCTGTTGATCTTCATCGTACTGGAAAAAGTTAAATGAGATTTTCTGTGAATCATGGAGGATGTCATCAGAGAAGCCTACCCGAAAGTCTGATATCGTGATAGTTGGCGCTGGGCCAGCAGGTCTCACCGCAGCACTATATGCTGGAAGAAGTGGTAGAAGCTGTATTGTGCTTGAGAAACTGGGAGTTGGAGGGCAGGTCTCGCTTACTGATCAGGTTGAGAACTACCCAGGCTTCCCAAAGATAAGTGGGCAGGAGCTTGCCCAAAGGCTTCTCGATCACGTGAAAGTCTACGATGTTCCAATTCAAATTGAAGAAGTGCAGAAGGTGATAGACAAGGGTGAATGCAAGGTTGCTGTGACCGAGGATGCTTATTATGTTTCCAAGGCAGTGATCATCGCCACTGGGGCAAGGCCGAAGAAGCTTGGCGTGCCAGGTGAAGTGTCCTTCTATGGGAAGGGTGTATCATACTGTGCTTTATGTGATGGCCCATTCTATAAGGACAAAGTCGTTGCGGTTATTGGTGGCGGAGATTCTGCCGTTAAGGAAGCAGTCTACCTCTCACATATCGCAGAGAAGGTGTACATTGTCCACAGACGTGATCGTCTAAGAGCTGAGAAGGCGTTGCAGGAGAGCGCAATGCGGTCAACCAACATTGAAGTACTCTGGTCGACTGTGACAGATTCCATCGATGGAACAGATCATGTTACCGGCATCACCTTGAGTAGGCTAACAACAGGTGAAAAGTTTCATCTTAGCCTAGATGGAGTGTTCATATACGTGGGGCTTGCACCAAACACTGAAATCTTCGATGTTGAAAAGGATCAAGAGGGCTTCATAAAGGTGAACGGGGAGATGATGACCTCGGTTGAAGGGATATTCGCGGCTGGAGACTGTATGCGCCAATGCGGTGGTCGAACGTGGGGGCAGATTTCTGTATGTGTTGGCGATGGAGCTAAAGCTTCAATCTCAGCTGACGAATATATATCGAGAAAGTTAAAGAGATAGAAGCAAGTTTATATCTTATCAAAGTGTCCGTCTTATGCGAGGAAGATGACTGAGCTTCTCTACCAAAGAGACAGCTATCTGAGAAAATTTGAGGCGACAGTCGTCTCCTTGCAGGGTGGTTATATAGTACTCGATAGGACAGCATTCCACCCCATCACGGGAGGGGTTGACTGTGATACAGGCCTCATAGGCCATCTTTCACAAGAGTTTAAGGTCTCGCAGGTGTTGGAAGATAAGCTGACTGGAGACGTGCTGCATTCTGTCGAAGGCACGCCAGATGTGAAGATAGGAGATAGAGTCCACTGTGAAATAGATTGGGGACGTCGTTATCGCCTCATGAGGCTACACATTGCAGCTCACATTCTGTCTTCGATTCTATATAGGAGACATGGAGCGCTGGTGACAGGTGGGCACATTGATCCAGAACATGGCAGGGATGACTTCAACCTAGAGTCGTCTGAGAAGGCAGTCTTCGAGGAGGCGATCCATGAAACCAATTCCGTAATAGAAAGGGGCATAGAAGTGAAGGTGTACTTTCTGTCCCGCGAAGAAGCCTTAAAGATTCCGGGTGTAGTGAAGTTGGCCGAGCGTGCCCCTCCAAATCTGGCATCGCTGAGGATTGTGGAAATCCCTGGCGTCGATATCCAAGCAGATGGCGGACCGCATGTGATGAATACAAGGGAGATAGGGGGAATAGTTTTGGAAAAGGTTGAAAATAAGGGGAAGGGAAGAAAGAGGGTTTACTATAGGCTTGCCCAATAAGAATTTATCCCCTCGATGACCACATCTTATCTGTCGAACTGGATGAGAAAAGGCATCATTGTCCTCTTGACCGACTTCGGAGAGGGAAGCATATATGTAGGCCAAATGAAGGGTGTCATCTTGAAGATCAATCCAGAGGCACTTCTAGTGGATCTGGCACACGATGTAAGACGCCATGATGTGGTTCAGGGCGCGTTCCTGCTAAGAGAAGCCTACCATTTTTTTCCAGAAGGCAGCATATTTCTCTGTGTTGTCGATCCAGGTGTCGGAACAGAAAGAAGGGCTGTCATAGTTCGAACTGAAGACTATTTCTTTGTCGGCCCAGACAATGGCCTATTCTATCCAACTGCTGAAATGAGTTCAAGAAGGCACATAGTCGAGATCGAAGAGGCCAAATATCTTGTGGGAAAAGTCTCGTCAACCTTTCACGGGAGAGACATATTTGCGCCAGTCGCAGCCTATCTGTCTAAGGGTGTGGAAATCTGTGAATTCGGTCGGCCTGTAGAATCCTTGTATAAGCTGGAAATCCCAAATCCAATTGTTAGGGGTAGGGCCATACTGGGGCGAGTGCTCTTTGTCGATGGCTTTGGAAATGTCGTGACAAACGTTAAGAAGGATGACCTGCCTGAGGCTTGTTCGGTGATCCTTCTACAGGGAAAGAACTTGCATCAGCTGCCTCTTGTCAAATCATATTCTCATGTTGGTGAAGGTATGCCTTTGGCACTATTCGATAGCTTTGAGCTCCTTGAGATTTCCGTGAACAGGGGTGATGCGTCAAGATATTTTGGCCTTAAAGAAGGAGATGAAGTGAGGATAAGGCTTTCTTGCTAGATGCAAAGCTTAATAACATGGTAAAGAGTATTGGGTTCTGCCAAGTGGTTTCTTGAGCACTGGTTCTCCGAAGGTGACAGGTGTAGTAGTCGCAGACGAGCTAACGTATATGGGGTTGCCTAATAGATTCTACAGTACAACATCTAAGTCTTCAGTTCTCGAATATATGCTTGACGCTCTGTGGACCGTTTTCGATAGGACGCTTATAGTGTCCTCGACAGATCCCCCATTGGATATAATGGAAAGAATAGACTTTCTTGGCGCTCGGGTCACAATGGATAGAAGCGGGGATGAGATGAGCATGATGCTCTCAGCCGTCGAACTAGTTGAGACGCCTGCTGTGCTTGTCGTAAGCGGAGACAGACCTCTGCTTAAGCCAAGTGTTCTCTTCATGATCGCCTATAACATGGGGAACTTTGAATGTGTGGTTCCAAGATGGAGAGATAAGCGCATTGACCCGCTCTTGGCGTCCTACAGGACCACATCCTTGGAGGAGTCTCTCAAGAAAGGGCGGCTCCACGGCAGCCTTGTAGATCTGATCGGTGGCTTGAATGATATCCTATACATTTCTGTAGAGAATGAGCTCAATATGGTTGACCCAGAACTGCATTCTTTCTTGAGATTAAAGGATCCTGGCGGCAAAGAAAAGATTCTTCGAGTCCTCAACTTCAAGGAATCCAGTGAAGGTGGCTAGCCGCCACCTTCTTGCCTCAGTTGAATGCTTTGGCATCACTTTTTCTCGCACTCATTATTGGCGTCCTCTGCGACGAAAGCGTCAGCTGTGGGGTGATGTTCTTCCACCATCCACCGAAGAATCCAAATTGTTAAATCACATCAAATAATACAGTTCGTGTATGAAGAAGGTGGGAGTAGCATACGGGGAGCCATTGCTTCAGTATTCTTTTGGAATCGATCATCCAATGAACTTCACAAGGATCCGAACCTTCTATCGTATGTTCGATAAGGAGTTCAGGGAAAGTCCAATGTTTGATGATATCAGTCTGATCACCCCCGTGTTCGCAGACGAAGACGTAATAGGCCTCTTTCACACAAAGGAGTACATAGACTTTGTGAAGAAGGCGTCAGTGACAGGATTTGGATACCTTGACTATGGCGATACGCCAGCATTCAAGGGAGTCTTCGAAGCATCATCTTACGTTGTCGGCACAACGATAGAGTGTGCGGAAAGGATCGTGAGCGGGGATGTCGCGGCCGCATTCAATCCTATGGGTGGTCTTCATCATGCCAGAAAGGATGCTGCAGCAGGATTCTGTGTTTTCAACGACATAGGAATCTTGATTGAATACCTTCGGAGAAAGCATGCGATCCACAGTTTTCTTTATGTGGACATCGACGCCCACCACGGTGATGGAGTATTCTACGAATTCTTGAATGACAGAGATGTCTGGGTTGTCGACGTACACGAAGACCCTCGCACACTATATCCTGGAACGGGAAGAGAGGATGAGAGGGGAGCGGGTGACGCTTTAGGCTCAAAGATCAATATCGTTCTGCCGCCAGGCTCTGACGACAGCGTCTTCTACAGGAAGTTTGAGGGAGCAAAGAAGTTTATTTGCGATGTCTCCCCCGACTTCATAATGCTACAATGTGGCGGGGACTCTCTTAAGGGGGATCCGATAACCCACCTTAACCTTTCACCGCAGGTACACGGTGAAGTGGCTGCTCTGCTCAAGAAATTGGCTCTGGAAAAGAAATGTTATGGCCCTTTGGCTTTGGGTGGAGGAGGCTACAATAACATTGCAACCTCGCAGGCCTGGATCAGAGTCATCAGCGCCTTTCTCCAGTGACGTCCTAGAGTACAAGAGACAGAATTGTCAACAATATCGCGTAGACTATGATGTTCCAGATCGCCTGTCCCGTTGTGGGCTGACGTTGTCTGCCAGTTCGTCGGCGACCGCCTCGCCTATCTCAGTGCTTTCACCCAGTTTATGAAAAAATGCTGTCAGAGGCCTGCTTCCCTCTCACTTTCGCACATGAAGTATATAGTGTAGGATTTCACAGTGGCCTATGTCAGCATATCCCTTATGGGTGTAGTAGTCACATGGCACAATATCATATCCAACACAAGGGTCCTATATTCAACTCAGAGGCTGTGAATATTTTAGGGTAGTTGTCTGTTGCCGCATTCTGCAGGCAAAGTCGTAGATGAAGCGAAACATGGTATCTTGGACGTCTCTTCTCATGTTAGACAAGAAAAATTTATTTCCGCAGTCGTCATCCAAGAATGGCATGCTGGAGCTAAAGGTAGTGAAGTTGGATGTACCAGAAGGCGTGAACGTCATCGTCGGAGCAACACATTTCATAAAGTCGGTTGAAGACCTCTTCGAAGCTGTCGCAAACAGCGTTCCAAATGCCAAATTCGCTGTCGCATTCTGTGAGGCGTCAGGCAAGAGGCTGGTGAGAAGTGAAGGCAACGATGATGAGCTGCTGGCCATAGCCCAGAAGAATGCACTTAGCCTCTCTTGTGGCCACACATTCGTCGTCTACTTGAAGAACGCGTTTCCCGTTAACGTACTTGAAAAGATAAAGAACGTGTATGAAGTATGTAGTGTGTTTGCTGCGACAGCTAACCCTCTTCAGGTGATCGTCGCGGAGACGGAACAGGGCAGAGGCGTCTTAGGCGTCGTCGACGGCTTCACATCCCTTGGCATCGAATCCGTTGAAGACGTAAAAGAGAGGAAAGAGTTTCTGAGGAAGATAGGCTACAAGCTTTAGGGCTTGGCTCGCTTCAACCAGTAGACAACCTTTCTGGCTTCTTCGATGTTCCTCCTGAGATACAGTGGGTTGATCTCCTGAAGGATCGCATTGGATAGGCTGGCGCTGGAAGGAGCAAGGTTCTTTCTTCTCTTTTCCAGTTCATCCAAGATCTTCGGCTTAAATTGGGATATGTTTTCTGTCGAACATACGATCCGATACAATTCTAGCGTTGAATCAGTAAACCACCTTGTAGATATTATGTGTGCATTCAAGGGCATCCTTTGCTCCACCGCATAATCACACTTGCGATCGAGTTCCCTCATTCTTACATGAGAGAGTTGACCTGATATTGTATGTGCGGCCGTGGACTGAAGTATCCTGGCGCCATAGAAGTCTGCCATCTTCTGGAACGTTTCCAGCGTGGAAAATATTCTCCTGTGAGAAGTTGTTGTCACATGCTCTAGACCTAGAAAGTTTGCGACATGGACAAAGTAGTTGCCTTCTTTGAATACTGGATTTTCTTTGGCCTGCTGCATCAGATGAGAGGGAGATGTGAGCGTCTTTTCGAGGAGGTTGAGTGAGACAGCCACATCGTATCCTATGCACAGGATCCAGAACGCTGAAGAGGTGTAGGCTTCAAGGCCGTAGGCTTCTTCTGCGTAGGTAAGGCTGTTCAACAGCCTTAGCACTCGATCTTCATATGCTTCAGAAAAGATCTTTCCCCCTTTTTCTGTTACCTGCTTCTTGTACGCGCTAAGCGACATGTCAGGGTCATTGATTATGAATCCTTTAGACAGCAAGGTCTGAAGCTCATAGCCTTTTGGGTCATCGAGTTCGCTTAGAGAATGAAAGTAGATGTTGACTGTGTCGTCGCCGTGGATTTTAGGCTGATAGCCACTCATTCTGTTAGTGAATACTATTATGTCATATCCGCAGATAGGCCACGACCACTTGGAAGTTCTGCATCCTACAAGGATTGACGGATTGTCTCCAAATTCTCCTACCAGGAACTTTTTGACCTCTTCAACTTTGTTCTGCACAATTGATGGTTGGGCTGCGTCCAAAAAAAAGGTTTACCTAACAGCAAGATTAGAAAAGCTTAAATACAGAATATTTTAATCTGTTGTTGTATATAAATTTTGGTGATAGTTTTTGAGTGAAGACAAGCCTACCGGAGGCAACTTGACCTATCTGACAGAGAAATGTCCAAGATGTGGTCGTACCAAACTCATACTTGACAACGCTAGGGGAGAGATCTTCTGCAGCCACTGCGGTTTCGTGATAAAAGAGAAACTTGAGGAAGCTGGTCCAGAGTGGCGTGCCTTCTCCAAGGAGGAGAAGGAGAGCCGCAGTAGAACGGGGGTGCCGTCCTCGCTGGCCATGCACGATATGGGGTTATCAACCATAATCAGCCAAGTAGACAAGGATGCTTCAGGAAAGAGCATTTCATCTGCGATGAAGACGACATTCGACAGGTTGAGGACTTGGGATGGCAGGAGCCAGGTCCATGAGCCTGTTGACCGCAACCTTAGACAGGCGTTTAGCGAACTCGATAGACTCGCTGACAAGCTTAGTGTCGGTGATGCTGTAGTAGAGAGGGCAGCATACATCTACAGACAGGCTCTTGAGAAGGGGCTTGTGAGGGGTCGTTCGATCTCCGCACTTATTGCCGCCTCATTATATGCAGCGTGTCGGGAGACAGAGACTCCACGTACCTTAAAAGATGTCAGTGCCGCAAGCAATATCAAGAAGAAGGATATTGCAAGATGCTATCGTCTCCTCGTTAGGGAACTGGAAAAGAAGATGCCTGTCGCTGATCCTCTCAAGACGGTTTCTAGGATCGCTAGTGCAGCTGGGCTATCTGAGAAGACGAAGAGAAGAGCGCTTGATATAATTACGAGGACGAAGCAGAGTCTGTCTTCTGCTGGCAAGGATCCGATGGGTCTCGCTGCCGCAGCCCTTTATGTCTCATGCGTCCTAGAGGGTGAGAACAAGACCCAGAAGGATGTGGCTGAAGCAGCAGGAGTAACGGAAGTTACGATAAGGAACCGATACAAAGGGCTGAGAAATGTTCTCACGCCTGAGGAACTGAAGGTAGTGGAATAGGAGCGCGATAACGTAAAGTTGAACGTAAGCATGTGCCTAGGTTTTAGTTTAGACTTCAAACATGCGGGAATATTCCATTTTTTGCTCCTATACAGTGGGCCTGTGACTTTATTGCTTTAACATTTCTCCGTTGGCTACTTCTGGGATACCGCCTTTGCCCAGCCATACTTTCTGAAGTCAGGGATCATCTTCTCCAAGAATGGGATCGCCTCTTCGGTCTCCTCTCTGTTCATGAACTGGAATTGGTATTCGCCATCATATGGCTCAGGGTCTCCCACACGGAGTATGAACTCGATGTGCATGAATGGGTCTCTCTCCCTTATTGTTATCGGAGATCTCTCGTTTGAGAGGTTGACTACTTCTAGAGCCAGTCTTCCGACGAAACCGCTGTGCACCTTGGCGGCGTTAAGGAAAGAGAGTCCAAGCCTTCCAAATCGGCTCTTTGCGGTCAAGTGTGCGACCACGTGGGTGGGCAACATTACTATCTCATTTGATATGAGGTTCTTATGCTCTAGATAGTTCAATGTGACGTTGTCTCTTACCGTCAGTATGTATCCGTCTCCGTCCAGTAGCTTCTCGTCGAAAGGATGTATCATCCTATATTCCTTCTGAAGCTTCAATATCTCGCTCTTTCCAAGTATGCTCATGCTATATCCCCACGGAGACAGAGGAAGATAAAATATAAACTATTTTCCATTCTTCCCCTTTCTCTTCGAAACTAATGTTGCCACATAATAGATGATGAGTGTGGCTCCTAAGGCTTCTATTATCAGATCGCTGAAGAACGAAATATTCATGTTGAAGACCTGTTCTTCGAAGATATACAATGCGTTTGTGTAGTAGTTGAAGGCCCAATGAACTAGAATCGCCGCCCCTAAACCATAGTAGGCGTAGGCGTAACCTAACATTATTCCTGCGACCATCGCTTCTGTGAACTTGCCGATCTCCCATGTGGAGCCTGGTGTAATGTGAGCGAGGCCGAATAGCGCGGCTGAAACCACTATCAATGGGAGAAATAGGCCTGTTATCCTCTCTTCCCTCACAGGGGTGTGGAGACCATTCTTCAAGGTCGCAACCGGAGAAATGAGATAGTCTATGATCGATATTCTAGTCTTCCATCCTCGGACGACGATCAGCGAGAAGAACCCTATTATCGACAGCCTAAAGCCGATCTCTTCCGCGATAGGTGCGTGTGTTATTATCGCAAGAAGCTTGGCGGAATTCATTTCTGGCAGGGATCCGGAGGGAATCCCAATGCTGCCCTGTAACGTGTCGATGATGAGAACGAGTACGGCGGCAACGGCGAATATCGCTATCGTAGCTGATAGTCTATTCTCTGGCAGTTCTTCAAGTCTTCGCGTTAACCCACCTTTTAAGGCTTGAGGCAGGGTTCTCTTTCCAGAGAATACGTAGACTGTGAAGATCGAGAGGTAAACCACCCATTCTGCCATGAACTGCTGCTGCATACTGGCAGTAAATGGAAACGACACTAGGAATCCGATTATGAACACATAATACTCTTGAGTCTCATTTTCGATGCTTCTTCCGTCTTCAGTGTTGAAGATGATGTATGGTCCTAGAACGAAGGATAGTGCCATCGCTGCAGCAAGGCATACCACTAAGATCGAGACCACTATGCCCAAAAGTCTCCTCGCCATCTCTTGTCGCTTATGTGAAGTCTCCAACTGTATCTGTTAAGGATGTATACTTAAAGAATGTTTTGCAGACTCTCTATCACAGCATATTTTATACCCTCCTCTATGTTTTGTCGAGGACATTGTGCCTCATACGATGGACTATGTGGTTATTCGTCTTTTTCTAGGCCGATTGGTCCACGGTAGCCGCAGGATGGGCATTCATATTCTTCGGGCAGCAGCCAGCCATGTAGGCCTGAGACGCGCTTAAGCTTCCCCAAGCAGGTTGGGCAGTATTTGATCTTTCTCTTGCCGACTGGCCTTCTACGAATCTTCGGTTGTTCGTTCAATCTTCTTCCCTATTGCACTTCAACCGAATCGTTGTTGAAGCCCAACTGAACCAGTTTGTCTTTGATGACATCCCTGTGATCGCCTTGCAGTAGGATGGCTCCATTCTTTGCAGTTCCCCCACAAGCCAATGACGTCTTCAGCTGTTGTGCGACCTTCTGTAGGTCGTTGTACTTTGGATCTATGCCCTCTATGACGGTGGTCTGTTTTCCAAATCTTCGCACTTCCAATCTCACGGTGATTTTTGCACTTTCTTTGCTTATTTGTTCGCAGACACAAAGGTCCTTAGGTAATCCACAAACGGGACAAATATCCACCAAAATTTGCCTCTGGCCAGAATATCCTAAAGGCTGTATTTAAATCTTTGAGCTGAAACTCTATTCTACCATTCGACCAAAAACTTTTGCATAGAGACTTAACTTTTGTTCACACCAAATTAATTAAGTCCGCAATCAAACCTCAGATCCAGGAAAGGTTCATTGGCCTCCGACATGTATGTGGTGGCAAAGATCGCCTTAGAGGTTATTGCGTTAGCTGTCACCATGATGGCCCTCCTTGTCTCCTACAAGGGTTATTCGGGGACGAAGAGGCCTGTCTTCGCCCGTCTTTCCTTGGCTTTCGGAGGTCTCTCACTCAATTTTCTACTCCTATTTTTCGCAGACATCTTGGCTGTTTCCGGCTCCGAAGGCATTTCGCCTTACCTTAGACTGGGAGCGTCCTTTTTCGAAATGCTGGGTTTCTTCTTCTTGGCTTTCTCTCACATGGTTAAGGTCTATCAGGAGCAAAAGTTAGCCGCAGCATCTATGGTGGTTTTCAACCCGGCTGCTGCCTTCAAGGTGCTGTCTCTATACTTCATATTGTATGCGGCATTAGAAACCGTCATATCATATTCTAAGTCTAAGTCAAAGGTTGTCCTCGTCACCGCTGTGGGGTTATCGAGCTTCGCTGTACAGTCTATCCTGAGTTGGCTGTCAGAGTTCGTCAGTTACCCAATATACTATCAACTTTCCTCTCTAGTCTTCCAGATTGTGGGCGTTGCCGCCTTTTCTATTCCGATATGGATATATCATAGAGGTGCTGACTCATAGATGATGAGCTACCGACATCAAGTCCGAATCGTCTCCGACGTCCTCTTCGCTGTAAAAGACGGGCATCAGGACGGTGTTGGTATAGCTCAGTTGATGAGGAAGGCCAACCTTTCCTATGTTAGGGCAACAAAGATCATAGCAGAGCTGGTTAACGTGGGCTTGATAGAGGAGGTGCGGATAGAGAAGTCTACAAGGTACAAGATAACACCGGCTGGCCTCGAGTACCTTAAAGTCTATGAGCAGTTTTATGAATTCGCGAAGAGCTTCGGTCTGTCAATCTAGTCTTCTGACTGTGAGATGCTCTGGTGCATATTTCCCTATTGAGGTGATATGACCACTAGTGTCACGAAGGGCGAGTCCTTTATGATCCCATATTCTCTCTTACTTAGGAGGCTTCTGGCGATCTTGGGTCTTGTCACAGAGACTAGGACGAGGTCTATGTTCTTCTCTTTAAAGTAGTTGATGGCGTCGCCTGGTTCTCTTATCGGTAGTACTATGGGGTTAAGCGGCCTGCCAAGCAACTTTATGTATTCACCTATATCGTGCGAGAATGTCCTCTGTGTCTGCTTGAAGTCCTTTGATTCAACCACGATGTCAAGAGGCACTGTTGGCGGCAGCTCGACTATTTCGGCGACGCTGATCTCGGCGTCTGTTGTGGTGGCGGAGCTTGTCAGCAGTGTGGCTAGAGAGACCGCGTCTTTGGACACTTTACTACTATATGTGGCCACGAGGATTCTTTTCGGGTTCAATGGTATCTTGAGCCCCTCCTTGGGTGACTCGACTAAGACGATCTTCTTGTTCACCTCTCTGACGACCCTGTCCGCTACCCGCCCGAAGAATTCGAGATAGAATGCTTCTCTGTGGGCGGACATGACAACGCAGTCGTATTCCATTTTGTTTGCTTCCTCTATTATGCAGGATGCAACTGCTTTATGAGAAAACTTTCCATCCAAGGTCTTCTCTTTAACTTCATACTTTAACCTTAGTCTTGCGGCGAAGTCGTGTATCTCATCGAGGAGGGTGGGCTGCTGCCTCTCATCGGGGGCCTTCACGTGGAAGACTGTTATCGGGCTTCCCGAACATTCTGAAATGTAGAAGGCGATGTAGAAGGCATTTAGTTCATAGAAGGTGTAAGATACCGGTAGTAGGATCCTTCCCTGCTCCCAACCTAGCTCCTTAGCCACTCTTCTTTCTCACCTGCTTTGAGCGGATGATGTAAAAGATGACCACGCCTACGGTGAACCATGAGAAGCCTAAAAACCTTCCTACCTCATGTGAATAGACTATCATCAACCATATGGCAAAGCAGGAGATGAAACCGATCAAGGGTAATAGAGGTACTTCGAGTCTTCTCCTGTGGAAGTTCAGCCTCAGAGTGCCAGGTACACGCCAGCCTTCTCCTCCCTCTTTCTTCCGCAGAAAGACGAGTGCGAGGTTGACGTACATGTATGAGATCAGTGCACCAAAGTTGTAGAGTGATGCGACGAGTTCTAGTAGGTCTAGACTTGACATGAATATGTTGGCGGCGATTATGGCTGCTGCAATCAAAGGAAATAGGATTATCGTAACATATGGTGTATAGAATCTCTTGTGAACTCTACTAAATGCTTGAGGTGAAAGTCCCAGTCTTCCCATAGAAAATGTGACTCTTGACACTCCTATGACTCCCGTGTTGGTGGACACATAGCAGATCATCAGGCCCATGAAGCCAACCCACATGGAAAGCCAGCCTCCTATGTATGGTAAGGTGGAGGATAATGCCACCATCGGATCTTGTGCCCTATTTCCCATTGTCGTAGGATCCAATAATGTAACCGATAATAGGGAGGCTATTAGCGCAACCGCAAGTACAGTGGCGATCGCGGCTTTGGTCGCGAGCGGGATTACCTTCTTTGGGTTCTTGGTTTCCTCGGCAGCCTGCGATATGGACTCGATGCCAATGAATGATGCCATGCTCAATGTTATCGCGTAGCCAAAGTTGCTCCAGCTGGGCTCCCTGCCAATATTGCTCAGCGCATTCGCCCAGGAGATGATCTTTCCTGACGCGATTAATGTGGCTACGCCAAGGGAGAGGACGACGCCGACGGTAACCAAGTCCAGCATGACGAAGAGCTCATTGAACTTGGAGGAGTACTTTATTCCGACGATGTTGAGGACTATGAGTACGAGAATGAGGATTATGGCGCAGGCACCATAATATGGGTTGACTAAGAGTATTCCTGTGCCGAAGATGGCCTTGGCCAGAAAGCCTAGATATCCTACAGAAGCTAGAGAGAATAGGGCGATATCCACGGTATAGTCAAGCATTAGCCCCCATCCCGCGATGAAGCCATGTAGTCTTCCAAAAGCCTTGTAAGCATAGTATTGGGCGCCTCCTGCCACTGGATATGTGGAGGACAATTCGGCGTAGCTGAGTCCAGTTGTGATATATGTTATGGACGCGATCGCTAGGGCGATTGGTGCGGCACCGTATGCATATAATGCGATAAGCCCTAATGAGATATAGATGTCGGCTCCGACATCCGCGTATCCCATGCTGAAGGATCCAAATGTTCCAACTTCTCTCTTAAGTTCACTTTGCTGCTCCAAATCAATTCACTTTGTCACCTGCAATGGGCAATGTAGGCGGCCTATTTCGCCTATCCCGTTGCCCTGCCTAGACAGGGGACTTGGTCGTATTCTATAAAAAGCTTATTCTTGTCCATGCTTTGGAAAGTTAGTCTTCTCCGTTGACGACTTCTGTTATCTGGTCGGCCAGATAATGGTTTCTCAGGACCGCTTTCGCAGACTTTACACCTTCTAGGTTGAGAACTGCCTTCCTGATATCTTGGCCTATCTTTATCGCGAACATTGGCGGACAATAGGGCATAGATAGATGGTATTCAATTGTGACATTTCCATCGTCTATAGCTATCTTGTCGACGAGCTTCATCTCGGTAATGGGAACTCCGATCTCAGGATCATACACCTTCTCAAGTAACTTCTCTATCTTGCTCCTTAAAATGTCTTGCATACCATATGTCAAGTGGGGCGGATATAAAAGCTGTTAAAGGTCAATTGCGCAAACACAGCGAAAATCCTTCTTTTTCTTATCCTAAGGCTACGAGATCATCTTAGAAGCTGTTTTTCCATGACGTAGGCGTCTTCTCCATCATTATAGTATCCGCGAATGCGCTCTGCAATGGTATATCCGATCTTCTTGTACATTGCTATGGCCTGCTCGTTGGAAACTCTTACCTCGAGGAAGCTGACTGCACATCCACTCTTCAAGAATTCGTCTAGTGCCATCTGCATAAGGGCTGTGCCCAAGCCTTTTCCCCTATGCTCCCTCAAGACCGCAATGGATATGACATGCCCCTTTTTTATGAGCTGAGGCCGTCCTCTTATTGAAAACCCGTACTCTATCCTCCCCATATGATATCCTACAATCTTGCCGTCAAGGTCTACTACGAGAAAGGTGTCAGGGTTTGTTGTGAATATTGAACTGTAGAATGACATCGTGTAGTGTTCTGGAAGTGACTCGCTGTTGACGTAGACGACTCCATCGATATCCTGTTCCCTCGCTTTCCTCAGAATGTAGCCTGAAGGTATAGATATCTGCACAGACAAAGCATTGGCGATATCGTAGATAAGTTTTAAAGTTGGATGCCTTATGCCTTTCCAGATGGAAGATTCCACCCAGCAGAATATCACATACTTTGAGGACGTAACAGCCATCGTTAGAAGACACTTTAACGTTGTTGACTCATATATTCGCTCTGACGGCGCTATGGAGTATACGGTCTCCATGACGGAGGACGCTAAAGAAAGGTTTCTAGAACTCTGGGAGGTACTTAAAGAGAGAAACTATGTTCCATTTCTCAAAGATGGAGCAGAACATTTCACCTTATATGTAGCACCATATTCTAGACGGAAAAAATACAGCGTCAAGATCGCGTTAGCGATGCTGGTGGCCACTGTGTCAACGATCTTGATTGACGGCTGGTTGAGGAACTCTTCCGAGGTAAGCCAGAAGATCTTCCCTGACTGGAATCCGGCGTTCGCAACCGTCTTATATCTTATAGCCTTCATGGGGATTCTTGGCTTACACGAGATCGGGCACCTGGTTCTTTCCAGAAAACATAGAATGTCTTCCACAATGCCATACTTTATCCCAGGGATTCCTGGAACAGGCATTCCCTCCTTTGGAGCGGTAATCTTCGCCACAGAGCCTATGGCGAACCGTGATATGCAATTTGATGTAGGCTTGTCTGGTCCAGTCTTTGGCTTTATAGCAGCATTAGTGGTCGGCTTCTTTGGCGTCTTAACTTCTGTATCTTTTCCTTTGGAAGAATTCAACCGGATCTTTGGGCCTGGAGAGGCAGTCTTTGTTGATGTGCCTTTGATAATGAACCTGATGATGTCCGCCTCAGGCAGGTTTGCGTCATCTGGGGAGACGGTTGTGGTCTTCTCTCCTCTTGCCCACGCGGCATGGTTCGGTTTTCTGGTCACGTTCTTAAATACTCTGCCAGCCTGGCAACTTGATGGCGGCCACATGGCGAGAAGTGTACTGTCTCCGAGACAGCAAAAAATAGCTACGATTCTCTCGGCGTTGGTGATGGCGCTATTCGGTTTCTTCCTTATGGCTTTGCTCGTGCTATTCTTTTCTCAGAGCCAGATGGAGGTGAAGCCTCTTGACGGAGTGTCTCCACTTTCAAGGTCACGTAAGGTGGTCTTTGTTTTGATGATCGTTGTCCTTGTCCTCTGCGCGCCTATATCGATCTAGTCCGCCAAAAGTAGGCTCTTGTCTCCTCTAGCCAAGACTGTGATCTTTTTCTTCTTATCTCCACTCTTCTCTACCAGATAGCTCACTGCAGAATTTCCGGTAAGGTAGCTCTTGAAGCCGAATCTCTTTTCAATGAACGACTTGGGCAAGGTTGTTAGAAATCCAAGATCATATCTTGACGCAACATCTAGCAGGTAATGTAGGTTCTCTAATCCCTCCACGTAGGTCCTTCTCTTGATTGCGTCCTTTATGTCAAGCCCGGTGTAAACATACTTTGAAAGCGCCTGAGACCCTAAGCCTTCTGCTGCTTCGGCCAACAGGATGGCTGAAGACCCCTCCTCCAAGGCTGAGAGAATATTCCAAAGGGCGTTGAGTGATTGATCCAGCGTGCGACATTTTTCTTCTTCGCCTGGTGTCACAATCGCCAGCGGGATCTTAGAATTTAGTTTCTTCAACGAATACTTCAAGAGCTCCTGACATGCCCTCTTGTGCACTTCAGCCAAATTTCCGATGAAGGCGTTGCTGAATCCATCTCTGCCAGGCAACACTTCGATGCCCTTGAGCTCTTTGATTTCTTGGGCGACTCTGTCAGCGAACCAGCTTGCGGCTGTCTCCTTTCCAGGATTCGGCCTAAGGTCGCTTTCCCGCTTGATCGCTTCAAACTTGAGGTCTGCTCCTAAGAATTCTGTCAAGGCAGCCGAACCGCCTGAGAACCCAAATAGTGGGCTGAATCCGACGCTTGACACAAAATGTAGGTCTCTCTTTGTAAAGACAGTGGGCAGCTTAAGTGGCACACCGTCTACCACCGAAACGGGGACCACTTCCTCGTCTACCTTAAGAAGTGGGCAGGCGACATCCTTAAGTTCTCTTCTCAAGTGTTTGATCGCCTTCTCGTTAGAGTAGATGTTCGTCTTTGTCGGAGCTAAGTAGCCTATGAGATATTGAATAAATTTGACTGTGGATGCTTCGGTGTCGCCTACAAGTAGATTTACCTCATTCAACATCTTTAGCGGCTGAACTTCCTTTTCCAGCCGTTCCATCATCAATTCTGGCAGGGGATCTTCGATGACTTGGCCGAGTCTCTCACGTTGGATCTCTAACGCTACCTCAACCTTGCCATATCTTAACCACACCTCTGGCATCTTCTCTGTCACCAACCATAAACAGGATATAGATAAATTCTTGCGTTCAGGGAGTATGTTCCAAAAAAGTCTTTATCTTGGAGGTAGCATATCTAGCGCCATATGGCCGGCAAAGCCTTCAAGGTTCTATGGTTTAACGAATACAGTGGAATAAGGATCACTTATAGAGACGTCAGTTTGGTAACCGACCCCTGCGAAGTCCAGGCCTCCATCATAGGTCCTATAAACTATGTACTCATCTCACATGAGCATTCAGACCATCTGGATGTGAGGCTTGTCGGTGAGCTTTCAAAGTATTCGCCTCTCGTGTTGGCAGACACGGAATCGGGTGCAAGACTGAAGAAGTACATCCAAAGAGAGCGTCTAAGGGTGATGAAGCCCGGAGACTCCTACAGGGACTCGAAGGTTACCATATCGGCATACAAGAGCGTTCATCCAGCTGTTAGCCCCGTCACATACCTGATAGAGTACTCTGATGGCGCAAAGATCTTCTATGCAAGCGACTCCTTGGTATCAGGGGAGCATTCGCTCATAGGAAAAATGGACGTCGATTTGGCCTTCATACCGATTGGGATAGCCCCAGGTGCTTCACCCAAAAGCGGCAGCGAAATGGTTCACGTAATACAGCCGAAGGTGGCTGTGCCCATGCATGGGACGAGGTTCAATGATTTCAAGTCGTTGGTTGAATCCAGGGAACCGAGGACAAAGGTACAAATCTTACCCAGAGATATTGAGACTCAGGTGGAAGTATGAGTTGGAATTCGCAGCGGCCTTCATATGTTAGAGAGCTTGCCAGATCACTTGTAAAGACTCAAGCGCTGAAATTCGGCGTCTTCACCTTGACAAGTGGAAAGATGAGCAGCTACTATATCGACCTCAGGCTTGTACCCAGTTATCCGACAATATTCAAGAAGATTGTCGGAATGTACAAAGATGTGATAATGAACCATGTAAAGTTGTCCAGTTTCGATGCGATCTGCGGCATCCCAACTTCAGGCCTGGTCTTCGCTACCGCGATAGCCCTATCTCTAGGAAAGCCACTGATATATGTGCGAAAGGAGGCTAAACCACATGGGACGCAGAGGAACATAGAGGGTTTCGTTAAGCCCGGGGGTCGAGTCCTACTAGTGGACGACCTGATAACGACCGGCACCTCTTTGATTACATCAAGAGAGCTGATTGCGGCCGAAGGCTGCGAAACAACCGACGCAGTTGTCTTGGTTGACAGAGAAGAAGGTGGCGTCCAAAATCTCGAAAAGGTTGGAGTCAAGCTTCATTCTGTGGCTAAAGTCACGGAGCTGGCGAGAGAACTCTACGACAACAATATCATAAGTGAGGGAGAATACAAGGCTGTCTTGAAACAGATAGGAAAGACATAGATGCACCCATAGACTTACAGTCTTCACTTTATTGAAGGCCACACCTACCAATTTAGGAGAGGATGAAGTCGGTAACACAGGACCGGCTGGTACCTAATTATTTCACTGGTAGACCATGAGCCCTAACTGTTCGAGCGTCTGATGCAGGTTAGAGACAGCCTCGTAGACTTCCCGTTCCTTCTTGGCACCAGTGCAGACCAGTTTGCCGCTGGCGAACAAAAGTATGACCGTCTTAGGCTGCAGCATCCTGTGAATGAGCCCAGGAAACTGTTCAGGCTCATACATAGACCTGGGCAGCTTCATGGCAGCCTCCTCCAGATCAACTCTTCCCCCTAGACTTGCTGATGCGACAATGTTCTGTATTTCTATGATCGGCTCATTCGCGATTTCTATTCCACCTTCCTTAAGCATCTTGACAACTGTGTGAACTGCCTTGAAGGCTTGCTCCTCAGATTTTCCGCCCGTGCACACCATCTTGCCGGAGCTAAAGATAAGCGTGGCTGTCTTGGGCGTCTTCAACCTGAACACCAGCCCAGGAAACTGGTCTGGCCTATATTCGACATTCGTGAACCTACGTGTTATTTCAATCAAACTTATGCTCTGGTTAACAGAAGCTGAAGCAACCACATTTTCTATGCTCACTATACGTTTTCCCTTTGACATTCTATCTCGTTGAACACTTATAAATGGGGTATATAAAAGAGTTTACACAGTAGGATGTCCAGAAAACCTAGAGCATGAAATGCATGAGCCGTGAGCCCCTTTAACCAGCAGATGTGTCTGAAGGCGAAAAGCTTCAGGCGAAAGCTGGAAGTTCCCGACTTTCGCGGAGTAGGTCACCTCAAGAATTCTTCTGTCATGGCAGTCAGCTGGGTGGTCATATCTTAGTCGCTAGAGTTGAATGGGGGAAAAGGTTTCTTTCCTCTGGTGTTTGTGGCTGCAAAGATTACTGGGACAGGACGGTGTAGGCAAATTGACTCTCTTGAGATATCGGCATCTGGCACCTATGTTAGATAGCGTGTAGTATGTCTGTGTCTCAACCGACGAGGATGCTGAGAGGAGGTTAGCGTCTGCCTTTTCTAGGTATGTAGAAGTCGACATATACCAGGTATATGATCAAGAGTGCTATGATCACATAGTTGACTGGTGGTGCGAGTGCTTTGCCTATGTAGCCTGCATATGGTACCCTGATGCCTACATATCTCCCCACATAATTTTCTCTTAGAACATAGGATGGGTCAGGGGCATGGTTGTTGTCCCCTTTTGTGATGAATGCTTTCTCGCCGTCGCTGATTTTGACATCCACTATCCTATGGACTATCCTCGTGTGGTAGATGGAGCTGTTGAATATGATTATGTCTCCAACCTTCAAGTTGTCGTAGTTGGTCCTATCGATGATGATCAAGTCGCCATCCTCTAATGTTGGATGCATACTTATTCCTTCGACGTAGAAGAATGGAGATATTCCGAGGATGATGGTAGCGAGCAGAATGAGCAGAGAAGCAAACAGTAGGACGAGGATGATGTCTTCTGCGATCTCTTTTATCCTTTTGCGTCTTGCTAGAAGGTTATCCATACCCTTTTTGTCTCCTCGATGAACTGGAACTGGATCATCTGCCCAGTTGCAAACTTTATCGAGACGATGTTCTTTGAGCCGTCTGCTGGAATATAGGGGATAAACGTGTACAGTTCGAATGTTGTAAAAGGTGCGACAAGATCTGGTGTGGTATAGAACTTTGAGGGGCTGCTACCGTTTATCTTGACCTCCGATATGAAGGTGTTCATTGGGATGATGGAATTCGACCTGATAGTGATTATCAGCCACTTGGGCTCAACCAGATAAAGGGATACTTTGTCAACGTACGCCTCCAGGTTTTCACACCAGACTGTTAGGCCTGCAATTCTATAGTCGTCGGTGGGTCGGGCGTCTACACCCTTCCATTTGCTCAAATACTCTGCGAATGCCCACGTTATCCTAGAAAGTTGGATACAGTACTCATTCCATTCTTCGCCTTCTTCGAGGCTCTTGTACGCTATGACACCATAGTTGGTCGAAGACAAACCTTGAGTTACATTATTCATCTTCCTGAACAGGACAAGGTTGAAGAGGAAGGCGGTTGTGTTATATGCTCCAACGTGGAAGACCACCGTTCTCACAGCCAGATAGGATGAGTTCGCCCCGAAAAGCGGTTTGGATGCCTTCGCAGCCAAAGATATCACCATGTTTCCCCCCACAATGTAGCTGGTTGTAGCATTCTTTCCCGTGTACACGATCTGAGGGACCATAAGGGGGGTTGAGGGCGTCATGTTGATTGCATTGTTACCCTCATAGCCTCCGATCCTACTGACCTTCGACCCATTACCGAGGCTCCAATCGTTGACCCTGTCGCCTTGAACGTCCTCGAATCCGCTGTTTGCAAAGATTGGTATAAGCTGCTCCTTTATGGTCCTAGACGACACCTCCTCCACTGCCCATGGGAGAAAGGGCAACAACGTGCAAGCTAATAGGACGACGCTAATTATCATTAGAACAATTAGCTTCTTTGTTCCCCATCTCCAGAAGCCTTTCACGTCCAAGGTTACCATCCCATTTTCAAAGCGCTTGAACTAAAATATTTTCTCCTTTCCGCGTTCACTGTCGAAAGGAATCCGCTGGCAGCTTTCTTCTCAAAGCGTCGAAGACTGCATGAAAGTTTTGCAGGAGATGAGGGCATGCTTTGTTCCCCCATAATTCGATCTAATAAACGTTGTTTCAGATCAAGGTAGTTGGATTCTGTCTCTCCAGTCTGGTTTGGGCCGAAGTCTTTCAAGACTTCCGCGATATCGACATGAGAAATGGGTTTCTCTCGTATTTCTGATGTGTGTCCATCAGTATCTACTCCAGGTCTAGCCACATCTTATTTGAGAGAAGCTCCGACTTGCATCCACAATATGCAAAGGGAAGGCCATCGATTTTCTTTCAAAAAAATGCGGGACTGGTACGTATTGGGGCGTCCGATGCTCTGGCTAGGACGGAAATCTGCGGCTCTGCCAGAATGTTTATATACGGTGAGTCGTCGAATACCAAAGATAAGGAGTATAAAACATGAGAGGAATATCAAGAACAATCACAGCAATAGCGATAGTCGTTCTCGTGGTTATAGTTGGGGCGGTGGCTGTACTGATGCAGCCGCCTGCTCCGACTGTGACTGTAACGACGACGACCGGTTCAACTACTACTGCAACGACTACTGCCACTACCACTGCTACGACAACTGCTACGACTACGACGTCGGCTACGACGACGATCATAACTACAACATCCGCCACTACTACTACGACCACGATTAAGCCTCAGAACCCGGACACATTTGTCGAAGAAACCATAGGCGAACCCGATTACCTCGACCCAGCGGTTGACTATGAGTCAGCTGGTGGAGAAGTGATACAGAACTGCTACGAAACCCTGATGTGGTATGAGGGAACAGACGCCTCGAAGGTGGTGCCTTGGCTTGCTGAAAGCTATACAATATCACCGGATGGCCTGAGCTACACCTTCAAACTTAGGACAGGAATAAAGTTCCATGATGGGACAGTCTTCAACGCAAAAGCCGTCAACTACTCCATTGTGAGAGCGATACTGATAGCTGATCCAAATGGGCCTGCATGGATGCTGGGGCCATTGAGAGGCGCTGAAGAGCTGATGTACGCTATACAAGAGAACGCAACTCAGGCTGATGTCGCGGGATGGCTCAAGAGCAAGCCGATAGAAGTCCTCGACGACTACACGGTGAGGTTCAACCTAGACTACCCATACGCTCCCTGGCTTTCGGTCCTAGCATACTCTGTATCGTCGATAGTCTCTCCATCGTATGTTGAAGCACACGGCGGAATAAAGATAGGAGAACACAATGAATGGATGGATAGGCACGCGAACGCGGGCACAGGCCCCTACATGCTTCAGTCATGGGAGCCGAACGTGATAACGCTTGTCAGGAACGACAACTACTGGGGTGGGCCGAAGGGAGACCTTAAGCCGAAGCTTAAGACCATAATTATCAGAGGGGTAGCGGATGCGAACACGAGACTTCTCGACCTTCTGAAGGGAGATGCGGACGTAGCATACATACCGATTGTGATCAGAGACCAGGTCATGGACATGTCTGTATGGTTGAACGAAAGGAAGATAGTCGTGAAGCCTGAGCTTGCTGACAAGATAAAGATTCCAGGTCCATATCCAACCTTGACCATCGACGCCATAATGTTCAACCAGAAGATCAAAGATGAAATAACTAAACAGCCTGTTGCATTCCAGCCCTTTGCAGATGTCAGGGTCAGGAGGGCATTTGCTTTGGCATTCGACACACAAACTTATCTGAGAGATGTCCTAAAGAACTTCGCAACCAAGCCTAATGGTCCAATTCCTGAGGGAATGTTCGGCTACAATCCAAATATACCTAGACAGGAATACAACTTGACGAAGGCGAAAGCCTTACTTCTGGAAGCGGGCAAAGACCTAGGCTTCAGCCCAGAAAACCCCAAGTCTCTTACCCTATACTATAACACAGGCAACCTCGCAAGAGAAAAGGCTTCGCTGCTTATTGCCAGTGCAATCAACGGACTTAATGTAGGTCTGACGATACAGGTCGTGCCTCTTGACTGGCCAGCCTTCCTTGCAAAGCAGAGAGCTCGAGCGCTTCCATTCTTTGTTGTAGGTTGGGCGCCTGACTACGTGGACCCTGACGACTATATCATACCTTTCGGGCACTCAGAAAAGGGAACATTTCCTATAATCATGAGCTACAAGAACGCTGAAGTGGATGCACTGATTGAGGCGCAGGCCAAAGAAGCTGACCCAGCCAAGAGACAGGTGATGTTGGACCAGATTGTCACAAAGATAAATGACGACTGTGCCTACGTCTGGCTTGACCAACCATTAGCCGCCCCTTGTATGAGAACCTGGGTGCAGGGCTGGTTCTATAATCCAGCATACAGCAGTACTACCTACCTCTTCGCCTACTTGTCTAAAGGGTGATACGCCCTCTCCTCTTCTTTTTTAGGTGAATCGTCTTGAGGCTTTATGAATATTCGATAAGACGATTATTCCTATTGATATTTGTATTGTTAGGTGTGACCGTTTTCACTTTCTATTTGTCTAGAGTGGTCTTGAACCCGCTTGGAGCTTACGTTACAGAGAGAACTCGGCCTGAAGCCATCCCGATAATCGAGAAAAGGCTTGGGCTCGATAAACCTTTCTTTGTACAATACACCATATACCTAGAAGACCTCGTAACATTGAATTGGGGCTGGTCTAGGGTGGCTCACATGCCTGTAATAGAAGCCCTATGGTACAGGTTTCCTGCAACAGCCGAATTGGCCATCGCAGCCTTCCTTATCACGATAGCATTAGGTGTGCCTCTGGGGATCCTGAGCGCGCTAAAGAATAATAAGGCCATCGACCACATTATAAGGATAATTGCTCTAACCGGAATATCGATACCGGTCTTTTGGCTGGCTCTCACCCTCCAGTATTCGCTGTCTTATCTGCCTAAAGTCAATGGTCTACCAAGTCTTCCATCAAGTGGCAGATTCGACCCGATCCTCGCACAGTCTTATCCGTTTACAAGGTACACAGGCTTTGTGATCTTTGACTGCCTGATACAGGGAAACCTGGTTATGGCTGCCGATACCTTCATACATCTGATACTGCCTTCCATAACCTTGGCCTTCCTAAGCGTGGGACAGATCACAAGGGTGGCTAGGTCCAGTATGCTTGAAGTCATGAGACAAGACTACATATCGACGGCGCGAGCGTATGGCCTGTCAGAAAGAGTCGTCATATATAAGTACGCACTTAAGAATGCGTTGATCCCAGTAACGACGGTGAGCGGTCTAATGTTCGGAGGCCTGCTCGGTGGGGCGCTGATCACTGAGACGATATTCGCGTTTCCGGGGATGGGGCAGCTGACCGTCTTTGCCATATCTTCAAACGATTCCTACACAATTCTCGCCTTTACCGTATTGGCTTCATTCATCTATGTGATCATAAACTTGGTTGTCGACCTCCTTTACGCAAAGCTTGACCCAAGGATCAGATACTGAGGCGATGCCATGAACAAGAAGCAGACGAGCATGTTCTGGATGGATGTCAGATACGCACTTTCCTTGATCAGAAGAAACAAGCTCGTTGTCGCAGGATTTGTGCTTGTTGGCTTCTTCCTGTTTCTGGCAATCTTCGGAGACTTCATCGTGGATCCTGGTGTAGCGAAGGTCGTCGACTATCCCAACGCAAATAAGCCTCCCTCTTGGCAGCATCCATTCGGCACAGACGATAACGGAAGAGACATAGTCACAATGGTCGTGCTTGCCGCCAAATACGACTTGGCGGTTGCATTCTCTGTCATAAGCGTTTCTATCGTGATAGGAATAGTCGTCGGCTCGGTGTCCGGCTACTTCGGCGGATTGATAGATGAAGCTATCATGAGAATAACAGACATATTTCTGGCCTTTCCAGGTCTGGTGCTCGCGATGGCTATAGCGACAGTCTTAGGCAGGTCGTTCACGAACCTAATGCTCGCATTAATAGTTGTCTGGTGGTCAGGGTATGCAAGGATAATGAGAGGCCAATATGTTTCTGAACGTGAGAAACCATATGTTTCAGCAGCAAAGATACTTAATATCCCAAGCTGGAGGATCATGTTTAAGCATATTCTGCCAAACGCGATCTATCCGATGTTGGTGATCATGACAATGGACATGGGTGGCGTAATATTGACAGCGGCAGGCCTCAGCTTCATAGGGCTAGGCCCTTCACCCTTCGAGCCCGAATGGGGGTCGCTGGCATCTAGAGGTGCAACCTATCTTCTGCAGGCGCCATGGATCATCTTCTTCCCAGGCTTGGCCATACTTTTTGCAAGCCTAGGCTTCAACCTCGTCGGAGACGGCCTCAGAGACGTTCTAGATCCGAGGCTAAGGAGGTGACATCATGCTCCTCAGAGTCCAAGATCTTGTCGTCGAATTCTACACCTACAGAGGCACCGTGCATGCTCTGAATGGGGTCACCTTCGATCTCGACTACGGCGAAGTCTTGGGTTTGGCTGGTGAAACTGGAAGTGGAAAGTCTGTGACAGCCTTCTCAATCCAAAGGCTTCTCCCATCAAATGCCAGAATCGTTTCAGGCAAGGTCGTCTTTGACGGAGTCAACCTTCTCGACTTAACAGAAGAAGAAATGAGGCTGATCAGGGGAAAGAAGATGGCCACGATATTCCAAGATCCACACACATATCTTAATCCAGTCTTCAAGATCGAGAGGCAGTTTATAGATATTCTTGCCCAACATGACCCAGAAGTCGCGGGAAAGAGCAAGACGGAGAGGGAGAAGATCGCTTTCGAGAAGGCTGTTGAAATGCTGAAGAAGGTTAAGATGCCCGCGCCTGAAAGAATCATGCAGATGTTTCCACATGAACTAAGTGGTGGAATGAAACAGAGAGTGCTGCTGGCCATGGCATACTCGCTCCATCCAAAGCTCATAATAGCAGATGAAGCGACGACGGCATTGGATGTCACGATTCAAGCTCAAGTACTAGAAATAATGAAGGACCTCCAGAGGGAAAGAAATGTCTCTGTACTCCTGATAACCCACGATCTAGGCATAATAGCGGAAAACTGTCAGAAGGTCGCGATAATGTACGCGGGGCGTGTGGTCGAATTCGGGCCTGTGACGAAAGTTCTGATTTCACCCAAGCATCCATACACTCAAGGCCTTATTAGAGCTCTGCCGAGGACAGACAAGGAGGTCAAGCCTATTGGAATTCCAGGCACCGTACCGGATCTCGTTAACCCCCCCACAGGATGCCCCTTTAACCTGAGATGCCCACACGCAATGGAGGTGTGTAAGACGAAGGTGCCTCCTTACTTCTCAGAAGATGGAGTCAATGTCTCATGCTACCTTTACGTTAGGTGATGATCATGGAAATAATGAAGGTAGACGGTCTCGTCAAACACTTTCCAATACTCGGCGGCATACTCCAAAAGACCGTAGGCTACGTCTACGCGGTAAATGATGTCTCCTTCACCGTCGAGAAGGGGGAAACCTACGGGCTTGTCGGAGAATCGGGAAGTGGGAAGACGACAGTTGGTAGGATAATCGTCAAGCTCCTAGAGCCTACCTCGGGTAAGATATTCTTTGACGGATCAGATGTGACCACAGTCAAGGGAGCCGCACTAAAGGACTACAGAAGGAAGGTTCAGATGGTATTTCAAGACCCCTATGCTTCGATGAATCCCAGAATGACAGTGAAGAGCATGCTGCTGGAGGTCATGAGAACCCATTCGATCAACAGGGGCTCAGAGTATGAGCAGGCCGTTAAACTGATGGAAAGGGTTGGCATGAGCGAAGAGCATCTTTACAGATACCCGCATGAGCTTTCAGGCGGCCAAAGACAGAGGGTGGTGATCGCCAGAGCACTTAGCGTTGACCCAAAATTTATCGTCCTCGACGAGCCAACCGCCTCCCTTGACGTGTCAGTTCAGGCTCAGGTCATCGATCTCCTCAAAGAACTTCAACAGAAATATGGGCACTCTTATCTACTGATAACCCACAACTTGGCGATCATAAAGTACATCAGCCATCACACAACTGTGATGTATCGTGGTGTCTGGGTTGAGTCTTCTCCGACGATCGATCTTTTTAATAGCCCACAGCATCCGTACACGATTGCTTTGATGTCCGCGGTTCCCGTCCCTGATCCCTCACTTAAGAGGGATAGGATAATCTTGAAGGGTGAGCCGCCTAATCCAATTGACCAAGTTAAAGCATGCCCCTTCCAAGACAGGTGCCCGTATGTCATGGACATATGTAGGGAAAAGATGCCTCCTGACATCGACCTTGGTAGGGAGCATTTGGTGAGATGTTGGCTTCGAAAGTGAAAGCCGACTACAAGGACTTCCTAGCTCTGACGATCGCCTTCATCAAAGTGCTGTTTCCGATGATCGTCGCAATCATATTGGTTCTCGTTCTGGTTTCAATTCTCTTGTTCCACTAGCCGACATATAATATTCTGTCGGTGGCTACCTTATTGAATGCTCGAAAGATTATTAGGCTAATTGAATCAAAGAGCTGCAGTGGCGATTTTGAGCTTCAACTCTAAGACGCTTCTCAAGGTGTTGCCTTATCTGAGAGGAGACTTCGTCGACTTGCCAACTATCTCCATTGAAACTGGCGTCCCATATCAGACCATTCGAGAGATCTTGGAGTTCCTAAAAGAAGAAGGCTGCACCACAGAAGAAGGAGGATGCTTCAGGTGCCTTAAGGGTGCAACGGTCTCCTTGGCGATCGAGGCAATAAAGGCAGGCGCATCATTCGAAGAAGTGTTGAAGGCTGTCGGATGGCAGGATTTCGAATCCTTCGTAGACATCGTACTTGCCGCATATGGGTACAAAACCTTCAAAAACTACAGGCTTAAGAAGCCACGGATCGAAGTAGATGTATTCGCAAGAAGGGGGCGTGTCGGTCTACTCATAGACTGTAAGCAGTGGCACAAGATACTTAGCCCCTCGAACCTGGAACATATCGTGAGAAAGCAGATCGATCGCGCTAAATCATTGCTGGCATATGACAGCAGTCTGCCAAGGGACCTAATCCTGATTCCGGTCGTTGTCACACTATTGCCATCATATGTCAAATGCTATGAAGGAGTCCCTGTTGTAGCCTGTGGCGCTCTAAAGTCGTTTGTTGGCGAAGTGGAAGGGCGAATGGAAGAGTTCGTCAAGGTGAGTTTAGAAGATGGGGACGTCTATGTCAGAGTCTGAATGCCTTCCTACGAAATACTGATGGCAGAATTGTGGAAGGCTCGCTTAGGGTTGCCTTTTCTTCTCCGGATCCGACATGAGCTTGCCTTAAGGACTCATTTAAGTTGACGTCTTCTTTATGACTTAAGTCGGGAGATTGACCAATCAATTCAAAACCTGATGTCTGCTCCTATTCTTCTTTTCCGCAAAATTCTTTTAATGTATGCTTCCATATGTCGGTCGATGATAAAGGCGGTCTTCTTCGACCTCGATGGAACATTGGTAGAATTCAAGTTGGATGTCAGGAGGTCAAAGGCGGAGGTCTTGAGCCTGATCAGATCTGTGGCTCCTGGTGTCGAAGGATTGAATGAGACCTGCAGCTACTATTCTATGTTGGATAAGGTCCGAAAATCTGTCGATTCCAAGACATATGAGAGGATTCAAGCATCGGCATACGCCATCCTCGACAGATATGAGATGGAGGCTGCAAAAGAAACAAGTTTAAGAGAGGGCGCTTTAGACGTTCTAAAGTATCTCAGGATTTCAGGGAAGAAGATCGCGCTTCTCACAAATAGTGGTAGACGTGCCGTTGGCCTCATACTTGAGCGGTTCGATATCGGAAAGTACTTCGATAAGGTGTTAACACGCGATGAGCTGAGTTCTATGAAGCCATCTCCGGAGGGAATCTGTCTTCTGTTGAATCTCTTCGGCCTAAAGCCTGATGAATGTGTTACGGTAGGCGATGGGGCGATAGATATCATACCTTCGAGAACAGTAGGATTAAAGTCCATCATCGTGGCTGGTGGCTATGGCCCGTTTAGAAAGGTGCTGGAGCAGAAGCCTGACTACTTGATCCAAAGCCTCAGCGACCTCCCAAACTTGCTGGAGCTGCTGGAGACGAGTCGTTGACTTGAATGTGATGTTAAGCCAGAAAGGCTTATAACCTGTGATTGAGCAATTTTCGAGGCAGAGTGAAAACGTTGAGCGCATATGAGACAGCGTCACAGCAGCTGAAAGTGGCCGCAGAACACTTGAATCTCGATATGGCAACCTTAGATGTGCTGAGTAGACCGAAGAGGGAGCTTCAGGTGAGCTTTTCAATCAAGATGGACAACGGCCAGCAGAGGGTGTTCACAGGCTATCGAGTTCAACATAATGACGCACGTGGGCCCTATAAAGGGGGGATAAGATATCATCCTGCTGTTGAAATAAACGAAGTTCGCGCTCTGGCCATGTGGATGACCTGGAAGACTGCAGTTCTGAACATTCCATATGGTGGCGCAAAGGGTGGGGTCACATGTAATCCTAAGGAGATGTCGAAGCCCGAGCTGGAAAGGCTGACAAGGAAATATACGGCCATGATATTTCCGATCATTGGGCCATACACGGACATTCCAGCTCCAGATGTATACACAGACCCTCAGACAATGGCCTGGATAATGGACACCTACAGCAAGATGGTCGGCTACCAGGTTCCAGCTGTTGTAACCGGTAAGCCAATATCTTTGGGTGGTTCACGTGGGCGTGCCACTTCCACATCCCGTGGAGTCATAGTCGCCGCGAAGGAGGCTGCGAAGACGTTTAGGAGGGGTTTGGCTGGACGTGGCATAGCCGTTCAAGGGTATGGCAATGTTGGAGCTAATGCGGCGATCATAGGCAGAGAATATGGTGCAAAGATCGTTGCCGTAAGCGACTCAAAGGGTGGAATATACAATGAGAGGGGACTTAATCCGCTGGATGTGCTCAAGCATAAAGAGAGGACAGGCTCTGTCGTAGGCTTTCCGGGAACAAAGGAGATATCAAACGAGGAGCTGCTTGAAGTGCCATGTGATATTCTTATTCCTTCGGCGCTTGAAGGCCAGATCCGAAGTGAAAACGCAGGAAAGATACAGGCTAAGATAATTGTTGAAGGAGCGAATGGTCCAACTACGCCTGAAGCTGACAGAATCCTTTTCGATCGAGGCGTTATGGTGGTGCCAGATATATTGGCCAATGGTGGGGGTGTGCTCGTGAGCTATTTTGAGTGGGTACAGAACCTATCACGTCTATATTGGACAGAGGAAGAAGTCAACAAGAGGCTTGAAAAGAAGATGCGTGAAGCTTTCCTTGAAGTATATGATATCTCGAAGTCTAAGGACGTAGATCTGAGGACGGCGGCGTTGATCTTGAGCGTAGGAAGGGTGGTTGAGGCAATGAAGCTTGCAGGCGAGTTCTTCTAGGATTGCGCTTTAAGACTTAAATATTCTCTGAGGCCCACAAGAGACATAATGCCCCTTATAGGTGCTCACGTATCTATCTCCGGCAGCATCAGTCTATCATTTGATAGGGCGAAGTCGATGGGATGCACCGCCTTCCAGATCTTCACGAGAAATCCACGTGGCTGGAAGACGAAGAAGCTTGAAGACGACGACTACGTTAGCTTCTTGGAGAAGCTGGACTCGACAAAGCTTCTTCCGATAGCCCACATGCCATATCTTCCAAATATAGCATCACCCGATGCCGAAGGCTACCGTAGATCCGTAGAGGTTCTCACGGAAGAAATGTTGAAATGCAGCAGGCTCAGAATCCCCTATCTTGTGACGCACCTCGGCAGCCACATGGGGACGTCGGAGGATGAGGGCATAAAGAGGGTGGCCAAGGCATGTAATATTGCCCTCGAAGCCTCCGGTGAAAATGTGGTATTACTCCTTGAAAACACCGCCGGACAGAAGAACAGTGTAGGCCACTCCCTCGAACAGCTGAAACAGTGCATTGAGATGGTGAAGGAAAAGAAAAGGGTGGGCATATGCTATGACACATGTCATGGATTCGCAGCAGGCTACGACATACGTTCAAAAGATAGCGTGGACTCGTTCATGGAAGCCTTCGACGAGATAATCGGTCTCAGCTGTCTGAAGATGATTCATGCAAACGATTCAAAGGGGGATCTGAACTGCCATCTCGACAGGCACGAGCATATCGGATTCGGAAAGATCGGCTTGGAGGGTTTCAGATCCTTCCTTTCAAGGAAGGAGGTCAGAGATCTGCCTATAATAATGGAGACTCCCATGGATTCGGAAGAGGCGTGCCTAAAGGACATCGAGATCTTATGGGATATAGTTCTCGGAAGAATCTGACGGCTGGCGTCTCGGACAAATGCCTTACGATCATTACTGTCTTCAATAACTCTGATTCTTCATCGACGCCGTATGCTTTTCCACACATTATAATATAAAAGTTTTTTAGCATCGCATCCGTCTATCTGTTGACCAGAAAAGTGTTCGAAATAGACTTTATAGCGATACTCATTTGGGCTATGGTCTCGTTCGGGGTGATGGTAGCGGTAGCAGTAACCTACAACGTTGCGAAGAAGATGGTCCTCTACCAGCCTCCAAGGCAAGAGCCCGCTTCTCCTCTGAAGGAGTATTTTATCACAATCGACGTCAGCGACTCAATCCTGTCATATAATCAGGCGAAGAGCAGCTTCGATAACATGGACTACAAGGGTGCGATAGCAAACTGCCATTTAGCCGTAAAGGATCTTCTGGCGAAAATCTTGAACTACCTACATGTTTCTCTTCCCCAAGATGTCAATGTTGTCGACATGTCCTTTATCATCCTCAGTAAGGGTGTTAAGGTCTCCTTTGTCGAGCCAGCTCAACATATGAACTCTATCCGGCTTCGCTCTATCTTGGATCAGCCGGTTTCGAGGGACGAAGTGCTATGGATGCTTTCTGCCTGCAAGATGATGATCGACGCCTGCAAGGAGTTGCCCATAACATTATACACACAGTGAGAATGGTTAAGAAGGAGCTTCTTGCCAATCATGGGCACTAGGCTCATCGCCATCATGAATTGTCAAATGCCTAGGTTCTTACGAGGCTTGATTATGGGCATCCTGCTCGATCTTGGAGTCAACACTCACGAATATTATAACTCAGCGTGATGTCAAATTGTTTCCACGCCGGGTAGGTCTTTAGGGTGCTGGTCGCCATTAATCAGGGTGATGTTCTTGTGCTGGGCTGTAGCATATCCCAGCGTATTAAAAATAGGGCTTAAAATTAAAAGCATACACTTATAAAATACTTTAAGGTACTAAAAATTTAATAAGAACAATGGGTTAATGGAGCATAGTTTGAAAAGAGTTAATATTTCGCCAGCCTTGGTTTTATTTTTTCTTGCTCCTGCTGTAGGCGAGCTACTTTCTGGATCTTCTCCTCCTCTGGAATTTTTTAATCCCTTCTCCTTATTGTTCCTCTCTTCATTATACGGTGGTGGCGCGATCGTGGTTCATGAGTTGAAAGTTTCTTGGAGGAAAGATTTTAGAGCTGTTGTATTGTTGGGTGCTGCCTACGGAATTCTAGAGGAAGGTTTAGTTGTTAAGAGCTTTTTTGACCCTAACTGGGTTGATTTGGGAATATTAGGCGTTTATGGTAGGTGGTTAGGTGTAAATTGGGTTTGGGCTGAAATGCTTACAATTTATCATTCAATTTTTAGCATAAGCATTCCCATAATTCTAGTCGAACTTGCTTATCCTGAAAGAAGACTTGAAAGCTGGGTTAGCATGAAGACTTTAAAGCTTTTGGCAGCTATCTTAGCTTTCGACACTATCATAGGATCCTTCCTGACAAACTATATTCCTCCTTTAACATACTATTTAACAGCCTTTTTAGTAATGTAACAGCCTTTTTAGTAATGAGCCTTTTTATATATTTGGCCTATGAACTTCCAGCTGAAAAGGATAAGACACATAAGAGAAATGGTGATCCTAGATTGCTATTTAGTGTAGGTTTGATTGGTAGTACATGCTTTTTCTTACTTTTTTGGGCTGGACCACACATTGTTAGCTATCCAGTTGTCCTAATGATTTTAGGTATAGTGCTGGTTTTTGGCTTGTTTAAGTTTCTTAGAAGATTTGACTGGAATAACCCTATTTCGGATCTTAATCGTTTGGCTGTTGCCAGCGGTGCACTCTCCTTTCTTATTTTCTTATCTTTATTGCAGGAATTTAATGCAAGAGGTATGGCTCTTGTAGGTTTCGCAGCAGCGTTTGGGCTTTTGCTTTTGAGAAGAAAAGTTAAAATGCGCATAACAAAATCGACTTCATCTTCACAATGGATCTATTCTTTGACTCTTCTAGGGAAAAGATTAATAGAAGCAAATTAGAAAAGCTTGTCGAGGATGAGATGGCACCTTATCTGACCTAAGTATGATGACACTATAATTAGAAAAGCTTGTCGAAGTATGATGACATAATAAGCAGTCCCGGACTGAACAATAAGCAGTCCGGGACTGAACAACCTTTCCAATAATATAAGAACAAGCAAGCAAAATGAAGCCTCCAAGAGTGAAGTGGAACAGATGGCTGTAAAATTTTGCTATCCGAATAGCGGTAACATTAATAATTAGGCTATATGTGGCACATACTTTAGAGATGTCGATGGGAAAGAATATGATAGACTTGAGAAGTGACACTGTAACCATTCCAACGGACGAAATGCTTGAGGCGATCAGGCATGCTGAGCTGGGAGATGACGTGTTCGGTGAAGATCCAACCGTCAACAGGTTGGAGAAGATGGCTGCTGATAAGATGGGGAAAGAGGCGGCGCTGCTGGTTACAAGCGGGACTCAAGCCAACCTTGTCTCTTTGATGAGTAACACCAAGAGGGGGGATGCTGTAATATTGGAGGCAGAATCCCATGTCTTCTACTATGAAGTCGGAGGGCTTTCGGCCATAGGCGGCCTGGTGCCAGTGACGGTGAGAGGAAACATGGGTGTTATGGATCCGAGGGATGTCGAGGCAGCGATAAGGCCGAAGGACATTCACTTGCCTGAAACCACTCTTATCGCTATCGAAAACACCCACAACCGAGCAGGCGGCACCGTAGTCAAGCCTGAACAGATTAGAGCAATAGGCGATGTAGCCAAGTCACATGGCCTAAAGCTCTACATGGATGGTGCAAGAATATTTAACGCCGCGGTGGCCTTGAGGACAGACGTCAAGAACTTGACGAGGCCTGTCGATAATCTGATGTTCTGCCTTTCTAAAGGACTGAGCTGTCCGGTGGGCTCGTTGGTTGTCGGAGATCATGACTTCATAGAGAAGGCTAGACGGATAAGGAAGATGTTGGGGGGAGGGATGCGCCAGGCAGGCATCATAGCTGCCCCAGGCATAGTAGCCCTTGAGAAGATGATCGATAGGCTGGAGGAAGATCATAGAAACGCCAGATTGCTTGCTGAAGGATTGTCTGAGGTGGAGGGGATAAAGATCAGCTTGGAGAATGTGCAAACTAACATGGTTAAATTTGACGTGAGCGGGTTAGGTGTTACCGCTGGAGAGTTTGTGGAGCTGCTTGGCAAGTGGGGGGTTCTCTCTCTCCCATTCAGTGAAAGTGATATTCGGATGGTGACACATCGAGGAATTGGAAAGGATGATGTGTATGAAGCGTTGGAAGTCATCCGAAGGGTGGTATCAGAGATAAAATGTGGGGTATAAACATAAGTGGATTGAAAACATAACAGATGTGGTGTATAGAAAAGCTTGAGCAGCAGTACAGAAGACATGCAATCTAGGATAAGGATTTTCAAGGTGCTTTCTGGCGTTGAAGAATCGCTTGACGTAATGTTCCGGATGCTTCCAAGAGCAGCCTTGAGCATGCTCGAAGTTGACACGATAGAGTCCTTGCACAGTTTCGCCGCTGAAGACAGTATCTCAAGACAAGACTGTCCCCCATTTGACAGAAGCGCTGTCGACGGCTATGCTGTAATCCTAAGGGATGTCATAAGCAGTTCCATTACGAATCCTTCTGAGCTGAAGATTGTTCAAGAGGTCTTTGCAAGCAGTCTCCCGTCAGAGGTTAAACCTCTGTCAGAGGGGGAGGCTGCGGTCGTATACACGGGAGCGCCTATACCACAAGGCTGTGATGCGGTAGTGATGGCCGAGGACGCAAAGAGAGAAGGTTCCTCGGTTCTCATATATCGCCCTGCCTTTCTCGGACAGAATATATCTCGCAGAGGCGAAGACTTCAAAGAGGGTGACGTAATCGTCGAGAAGAATGTCTTGATTAGGCCATGGCATTTGGCAGCCCTTCTCTCGGCCGGCATCGATAGGCTCAAGGTCTTCAGAAGTCTACGTGTGGGAGTCCTCTCTACGGGAAGCGAGTTGAAGGAGCCAAAGTCATCGTCGGAGAAGGCGATCGTGAACACTACGAAGCCGCTGCTCATATCTCTTCTTCTCGAGGAGTTCTGTGAGCCGGTTGACCTTGGCACTTTTCCTGACGATGTCGACGCAATCAAATGTAGCATTCTAGGGGCTCTCCCAAAGGTTGATGTGATCTTGACCACGGGTGGAACAAGCGTCGGCGTCACCGACTTGGTTGTTGAAGCAGTTAAGTCGATAGAGGGCTCAACTTTGCTCTTTCATGGTGTTAGGATGAGGCCTGGCAGACCGACAGGTCTCGCACTTATCGGTCACAGGCCTGTGTTCATGCTTTCAGGCTATCCTGTCGCCGCTTTCACGGGCTTCGAAGTCTTTGTTAAGCCTGCGATAGACTTCCTTAGAGGTTCAAGGTCCCTTTGTCCTCCGACCGTTCGAGGTCGCCTTTTGAGGCGTTTGGCGAAGCCTGTTGGTGTCAAAGCCTATGTGAGGGTGAATGTGGTGCAGGGGGCAGATGGCCGATATGTTGTTGATCCATTAAGGCTTACTGGTTCAGGGCTTCTTTCGACTTTGACAAAGGGGAACGGATTATTGGTGATAGAGGAAGGGTTGGAAGGCTACGATGAAGGCGAAGAGGTGGAAGTGCGCCTTTTTCATCCACTCTAGGTGAAAGGTTATGCCGAAGATCTTCCATAATCTTGTCTCTGTGGAAGAGGCCTTGAAGCTGATAGAGTCGTCTGTTAGCATTGAACCTGTTGGCGTTGAAGATGTAGACCTCTCACAAAGTCTGGGGCGTGTGCTTTCAGAAGAGGTCTTTTCGCCAATAGACTGTCCTCCCTTCGACAGATCAGAAGTTGACGGTTACGCGGTTTCTGCGGCAGATGTGTCAGGAGCTGAAGAAGATAGGCCGGCAGCCTTGAAAGTTGTAGGATTTTCTGAGGTAGGTAAGAGGCCAGAGCGTGGAATAGGTCGTGGAGAGTGCATGCGAATAGCGACGGGCGCCCCATTGCCTCGAGGAGCGGATTCGGTGGTGATGATAGAGTACACGAGGGAGTTAGGTGGATCTGTTTATGTATACAGGCCGGTCGTTCACGGCGAAAACATAGCCGAGGCTGGCTCAGACTATGTTTTAGGAGACCTTTTTCTGAGAAAAGGCTCCAGGATCTCATCAAGGGAGGTGGCTTCTCTTGCAGCCGTGGGCTTAGAGAAGGTACGAGTCTACGCCAGACCAACCGTTGGCCTGTTTTCGTCAGGCAACGAGATAGTTTCGCCGGGTGGACGCCTTATGCCAGGGAAGGTCTACGACGCAAATGGGCCAGCACTATATTCGATGATAATGGAATGTGGTGGTAAACCTTCCTACTTGGGGATACTGCCTGACATATACGAGGAAATGTATGACGCCATCGCAAATGCGCTACAGAGCTATGACATGGTGATAACCTCTGGCAGCACATCAGCGGGTTTAGGTGACATGATGTACCGGGTCTTCGACAGCATCGGAAGGCCTGGGATCGTGGTGCATGGTCTGAAGATCAAGCCAGGCAAACCGACCATCGCTGCGGTTGCCGAAGGCAAGCTTCTGTTTGGGCTGCCTGGATTCCCAGTTTCTGCGATGATGGTCTTCTCTGTGCTCGTCAAACCGATTCTGAACAGGATGGCCGGATACCGTAATGTGACTGATAAAAGTGTCACAGCCAGAATTCCATTCAAGGTCACCGTCGGGAAAGGGAGGAGAACCCTTCTTCCCGTAAGTGTCGTAAACGATGGAATAGAAAATGTAGCCTACCCTATGTTGGGGGGATCGGGTTCGGTGTCCTCTCTAAACTACAGCGACGGGTTCATAGACATACCTGAGCGTATAGAGTTCTTGGAAGAAGACGAAAAGGTGGAGATAAGGCTGTTCTCAGACCAGCTGAAGATCGCGGACCTCAACATAATCGGCAGCCACTGTCCAGCTGTCGAACTTATCCTAGACTGTCTTGAAACAAGATATGATTCGAAGGTTGTGAACTTGGGTTCACTTGCCGGATGGCGGGCGATAGCCAGGAAGGAGGCGGATGTTGCCGGAACACACCTGCTCGACGAAGAAACTTTGACCTATAATGTCCCATTCTTGAGAAAGCATCATCTGAAGGGGATCGCTGTCGTAGTCAAAGGGTACAGACGTAGGCAGGGGATAATCACTTTGAAGGAGAATCCAATGAATATTCAAGGCATTGAAAGCCTGCTGGAAAGAGGGGTTCGATTCATAAACAGAAACAAGGGGTCTGGGACAAGAACTTTCCTCGACTACAGCCTGAGGAAGATCGCTAAAGAAAGGGGAGAAGACTTTGTCAAGATGACGGAGCAGATTGAAGGGTACACGTATGAGGCGAAGACGCATTCTGCTGTAGCCCTCTCTGTTGCCCAGGGAAGAGCTGACGCGGGAATAGGCTTAGAGTTCTATTCGGAGAAATACGGCTTAGGCTTCATCCCTCTAACCGAAGAAGAATACGATTTTGTAGTATTAAGTGAACGCTTGAACAAGCCTGCAGTACGGGAATTCATCGAAGTCTTGAAGTCGAAGGAGTTTCACGATCTTCTTGAATCGAATTTCAAGGGATACAAGCCAACCTCGAATACGGGCGAGATAGTCGATTAGGGCTCCAATACAGATCGCAGATCAAGTGCCATTATCTACCTACGACTTTAGAGATACCCACAAATATACCTATCAAAATGAGTACTATCTTCAACTGAAGTCCCAAGAAAGGATTCTGTGGTATGGCTACGACAAGGAAGCTGGTTGCATCAAAGGCTCCATGAATGAAGGCTGGCACGATAAGGTTTCCCCCGGACTTGTAGTAGGCGCCGCACATTCCAAGACCGAACATGATGATCTGAGCGAATTGGATAACGGACGCCGTTCCGAACAGAAGAAGGTAGTATAGGTGGATTATCGAGAACAAGAATGATGAGGCGAGGGCTGGCATAAGCCAGTGCCTGCCTCCCATGATTTCCTGCAGTTCACCAAATATGAAGCCTCTGAACATGAACTCCTCAAATGGGCCTACGATGATAAAAGAGAAGAGTAGCATGAACCAGGCTAGGTCAGGCGATATCTCAAACAATGGGTTCGGGTTATTCAAGAGTTCGCCGATCTTTGGGTCGAAGGCAAAGAGTATAGCCAGAAGAAGAAGGGCTAACGCTATTCCGGCTGCTGAGAATACCCCAAAATATCCGAAGCCATATCTTAAGGCGCTCCGGAGGTTATTCTTGGCCTTTGAAAGTATCGCCTTCCCATCCAACAGGTAGACGATGATGGCGGGTATGACATAGACTACCAGGGTGCCGTAGACCAGTCCTCTTATTCCAAAAACGTACTGGGAGTAGGTGCATAACATTATCGCCAATAGGCCGATGGAATACTTCCGAAAAGGTATCCTTCTTTCGACAGTCACTTGGTTGTATGCCATCCGTTTCCATGAAGTTCGTAGTCAACTCTTATAAAAGGTTTTAAGGCTCAAACGCGCCGCAAGTGGTTGGGCTGATATGAAATTGGATTCAAGTTGGCTGATCCTTGCTTTGCTGGATGCGTTCTTTGCCGCGCTCGCCGCCATCTTTGCGAAGATGGGCCTGCAGAATGTCGACTCGACCTTAGCAACTGCTGCCAGAACGCTTGTGATGATGGTCTTCATGCTGTCTGTGGTCTTGTTCACTGGGAAAGGAAGCCAGGTGTGGACGTTGACTCAAAGGGAAGGATTGTTCATAGTACTGAGTGGTGTCGCGGGAGCCTTGTCTTGGATATTGTACTTTGCTTCATTGAAGATTGGCGACGCCTCAAAAGTGGCTGCTGTGGACAGGTCCAGCCTACTTTTCGTCATAATCCTATCATTTCTCGTTCTCAGTGAGAAACTGACTGTTAAGACTGTTCTGGCAGGGATCTTGGTCTTTCTCGGCTTGCTTGTCATAGCCTTATAGATTAGATTTACTGCTTCTATGGGACGAAGACTGGATGGAACCTGTCACTTGATAGGCTCTTCCGGTTAAGGGAGCCGACGATATCGAGCTTGCTGCCACAGTGTAGGCATCTGTTTTCTTTGTTAAGATGCCATCCTACTATATCAAATCCATATCTTTCCACGACTACTTTATGGCATGAGGGACAGTAGGTGTTCTCGTAGGCGTGTCCTGGAACGTTGCCGACATAAACATACTTCAGTCCTATATCCTTGGCGACCTCGCAGTGTTTCTCAAGTGTTGAGATAGGGGTGGGCGGCAGATCCAACATGTTGTAGTCAGGATGGAATCTCAGGAAATGTATGGGTGTGCGGTCGCCTAGATTGTCCAGGATCCATCTGCTGAGCCTTCTGGCTTCTTCGAGATCGTCTCCTACATCAGGTACCACAAGGTCTGTGATTTCGACGTGCACGCCTCCTCTCTTCAACTCCAAGAGTGTTTGATATATTGGATCTGGGTCGGCGACGAAGGCATACTTCTGCAAGAACCTTTTTTCGCCATTTCCTTTGAAGTCAACGGTTATCGCATCCAGGAACTTGAGCATCATCTTCACTGTGTCAGGTGTCGCATAACCGTTGCTTACGAAGACATTGAATAATCCCATTTTTTTCGCGAGGGCTCCTGTGTCGTGTGCGTACTCGACGAAGACTATTGGCTCGTTGTAGGTGTACGCTAACCCGTCGGCAGCTTGTCTCACAGCCAGTTCTGTAAGCTCCTGTGGTCCAATCTCCATTCCTTCCACGGTCCTTCTCTGGCTTATGTCGGAGTTTTGGCAATATTGACATGCCCAATCGCAGCCGACTGTGCCGATGCTGAGAACCCTTGATCCAGGCATAAAGTGGGAGAAGGGCTTCTTTTCTATCGGATCCATGTGGACGGCTACTGCTCTTCCGTAGACGAGTAGGAAGAGCCTGCCGTCTATGTTCTTTCTGACCCCACAGAATCCTGTCTGCCCAATAGACAGTCTACAGTATCTTGGGCAAGCTAAGCACTTGACCCTCGAATTGTCCATTCTTGTGTAGAGTTCAGCTTCCTTCAAATTAGGTTCACTACCTTCTATGATTGGGGAGACTAATATCTTTTGATTTGTCACCAAGAATTATACATTGGTGGAGGGAGATCACTTTAGGCTTTGGCCTTCTTGAAGACTTCTATGACGTTGTCTCTGAGGATTCTCCTGGCGAAATTCTTGGCTTCCTCTTCGGTAAACCTTCCCCTGTCAACCTTCTCTCTAAGGACCTGGGCGATATGGGTTCTCGCCATCTTCGAATGCGCGTATATTCCTTCGACGAACCTATAGTCTCCGCCGAAACCAAGTATCTTGTTTGAAGGTATTGTGTCTAGCCAGTCTCTCAAGGCATCACATGCCGAAGTTGGAGAGACAACATGTAACCAGCTTAGGTCTGCATAAACGTTCGGCAGGTTCTTTGCGATATTGGCCAGCTCCTTTGTGTATGGATATGAGCCATGGAATACATCGAACTTGACGTCATGATATTCCATGAACAGGTTCGACAGAAGGAGGGGGTGAGAGTTGCTGACCAGGTTCAGGTTCCCCTCTTGAAGGCCGGTGTGGACTTGCACTGGACATTCATGCTGGGCTGCGAGCTGAAGAATCTTGTGTACCATGTAGTCTTGGAGGCTTCTACCTTCTTCTATTGAGATCTGATCTGGGACCGTGACTCTGACTCCATCGTTTCTCGTGTATCTTATGAATGTGTCTTTTGAACTCATTATCCTATTGAACACCCTTTCCGCCTCATTGAATGTGGCTTTTTCGAAGTATATGCTTCTCTCATAGGCAAGGGCTATCTTGAATCCCACAATCTTGTCCAGTATGCCTGCCACCCTTAACTCAAGCGCTCTCTCTAGTTCCCTAAGCGAATGTATCGGTAGCCCTTGCATGCGGCTCAACTTCCTCACATCTTCTCTACTTCGGATCATGATGTAGTCTTCGAGTCTGACGACTGGCGCGAAGAATTCTCTGTCTACGTCGACGATATCAGAGATGCCATCGTAGATTGACCGTTCAATCCTAGCCTTTTCCTTCAATATCCTCCTATAGAGGCCCTTCTTGTTTTCGATGTTCATTCTGTTGGAGAGTTCTTCTATTGACTTCTCGTTGACTTCTTCTATGCCATAGATGTCGTTGACTGCAATCTTTATTGCCTGAAAGTATGATGTGTTCTTGGCTCTGCTCCAGAAAGGCTCCACAATTCTCCACCTTTCCAAGACTGGTATGTTGATGTTCACGGCTTTAGCGAGGTCCTCTAAGCTCAAGCCCGCAGAAACTAGGTCGGATGAAGCATAGTGTGAGAGAAGTACTTGAAGAGGGTCTACTCTCTGCGCTATCCTTTCGTCTTCAGCCGCCACATGTTCGTGAGTGTCGTAGATCCAAAGCTCTTGAATATAGTCTTCAAGGCTGGACATGATCTAATCTCGACTTTTCAAGGATAAAAACGTTTTCTCGCCTATCCAGGGAAAACGTTGTCCCCTAAGCCTTCTCATGTTTGTTGGAGGGGGTGTTGTCTGATACGGTCGTCTGGAGACCCATTATCGTTAACCTGATAGACGTCTCCCAAATATATAGGGTGATTTTGGGGAACGAAAAGAGCATTGCTTATTGAAAATACTGCTTAAAAAAGGCTTATTTAGTGCAAAATCGAAGATTGAGGCATGGCTGACCAGAAGGGGATCTTGGTCTTAACTTGGAGAGAAATCGACGAGCTTTTGGATATGAAGGAGGTTATCCAAAGTGTTGAAGCAGCCTTTCGTGAGAAGGGAGCTGGAAAGGTTCAGATGCCACCCAAGATATATCTTGACTTTGGACGATATGGTGGTGACCTCAGGGCTATGCCTGCATACCTCGAAACAGCCGACGTAGCAGGAGTCAAGATCGTTAACTTCCACCTCGAGAACAGAAGCATCGGGCTGCCGAGTGTAATGGCGATGATAGAACTTGTGGATCCAAGGAATGGTAGGCCTTTAGCCATCTTGGATGGAACCAAGATGACGTCATATAGGACGGGTGCTGCCAGCGCAGTTGCTACAAAATATTTGGCACGAAAGAACTCGAAGGTCCTCGGTGTAATCGGTGCTGGAACTCAGTCACGGACACAGATCGAGGCCATATCCAAGGTAGCTTCGCTGGAAGAGATTCACATTTACGACACAGACGAGCATGCGTCCATGAAACTGAGCAGATATGTAAAGGAAAAGGGTTTTGCCTCCAAAGTCTATGTGGAGTCTAGGGTGCAGGATGCAGTCGGAAGTGCTGATATCGTCTCGACGGTTACTCCTTCGAGATCGCCGATCGTGTTCTCGGGATGGCTTAAGGAGGGGGTGCATATTAACGCGATCGGCGCAGACGCTCCTGGAAAGCAGGAGCTAGATCCTAGAATTCTCAAGGAGGGCAAGATCGTCGTTGATGATATGGAGCAGACGCTGCATTCTGGCGAAATAAATGTTCCAATCTCAAGGGGCATGATAAGAAAAGAAGACGTCTATGCTGAGCTGGGAGAAATTGTGGTAGGAAAGAAGATGGGGAGGACTTCAGACTCAGAAATTACCATCTTTGATTCGACAGGCCTGGCGATATTGGATGTCGCGGTTGGAAGCTTGATATATCAGAGGGCGGTTTCAGAAAACAGGGGTACAAGGCTAGACTTAATCGACACACGTTTGTGAGATGGCGGAGCTGCAAGGGCTATTCTTGTAGAGTAGGGAAGCAGTTTCAGTCGGTGTGGGCTCCGAAATCTGTGATGCTAGATTGACTTCCTCCGAGGGCTTTGGCATAATACCCCTTTCGTCTTAGTTCGTGGGCGAATTCTCTTGGAAACCCGTGAACGGTGTAGACTTCTTCTGGGTCAACCTTCTTGACAACCTTCAGTAAGTCGTCGAAGTCGCAGTGGTCGCTTAGAGGAAGATAATGGTCTCCACTCGAGTTTCTTGTGTGCATGTCAACGGCCCACCCAGAAAAAGACAGTGTGCTGGCATTATATCTTTCCTTCAGATAGGAGATCATACTGTTATTGGGCGAATATGATGGCGCGATCAATATCCAAGGTCTCCTGTCAAGTAGTCCTTCCTTTCTGGCTTCAAAGTAGCTCTTGAATGAGTTCAATGGCACTCCTAGGCTAGAGCAGACTTGATTCATCTTCTTGACCGATTCATGGACATAGATTGGAGACCAAGAAGAGAAAAGGTAAGAGAGGACCTGTGCCTTGCCAAGAGCATATCCACATAATATTACAGGCGTTCCCCTCGAGTAACTTTCAGAAATCAGTCTGTTGGCGTCGTCGACGACAGCAGCTGGAGAAGGAAAAATGTACCTCTTGTTTCCATATGTTGTCTCGACTATAAGGGTCCTAGCCTTCGGTATCTTGGGCGCTTTCAAGAAAGCTCTTGGCCTCAGTGCAATGTCGCCTGTGTAGAAGATTTCGCCGCCGATCAGAATGGACCTTGAGCCGACTATGTGGCCTGAATCAAATAGTTCAACCTCGTCCACACTTTTTGGGTCTGGTAGGCTGAAGCCTCTTTCACGGGCGATGGCCACGGTCTCGCTTGAAGATATGAGGTTGTTCTCCGTCCAGTTGCAGACGTGGTCTATGTGAGCGTGGGATACGAATACGTAGTCTGCATTGGATGGCGAAAGAGGGTCAAGAGCAAAAGTTCTATCCCCATACTCAACGACGATTCCCTCGTTGGCTCTGATCACGGTCCTTTTCGGCAATCTTCAGCCACCATCGTAGGACATCAAGGCTGACACATGGTATGTAATTAACCTTCGTTAAAGCATATGTAGTTCTAACGGGATCAGTTTCCCACCAGAATTCCACGTCTTCAGCCGTCGAACCCTTTTCCATCTCGTTTGCTGATGCCCTGTTCCTTCGCGAGCATCTTGAAATTAGATCGACTGTCTACATGACTTGAGGTTTATTGTACATAATGTATTGTGGCCTTCTTAAAGGATAAAATAGTAGCATATCAAATCCTAGGATGCAAAATGCCAGTAAAAATAGGCTTGATTGGAAAGACAAATACGGGCAAGACCACATTCTTCAACTCGGCCACCCTTCAGACGGCAGAAGTCTCAACCTACCCTTTCACAACCAAGACGCCCAATATGGGGGTCGCCAATGTCGTAACTCTCTGTGTTCACAGGGAGTTTAGGGTGAAGGACAACCCTAGGAATTCCAGATGTGAAGACGGATGGAGGTTCATCCCGATCGAGCTTGTCGACCTCCCAGGCCTGATCAAAGGTGCATGGATGGGAAAGGGACTGGGCAACCAGTTCTTGTCTGTGGCAGCCCAGTCTGACGCCTTGGTCCACATTGTGGATGCTTCAGGTTCGATAGATTCTGAGGGGAGGATAGCGGAACCTGGCACCGGAGATCCGGTCGCCGACATCGCTGACATCGAAGAAGAGCTTGTCATGTGGTATCTTAAGCTGATTCTGGCAAACCAGGACCGAATAGAAAGAGATCTTAAGAAGGAGATAGACTTGCCGACTTCGATTCAGGGCTTCATGCAGGGAATCGGGATTACGAAGGCGCATGTCGAGCAGGCCATTGAAAAGGCTGGTTTGGCGCAAAAGGACTACCTTAACTGGAGTGAGACGGAATTGAAGGATTTCACGTGGACGCTTAGAGATGTCTCGAAGCCTACCATAATAGTCGCGAACAAGATGGACCTTCCACATGCCCAAGAAAACTTTGAGAGAATCCGCGAAGAGTACTCAGACGTGATAGTGGTTCCAGCAAGCGCTGAAGCAGAATTGACTTTGAGGAGAGCTGAGCAGAAGGGTTACATAAAATATGTTCCAGGCGAAGAAAGGTTTATGATACTTGACTCAGGCCATCTGACGGACAACCAAAAGTGGGCTTTGAACTTCATACGCAAGACAATATTGCGTCAGTACCTTCACACGGGAGTGCAGTTTGCGCTGAATGTTGCCGTCTTCAAGCTTTTGAAGATGAGTACTGTTTATCCGGTCTATGATCCTAAGACGTTGACGGATAAGGATGGAAATGTCCTCCCCGATGTTCACTTGATGCCTTCAGGTTCGACTATAGCCGACCTCGCAAGAGAGGTTCATACTGCTTTGGCGAAGGGGCTACTTTATGGCATAGACTGTCGTGACGGAATAAGGTTGCCTGCCTCATATAAGCTTAGAGACAGGGATGTCATCTCTTTGGTTTCGGCAAGCTCCAAGAAAAAGTAGCTGTAAATGTGATGCACTTGGCAGCATATGAGGGGTGAATAAAAGCATACTCCCATCAGGCCTGATCGTGGGAGAGCAGATTGGGCCAAGAATGCTGTCCGGACTCCGAATCTATTTATGTGAAAATACACATTTAGAGAAACGATTCAGAGCCTTCTCCAGCGTTCACCTTCTTTGATGTCTTCAATAAGTATTCCGAATCTGACTTTAAGTTCTTCTCTGATCTTGTCAGCTAGTTCGAAGTTTTTTTCCTGTCTCGCTCTTCTTCTTGCCGCTATGAGGCTCTTGGCTTCCTCTGGAAGTTCTTTTTCGCCTTCTATGAATTCGTTCAGCTTGAGTCCGAGGACTCTGTCAAACCATAACATTAGTTCTACTATCTTCTCTGAATCCTTCTTTGTGATCATGTTTTTTGCTAGCATTTTGTTGACGTCGGAGATGAAATCGAAGAATACGGCTAAGGCCTTAGGCATGTTTATGTCATCATTTAATGCTCTAAGGAAACCGGCTCTCGCTCTACCAATTAGGGGACGGAGCCTTCTTGAATGTCTTCCTTCCTGTACGCTATTGAGCTTCTTGAGGAATTCGGCGATTCTGCTTATGGACGCTCTTGCGGCATCTAGGCCTCTGAAGGTGAAGTCGAGTTGATGTCGGTAGTGAGAGGACATAAGAAGGTATCTTATTTCCCTCCAGCTGTATCCCTTGTCCATGACATCTTTAAGGGTGTAGTAGTTCTTCAGGGACTTTGACATCTTCTTTCCTTCGACTAGAAGGAATTGGCAGTGGATCCAATAGTGCACAAACGTCTTTCCTGTCGCAGCTTCGCTTTGAGCTATCTCATTGCAGTGGTGTATGTATATGTGGTCGATTCCTCCACAGTGGATGTCAAAGGTTTCTCCAAGATACTTCATGCTCATGGCGCTGCATTCGATATGCCAGCCGGGGAAGCCTGTTCCCCATGGGGAAGGCCACTCCATCTGCCTTTTGACATCTTTCGGAGAAAACTTCCACAGTGCGAAGTCTGTGATGTTTCTCTTACCTGGGATAACTTCCACTCTTGCACCTGCCTTCAGGTACCTGTTCAGCTGTTTGAAGTTCATTCCTGTAAGTTTGCCATATTCTTTAAACTTGGATGTGTCAAAGTATATGCCGTCGCCTTCGATTGTGTACGTGTATCCTTTGTCTTCCAGCTTCTTGATCAGCTCTATCATTTCCTTTATATTTTCTGTTGCCTTAACTATGATATGTGGCTTCAAGATATTCAATGTCTCAAGATCTTTGAAGAAGACGGCTGTAAAGTATTCGGCGAGCTCCCAAGCGTTCTTCTTCAGCTCTCTAGCCATCATCTCGACTTTGTCTTCGCCAGAATCAGCTTGGCTTGTCAGATGACCTACATCTGTGATGTTCATTACATGAGTTACTTTGTAGCCGTTGACTTCTAGTACACGTCTAATGACGTCCTCGTCAATGTAGGTCCTCAGGTTTCCTATGTGAGGGTAATCGTAGACCGTCAGCCCACAGCAGTACATCTTAACCTCCTGGTCCTTTATCGGCTTGAATATTTGTTTTCTTCGTCCGAGGGTGTTATAGAACCTTATCGCCAATCTTTCTTCCTCGCTCCAGTATTAGGCTGCGAAAATCTAATATAGGTTTTTTTGAAGAAACATTGTATTGTATGCGTTGAAGTTTCAGGTTGCCGGCTTCATCTCACTTGTTTTATGATATTCCTGCAGTGATTTGGCCTCGAATTCCTTGACATGTGAGACGCCTTTGATCAGCTGTTCTAGGACACTGGGGACTGTGACCACCTGTATCCCCATTTCCACGGCTTTTCTTCTTATGGCGTATTCGTCTTCCATGACGGTCTCAATTTCCTCTACACTCTTTGGTTCAGGTATGTTGATGACCAAGTCTATTCTACGGTTAACTATGTACGTGAGAACGTTCGGCTCCACCTTATCGCTGACCTTGTTAAGTACCTTAACGTTGAGTCCTCTTTCCTTAAAGTAGGCTGCAGTTCCAGGTGTACAGTATATATTGCATCCGAGCCAGAGTAGCTGTCTAACCAATGGCTCTATCTCAGCCTTTCTCATGTCTGTGCCTACGCTGACGAAGACGTTCCACCTCGGGTTTGTGGGTGCCTTCGATCCGACTGCGATTGAGGCTTTGACTAATGCTTCATAGAAGTTGTCGCCGAGGCATGCTGCCTCACCTGTGGACTTCATTTCAACCCCTAGGATTGGGTCTGCGCCGTCTATCTGCATGAAGGAGAACTGGGGTGCCTTCACACCAACATGTGATACCTTCACTTCGTCTGCGTCTTCTATGCCCAAGTTCAGGAGTGCTCTTGCAGAGTAGTCCATCAAGTTTATTCCCTTGACTTTGGATACGAAAGGCATCGACCTGCTAGCCCTCAGGTTACATTCTATCACGCTCACCTCATGTCCTTTAACCAAGTACTGTATGTTGAATGGCCCGACGATCTTCAACGCTCTAGCGATCTTTCTGGAGTAGTCGTTGAGAGTTGCGATGTGATGGCTTGAAAGATGCTGTGATGGGATTATCATGGTGGCGTCTCCTGAATGGATACCCGCCTGTTCAAGATGCTCTATGATCGCGCCTATGACGACGTTTGCGCCATCGCATACGCCGTCGACTTCCACTTCCATCGCTCCACCTACGAACTTGCTGACCGTCACAGGGAACTCCCTCGTGACCTTCGCCGCTCTCTTCAAGAAGTCTTCCAGTTGACGATCGTTCCAAGCGACCTTCATGACAGAGCCTCCTAGCACATAAGATGGCCGCACTATGACCGGATAACCTATGGTTTCAGCAAACTTCTTTGCATCATCGATCGAGCTGAACTTCGCCCATTTGGGTTGAGGGATGCCGAGGCTGTCTAAGAGAGAGCTGAACTTGACTCGGTCTTCAGCTCTGTCAACGTTCTCGCCTTCGGTGCCGAGGATTCTAACATTCCATTTGGAGAGTTTCGGTGCGAGGTTGTTTGCGGTCTGTCCTCCGACGCAGGTGACCACCCCTATTGGATCTTCCTTTTCGTAGATGTCCAGAACCCTCTCTAATGTTATCTCTTCAAAGTAGAGTTTGTCGCTCATGTCGTAGTCGGTTGATACTGTTTCAGGATTGCAGTTGACGACGATGGTTTCGTTGACGCCCAGCTTCTTTAGAGACCAAACCAGGTTCATGGTGCTCCAGTCGAATTCGACAGAGCTTCCTATTCTGTATGTTCCCGCCCCCAGAACTATCACCTTGTTCTTACTGTCTCTGAAGTCGATGTCGTCTTGGTCTCCTCCATATGTTAGGTAGAGGTAGTTGGTTTTGGCAGGCCACTCCGCAGCCAAGGTGTCCACCTGCTTGACGACAGGCGTGATTCCAAATGTCTTCCTGAATTCCCTGACTTGCCTTTCGGTCGCCTTCACCGCCCTTGCTATTTGGCTGTCTGAGAAGCCTATCTTCTTAGCATCCTTGACTAATGAGACGCAGTCTTTGCTGAGTTCACCTAATGCTTTCAGCTTCTGCTCCATGTCGACGATCTTCTTTATCTTCTCAATGAACCATCTGTCGATCCATGTCAGCTTGCAGATTCTCCCAACGCTGACGCCAGCCTTCAGCGCCTTAACTATGTTGAGAAGTATCGAATCAGTCGGCATCGATAAGACGTTTTCGAGTTGTTCTATGGATTCGCCTTCTAGGTCTGCTGAAAGGCCGTCAAGTCCCACATCAAGCATTCTCATTGCCTTCTGCAATGCTTCTTCGAAGGTTCTGCCGATGGCCATAACTTCTCCAACGGACTTCATTTGTGTCCTTAGCCTCCTGTCCACGTAACCGAATTTTGAAAGATCCCATCTTGGAACCTTGAAGACGACGTAGTCCAGTGCTGGCTCAAAGAAGGAGCTTGTCACGTTCGTCACCTTATTGGTTATTTCAGGAAGGCTGTAGCCCACTGCAAGCTTGGCGGCGATGTATGCGAGAGGATAGCCTGTGGCTTTGCTTGCGAGAGCAGAAGACCTGGAAAGTCTTGGATTTATTTCAATTATATAGAACTTGTTTGAATTGGGATCTAGTGCGAGTTGCACGTTGCATTCTCCAACTATCTTGCTGGCCCTGGTGGCCTTTATCGAAGCCTCTCTTAGAAGGTGATATTCGTCGTTGGTGAGCGTCTGAGATGGAGAAACCACAAAATTGTCTCCCGTATGCACTCTCATGCCCAGCATGTTTTCCATGTTGCAGACGGTTATCGCGTTATCCTCATAGTCTCGTACGACCTCATATTCTACCTGCTTGTATTTTCCTATGTATTCTTCGATTAGAACCTGGCCGATGTAGCTGTTGGCGATCCCTCTGCTTACAATCTCATCTAGTTCTAGCTGGTTGTAGGCTACGCCTCCCCCTCTTCCGCCGAGGTTGTATGCCACCCTCACTATGACAGGATAGCCTATTCTTTCGGCTACCGCCAACGCGTCTTTGACGTTTGTGACAGCCTCGCTTGCAAGCACCGGGAGGCCGTTGTTCTCCATCGTCCTCCTGAAGAGTTGTCTGTCTGAAGTTATGTTTATACTCTCAACACTGGTTCCAAGAACTTTGACACCGTACTTCTCAAATACCCCCCTGTTGTAGAGTTCGAAGCCGCAGTTCAATGCGGTCTGGCCTCCGAAGCCCAGCAGTACACCATCTGGGCGTTCCTTTACGATAACCTTCTCGACAAATTCGGGTGTTGTAGGAAGCAGGTATACCCTGTCAGCCATCTTGGGGTCTGTTTGGATGGTGGCAATATTCGAGTTGACCAAAACCGTCTCAATCTCTTCCTCCTTTAGAGCCTTGAGCGCCTGAGTACCTGAGTAGTCGAATTCTCCGGCCATCGATATCTGAATTGGGCCTGAGCCTATTACCAGAACCTTTTTGACGGAATCGAACTTTGGCATCTTATGAGTTCACCATCTTCTTGAAGACATCAAAGATGAAGGTGGTATCATAGGGGCCAGGTGAGGCTTCTGGATGGAACTGAGTTGAAATTATGGGCCTCGTACCATGCCTTAACCCTTCTATCGTGCCGTCATCGATATTCTTTAGCCAGACTCGGAAATCTGTTTTGCTGAGGGACTGTTCGTCTACGGCGTAGCCGTGGTTTTCGCTGACGATATAGCATTTGCGGTTGGCTAGATCGAGGGCTGGCTTGTTCTGGCCTCTGTGACCGAACTTCAGCTTGTAGGTGTCAGCTCCTGCTGCAAGGGAAAGTATTTGGTTGCCTAAGCATATCCCCAATATCGGCTTCTCGTATTCGTCTAGAAGTTGCCTTGCGACCTTTATAGGATCCTTAAGCTGCTTTGGGTCTCCTGGGCCGTTGCTTAACACGATCCCGTCTGGGTTGTAGCTTAGTATCAAGTCTGCGGTGGAATCGTAGGGTACCCTTACCACCTTAAACCCTCTGGCCAAAAGGTTCCTTATTATGTTGTATTTTGTACCGTAGTCGACGAGAACCAAGATCTTTTCACCTTTTCCATAGATCTTAGGCGACCTCATGCTGACTTCCCGTACGAAGTTTATTTCTCCATACTTGGCTGACTCTCGAAGCATCGTGAATCCTTTCTCCGGCTTCTCGTCTACAACGATCGCGCCCATCATTACACCTTTAACCCTGATCTTTTGGGTCAGGCTTCTCGTGTCCACGTCGTAGACTCCTGGAATCTCCTCAGCCATGAGCCATTCGTTGATTGTCTGGACTGAAGCCCAATGAGATGGCTGATCGCAGTGTTCGTGAACTATTGTTCCTTGTGCTTTGATCGAGTCGGATTCAAAGTATCTGGGTAACCCATATTCGTCGACGTTGGAGAAGCTTGGAACCCCATAGTTGCCTATCAGAGGGTACGTGAACATAAGAATCTGTCCCCTGTAGGATGGGTCTGTGAGCGACTTAGTGTATCCGACCATTCCTGTGGTGAAAACGACTTCTCCTACGACATCCCGTTGACATCCAAAGGCCTTGCCTTCTACTGTGGTTCCGTCGTCAAGAACGATCCACGCCTTTTTCGGTTTGCTCGTGAACCCTCTCCAGCTAATACCATGACCATTTTTAAGTCTTTCTCTCACCATGGCGGTCCGTTGACGACCCCATCTTCGGTTTCCCTTGAATCGCTCATCTGCCTGTTGGAGGGTGGACTTCGAGATAAGTTAAAATGATATGGGAAGACAGAAGTCTTAGGCGATGAGAAGCAGGATCACGGTTGCAGGGATCGTTCAAGGAGTAGGGTTCAGACCTTTCGTCTTCAGGACTGCTGTAAGAAATCACCTTGGTGGATATGTCAAGAACATGGGTGATGGAACAGTCGAGATAGAAGTCGAAGGCAGAAGGCAGGATATCGACCGATTTGTGGAGGAACTCTATTTGAGGAAGCCACCATTTGCTAGAATAGAGAAGTTCAATAGAAAAGACCTAGATGGAGAGCACGGCTATTCCAAGTTCGTGGTTCTCAGAAGTGAGCGTCGGGAGAAGGAGAGCGCCTCACTGATTCCACCAGATCTTGGCATCTGCGACGAATGCGCCAGAGAGCTGTTTGACCCCAAGAATAGGAGGTTCGGCTACCACTTTATAACATGTACAGATTGTGGGCCGAGGTTCACCATCATCGAAAGGTTCCCATACGACAAGAAAAACACGGCAATGAAGGATTTTCCATTGTGCAGACGCTGCAAGGTAGAATACGAGGATCCACTTGACAGAAGATTCCATGCTGAAACGATCGCCTGCGGGGACTGTGGGCCGGCCTTGCAGCTCTTGAGCAGCAGGGGTTCACCGATAGATGGTGACCCGATCGCCAATGCCGCAAAATGTATAGACGGCGGCGGGATTCTGGCTGTGAAGGGTGTAGGAGGATTTCACATCGCGCTGTCAGCGTACGATGATAGAGCGATTTCGAGGCTTAGGGAATGGAAGCATCGGGAGGAGAAGCCTTTCGCGGTCATGGCAAAGGACATGTCGACAGTCAAAAGGTTTTCATATGTTGACGGTGACGAAGAGGAGATGCTCTGTTCTCCTTCAAAACCTATAGTATTAGTTAGGCTGAAAGAGGACGCTGCACTCTCCAAGCTTGTTAGCCCTGGGCTTCACAACATAGGAGTAATGCTGCCTTATACAGGGCTGCATCTTCTTCTATTCGACAAGGCGAAGACAGATGTCTTCATCATGACAAGCGGAAACCTGCCCTCTGAGCCAATAGTGTCTGAAGAAAAGGAGGCGTTCAGGAAGTTTTCAGGTGTTGTCGACTACTTTCTGGTGCATAATCGGAGGATTCTACACAGATGCGATGATTCTGTGATAAGGAAGGTTGATGGAGTCTCTTACTTTCTTAGGAGGTCAAGAGGCTATGTGCCTCAGCCTCTCGAAGTGCCGGGTACTAGGGATGTCATAGGGCTTGGAGCGGAACAGAATGTTTCGGGATGTGTTGTGGCTTCAGATAAGGCGTATCTAACACAGTATGTCGGGGATGTTGAGAACCTTGAAACACTAGAGCATCTGAGGTCGGCACTGAAGAGGATGGTCGCCTTGACTTCTGCAAAACCTGAGGCTGTCGCACACGATCTGCATCCATCATTTAACACAACCGTCTTCGCTCAAGAGCTCTCGAACGAGTTGAAGATTCCATCATATTCGATCCAGCATCATCACGCCCACATCGCATCGGTGATGGCAGAGGGCTGCCTCGAGCAATGCGTCGGCATAGCGATCGACGGCTTCGGCTATGGGCTTGATGGGAACGCTTGGGGGGGAGAAGTTCTTCTATGTGATGGAGCCAAGATGGAGAGGATAGGGCATCTGGAGGAGCAGCCTTATTTAGGAGGCGATCTGGCAGCGAGATATCCTGCTAGGATGGTATTTGCCATCCTATCTAAGAAAGGTCTAGGAGTTAGATGGGTGTCTGCTAACCTCACTAAATTCCCTTATGGTAACGAGGAGGTCAAGGTTCTGGCAAGAAAGCTTAAACTCAAAGACTACATCTTGACGACGAGCTTCGGGCGGATGCTGGACGCGATATCCACCCTTTTGGACGTATGCAATACTCGAACATATGAGGGGGAGCCTGCCATGAAGTTGGAGAGCTATGCGTCAAATGCCCGCGGAGAATTCAGGATAGACCCGATAATAAGAGGTGATGTGCTGATGACGACCCCCCTGCTCGAGAAGATCTATCTGAACATCGGCAAGGTTTCGGGTGTAGAGCTCGCCTACGCTGGCGAAGAATATCTGGCTAGAGGGATCGCAGAACTCGCAGTAGGCAAGGCATACAAACACGGCATAAGAGACATCTCTATCTCAGGTGGCGTAGCCTACAACGAGCATATTTCGAGAACAATACGAACCACGGTTCAGGCGAGCGGGCTGAGGCTTCACAAGAAGAAGTATGCACCACCGGGTGACGGATGCATAAGTTTAGGCCAAGCATATATAGTCGGCAGGTGGCTTCTTAGATAGGAGAGAAGACGATATGTCGAGCAGGGAATACTTTGATGAAGTTGCAGGGGACTGGGATAAGATGCGGAGCGTCTTCTTTTCGGAAAAGGTGAGAGAGAAGGCGTTCGAGGTTGGGAAGGTCGATGGTGCTCAAGTAGTGGCGGACATTGGAGCAGGGACAGGGTTCATGACAGAAGGGCTTGTGAAAAGGGGGATTAAGGTGATAGCGGTCGATCGATCGCAGGCTATGATAGAGGAAATGAAGAGGAAGTTTTCGAAAGTTGATTCGATCAACTATCGAATAGGGAACGCAGAAGATCTGCCGATAGAGGATGAAATGGTTGATTGCGTCTTCGCCAACATGCTGTTGCATCATATGGAATCGCCTGCTGAAGCGATAGTGGAGATGGTGCGGATTCTTAGACCAGGGGGGAGGCTTGTCATAACAGACCTCGACCAACATGGCTTCGAATTTCTCAAAACGGAACACAGAGACCGATGGATGGGGTTCAAACGTGAAGACGTGAAGGCATGGTTCTTGAGAGCCGGGCTTAAAGATGTTGAAGTGGCATCGGTGGGAGAGAACTGCTGCGCTACATCCGAATGCGGCTGCCAAAGGGCAACCGTCAGCATATTCGTTGCCTGCGGAAAAAAGAGTAGACGATAAAATGCACCTTCAACGTAACTGATGGATCACTTAACTCACTCAACAATCCGATATTCATATATAATAGTCTTATATTCAAGTGTCCGCAGAAAAAATGTGCTTGGCTATTCCCGGAAAGATCGTTGAACGAAGAGGAGACCAAGGTACAGTAGACTTCGGCGGCGCATACAGACAAGTGAATCTCTCTCTTGTAAGAGCTAGGGTCGGAGACTATGTCATTGTCCACGCTGGGTTCGCAATCTCTAAGGTAAGAAGGAGGGAAGCTGAAAAGACCCTGGAGCTCGTTAGGCAAATCATGCAGGGATGAGGAGAAAGAGACTTGGAGAGGCTGAGAGACGGCAAACTGATAAGGGGAATTGTGGAAAGGATCGGCGAATACCATGTTCACTTGAACTTTATGCACGCATGTGGCACACATCAGGAAACACTTGTAAGATATGGCCTCGACAGCCTATTTGGAAAGGTGGGTGTAAGCGTCAAGTCCGGCCCAGGATGCCCGGTCTGTGTGACAACAGCGAAGGAATTTGTCCAAGTTATGGGATTGGCTGAGAACGGCAAGACTATCGTAGTGTACGGTGACTGCCTCAAGGTTCCCGTTAATGGAAGATCGCTGGTGAGCCTTAGAGAGGATGGCTTCGATGTCAGGGTAGTCTACAGCGTTGAAGATGCTGTTAAGCTTGCCGAGGGGGTGGAGAAGGATGTTGTGTTCATGGCAATAGGCTTTGAGACTACAGCACCGACAACGGGGGCTATCCTATTGAAGGACGACCTCCCTGATAACTTCTACGTCTTTAGTTGCCATCGGTTCTTCCTGCCTGCCATGATCAAGCTTCTCGAACTGGGGGAAGTCAGACTTCAGGGACTGATTGAGCCCGGTCACGTCAGCGCGGTAGTCGGTGCAAGACCGTATGAGCAGATAAAGAAGAGGTTTCAAATTCCACAGGTGATTTCAGGATTTGAACCCTTAGATCTTGCTCTATCTGCATATGAACTCGTCAAACAGAACATAGAGGGTGAACCCAGAGTGGTGAACGAATACAACAGAGTCGTGTCGGCAAATGGAAATACCACAGCATTGAAGGTCTTACACAGCGTTTTTGAAGAAGGCGATATTGAATGGAGAGGTTTCCCTATTATCCCGAAGTCGCTGATGAAGATAAAGAGAAGATTCTCTGCACACGATGCACAAGCACAATTCGAAGACATTCTCTCGAAGGTAACATATGAGCCTTCTGAGATAGAGAAGCGCTGTAGATGTGGTGAAGTCCTGCGGGGGGTTGCTGAACCTAAAGATTGCCCCCTTTTCAATAAGGTTTGTACACTAGAGAACCCGGTGGGCGCCTGTATGGTTTCGATCGAGGGCGCCTGCAGGATCCATTTGGAGCTTGGACAAGTCTGAGGAAGCTCTTAAGCCGGCTCCTAGGCAGCGATCACGTAGGCTACGTGAACGTCACAAGTTGGCTGAGAAAAGTGACGAAGTCGTCTTCTTCTAGGCCGACACCGAGGGGTGCCTCCCTTCTCGCGATCTCTTTTCCATCCTTGAACGCGATTAGTGTTGGAACAGTTGCCAAATGGTACTTGCCCCAGAGTGGGCTGTCATCATCTGTAACATCCGCTTTGGCGAACAGAAATAGCATGTTCGAACTATGTTTCTTCATATAAGACGAAAATTGTAAGCAAAATGGGCAATATGAGGCATAGAAGACTACGACGACGATCCTGCCATCGCGATGAAGGCTTTCGTCGAACACCGCCTTTATGTGCTCAAACATTTCAAAGGGCCTCAGTCGTGGTCTACCAGACCGTGTCAGCAGATTCTCGGTATAGGGTCTCCTCTAGGTCTAGGAAGTATCCTCTTTCCTCCCACTGTGGTCTCAAGTGTGACCTTGCCGGAGCTACCAACGGCTTCGCCTATCATCTGCGCGTCAGAGCCCTCCTTCGTCTTCTTCAACTCAGATAGAACCTCCTCCGCCATTTCAGGAACGACCGCCAATATCGCCTTTCCCTCATTGCCTATTTCAAGAGGGCTGATCCCCAAGATTTCGCATGCTGCCCTAACACCATCTCTTATCGGTATGTTGGGCTCGTTCACCGACAATCCGATTCTACTCTTGTCACACCATTCATAGAGGGCGTTACTTAGTCCACCTCTCGTCAGGTCCTTCATGGCTACAACACCGCCAACTCTCAAGACCCTATCCACCATATGGTTCAGTGGCTGCATGTCTGATTTCACGTCAACCTTTAGCCCATATCCTTGTCTCGCGCACATCACCGCCACACCGTGGTCTCCAACATAGCCAGACAGTATCAGCTTATCACCTGGTCTGACATTGGAGTCAAGCAGCCAGTTGGAACGACATACCCTATAGCGTCTCACAACATCAAGGTTATGTTCCATGAAGTCACTCCTTCTGCCTATTCCTGAAGTGTTGATGATCATCTCTCTTAGGCCACCGTGTTCCACCACCTTGGTATCTCCTGTTACAATCTTGACATCCGCTTCCTCACATGCCTTCTTCATGCTGTCAAGCACACGTTCGAGGACTGGCAGCTCAAGTCCCTCCTCCAATATCAGGCCAAAGGACAGGGCTGTAGGCCACCCTCCCAGCATGGAAATATCGTTGACCGTCCCACATATAGAAAGCCTCCCGATGTCGCCGCCTGGGAAGAAAAGAGGGTAGACCGTATGAGAGTCTGTCTTAAAGACAATTCCATCTACAACGGATGCGTCATCCATTGCGTCCAATGGGACTTCGAAACCGCTGCTTGAAAAACGTGATACAATCAACTCCTTTATCAGCGCATATGAGACACTACCTCCAGCGCCATGGATCATGCCTATCCGTTCTGTCATAATCGCCTGATGGAAAAAGAACCAGCTAATAACGTTTTTGTCGAACGTGCACACTAACACATAAGACATGAGGCGACCCTGTCTCCGGAGCTTGTCAGCGTCACAGAACACCATCCTGTAGCATTCTGAGATGCTAAGCCAATTTCATGTTACTGAAGATTCCTGCAGCCTATGAGGCTGTGTCTGATGACAGATTCTAGCGCAATATTAGGCTTTCAAGTACTCTACAATCGAGTCTCTCACAATTCGAATGTCTCTAAGCCAGACAAACTCGTCTACGCCATGAAAGTTGGTGTCCTTTGATATTGGGCCATATGAAATGGTTGGAATTCCCTTTGCGCTCGTAAATCGGCCATCGTTTCCGCCCAACTCCGCTGCCAGGAGCACTTCTGTGCCAGTCACCTTCTCTATTGCTCTCTTGAAGCTCTGGACAAAAGGTAGCTGTGGGTCGGTGAAGTAGTTTCCTCCTGTCAGCGTAAAATGCAAGTCAACTTTGTACTCTCGATTTCCGAGGTCAACCTTCTCAAGAAACTCCTCCAGCTCCCTTTGAGCCTTCACACAATCTTCTTCTGGGATCAGCCTCATGTCGAAGGTTGCCTCTGCTGTGCCAGGTATGATGTTGCTTTTCGTGCCCGACTGCAGCATCGTCACCGAAAATCTACCCCAGACCTTCTTGTTGGGCGATCCTGGGGGCGCATCCAACATGGAAAGCTTCTGTTCTCTGAATTTCTGAAATTTTTCAAGTTCAACTATGAGCCTAGCCATGCCATGTAATGCATTCAATGACAGGTGAGGGTATCCTGCATGGCCCTGCTTTCCCCTCACTGTGATCGTCCCCTGGTTTATGCCGCTAGCGCCTATAGAGAGAAGTTCTGGGCCGGCGTCGACTATAAGTGCAGCATCTCCCTTTATCCCAACGTCGTTCAAGAGAAATCCTAGACCGTATTCGCCTCCAACTTCCTCGTCCGCGGTCGCCAAGATCTTAAAGTTCAGCCTTGAACCCTTTCCGATCTTCTTGGCGGCGCCGAGTAAGGCGGCTATGGCGCTCTTGTCGTCTGCGGCACCTCTGCCGTAGGCTCTTTCGCCGTCGACTGTCAACGTGAATGGGTCATGTCTCCAGCCAGTGCCTGGAGGGACGATGTCATAGTGTGCTATACCTAATAGGGTCTCGTCCGCGCCGACATCGAGGGATGCGACAACATTTGGCCTGGGTAGGTGGTCCTTTGTCTTTTCTCTTGAATCATAGACTTCAACTTCTAGGCCGATCTTTTCTGCTTCACTGGAGATAGCCTCTGCACATTCGGTGTAGCCGTCTTTGGTGACAGAATCACTATTTACTGCCACAATCTCCTTGAGGACTCTCAACTCATATTCTAGGTCTTGCATGCAACTCTAAGACCTTCAATCATCTAATAAATCTTATCACATGTTAGGTGAAAGATTTTTAAAGATGTGAAAAATATTATGGTGACTTCGGAGTAAATTAGCCTTGGCTGTTCCGAGAAAGCGGGTGGTGATTGTCGGGGCTGGGCCCTCGGGGATATTTACGGGATTAGAACTGTCGGCGGATAGCAGGTTAGATGTCACGATAATCGATAAAGGGAAAGATATCGAAAAAAGAATGCAAGATAATGTGGCATATAATGGTGTCTATAATGGCTGGGGTGGAGCTGGCGCCTTCAGTGATGGCAAGCTAACCTTCTCTACAGAGACAGGAGGCTGGCTTGTCGACTACATGAATGAAAGCGACCTCGTCAAGGTCATCGAAAGGGTCGACGAAGTATTCCTACACTATGGTGCCACCGATAGGGTCTATGGTGTAGACGAAGACAAGATATCGAAGATAGCTAGAGAAGCGGCTAAAGCGGACTTTAGGCTGGTGCCAAGTAAAGTTAGACATCTTGGTAGCGACCAGTGCCCCAGAATACTCCAAAATATCAGGCGAGATCTCGAAAGCAAGGTCAACATTATGATGGAGACCGAAATCGACAGAGTCATAGTGGTTGACGGCGCCGCAAGAGGCGTTCTCACGAAAGATGGTAGACAGATTGCCGCAGACTATGTGGTTCTTGCACCAGGCAGGAGCGGGGCTGATTGGCTGAAGAGGGAGGCGGAAAGGCTCAACTTGAGCTCCAGCGTCAACCCAGTCGACTTGGGCGTAAGAGTGGAAGTTCCAGCTGAAGTCCTGGAGCCTTTGACTTCTGTCCTATACGAGCCTAAACTCGTCTACTATTCAAAGTCCTTTGATGATAAGGTTAGAACGTTCTGTGTCAACCCATACGGGTACGTGGTCGAAGAAAGAATCAACGACTTGGTTACCGTCAATGGCCACAGCTACCTGGAAAAACGCTCAGACAACACCAACTTCGCGATCTTGGTCAGCACACAGTTCACTGAGCCATTCAAGGATCCAATAGCCTACGGAAGGTACATAGCCAAGCTTGCAAACCTGCTGGTCAATGGAGTAATGGTGCAGAGGCTTGGGGACCTGGTAACAGGAAGAAGATCGACTCAAGAGAGGCTTTCGAGAAGCATCGTTGAGCCAACTTTGGGAAGCGCTCACCCCGGAGACTTAAGCTTCGTACTTCCAGCCAGATACCTCGCGGACATTAAGGAGATGCTCAGGGCCCTAGACAAGATTGCGCCAGGTGTGTACTCTAATCACACGCTGATATATGGGATAGAGGTAAAGTTCTACTCTTCGAGACTGAAGCTGACAAAGAACCTTGAGACAGAAATCAAGAACCTTTTCACGATAGGCGATGGCGCGGGTGTATCGAGGGGGCTTGTGCAATCTTCCGCATCTGGCCTAATAGTGGCAAGAGAAATATTGAGAAGAGTCACCTAATTTGTTGCATCTGGCGAGCAGTAGCATAGCCGAGAACATAGATGCCCCACACGATTCTTCTAGATGTGATACTGCTATGTACAGATCGTTGGAGGCTCACATGTCAGACTATCTTAGGGTCTCTGAGAAAGCTTTTTAAGATCACGCGGACACGGCACCGTGAACGCAAGAAGATGCTTCAACCTCTACTTTCAACTTTCGTCCTGGTGCTGTTGGCTGAGATAGGCGACAAGACCCAATTATGCGCACTCGCTCTCTCGATGAAGTACAGGGCGTATCCCGTGATCTTAGGTGCAGGCTTGGCCTTTCTTCTTGTAGACTCCCTTGCTGTGGCTGCCGGAACCCTGCTACTCGAGGTGGTGCCTCTGTATATGTTGAGAATCTCCGCTGGAGTGGTCTTCATATTGTTTGGCATATACTTCCTGTTGGGCAGGGAGGAAGAGTACTGTCCAACGAAAGCCAATAAGTCGCCCTTTGTCTCCTCCTTCATATTGATAGGTTCGACTGAAATGGGAGATAAGACACAGGTCTTGGTCGCTCTCCTTTCGGCTTCCTATGCAGAGCCTTTTGCGGTCATATCGGGTGCCATGATGGCCCTCATCAGCCTCACAGCCTTGACTGTCATAGTGGGTAACAGGCTGGTTCAGAGGATTCCAATGGGGCAGATGAAGAAGGTTGCGTCATTCATATTCATAGTGTTGGGGATCCTGCAGATAATCTTCCATGATTAAGCTCTTTTTTGTCAGCGTTCTCTCTGAAGGTATCTTAAGACGATCAGAGAATATATCTTTGTTAGGTCAACTATCTGCTGTACAGGCACATTTTCGTCGACTACGTGGGCCATCCTTATGTCGCCGCATCCTAGGATTATGGTTGGAATCCCCGCCCTCACAAAATGTGACATTTCTGTGGTCGCCACCATTCCTCCGATCTTTGGGGTGTCTCCGACTACATCATGTACAGCCCCTTCCGCAAGCCTGACTATCGTCTCGTCGGCTGATGTCTCTGAAGGAGGCTGAGCGTTGTATAGAGATAGCCTAAACTTGACTGAGGGATCCTCCAGGCTGATTTCGGCCAATCGCCGATTTAACTCCTTCTCCACATCTGATGGGGTCTCGCCGGGTAGAAGTCTTCGGTCGATGGTTATCTCGCAGGCATCTGGCACAATGTTGTCCTTGACCCCTCCACGTATCTTGCCAACCGATAATGTTGGTGTTCCCAATATAGGATGTAACCTACCCGACTTCTGATATTCTCTAGAGATTTCCTCCAATTTGGTTAGCGCCTTCGACATCTTGAATATTGCATTCACACCTCTTTCAGGTTCGCTTGTGTGCGCTGGCCTACCATAGGTTGTGAGATTGAAGCGTGCGAATCCCTTATGTGCTATGTTTATCTGTAGACTAGTTGGTTCTCCAACTATAGCAGCAGTTCCCCTGAAGCCTCTATTTAGAATGTCTTCGGCTCCTCTACAAGAGTCCTCCTCATCCGAAGTGAGTGCGATCAAGACGCCGCCAGAGACGTCCCTTTTGTCTTCCAAGATGGTCTTCAGGGCGCAGACGAAAGCGGCTATTGAGCTTTTCATGTCGGTTGAGCCACGGCCGAAGAGCTTCCCGTCCTTGATTAGGCCACTGAGTGGGGGAATAGACCAGTCTGATAGGTTGCCGAATGGGACGGTGTCAAGGTGTCCATTGAAGATTAGAGTCTTAGAGGCTCCCTCAGACTTCAGGATTGAGACCACGTTCGGCCTGTTTGGCTTAAAGTCGTACTCGTGTGTCTCTAAGCCAATCGCCTGAAGTAGACTGGACATGAAATCAGCCAATTCTTTCTCGTTTCCGGGAGGGTTTTGGCTGTCGATCTTCACCATCTTCTGAGCCAGAGAAATGGCTTCTTCGGCCTTAATCTTGTCCAAGACTTCTGCCTCGCGATCAAGTAGCATAGATCGTTTCTATTGCCGACATGCTATAAAAGCCTTTACATGTTGATCTGCAACAGACAACTTCCTAACTGCACCTCAAAAGTGTATTGATATTTGTTGTCTGATAGACGGCTTCAACAAATTTAACCTTTATAATGGTGGTCGAACAGATCAGCCGTAAGGCTCTCCGGTGATCGTGGTTGAAGAAGTTGGGTACAGCCGATCTGCCTCTGCATTTTGGTAGATGCCCAAGATGGCTATTCGAGAGAATGGTCAAGCTGTCAGGGGGGATCGCTGAAGCGATCATCTTGGAGTTCGGAAGAGATGAATTCTTGAAGAGAATCTCTGACCCATTCTTCTTTCAGTCCTTAGGGTGTGCTGTGGGATTTGACTACCACAGCTCCGGCCTCACGACGACATTAACAGGGGCTTTGAAGGAGGCGTTGGCCGCCGGAGAGTATGGTGTCATTGCATGTGGTGGAAAAGGTAACGCTTCGAGGAAGGCTCAGGAAGAGATCGATAGAGCTGGAGAAATCTTCTCATTCACGTCCCAGAGGATAGCTCAGCTGATGTATGCCAGTAGGATCTCGGCCAAAGTTGACAGCACTGCTATCCAGTCCGGCTACCAACTTTATCATCACGTGTTCTTTCTTGAAGAGAGTGGGAAATGGGCTGTTGTCCAGCAGGGGCTCAATGTCGATAGAAGATATGCTCGCAGATATCACTGGCTTTCAGATGATGTTCACAGCTATGTCGTAGAACCTCATACTGCAATTGTGTCCGATAGGGTTGAAGAAGCCGTCCTAAACCTGACCTCTTCAGGAAGCCTTGAAACCCAGAAGGTCATCGTTGACATCTCAAGGGAGAAGCCTGTGAAGGTTCAGAACATGGTTCAAGAACTGCATGATAAGACGAGTGTGACGTTGATGGATTGGATAGCGCCCCCTCTGAAGAAACCTCTTTCAAATCATCTTGTAATGCCTAGAAGCATAAACTGGGAGGTGGCAAGACAGCTCTATGAAACCCAACCGCGTGATTTTGAAGAGGTCTTGATGACAAGGGGAGTTGGACCGAATACGATAAGGGCGCTCGCGCTAATATCGAATCTCGTCTACGGAAGTGAGATAGATTGGCGAGATCCTGTAAAGTTCAGTTTCTGTGTGGGTGGAAAAGATGGTGTCCCATTCCCGGTGGATAGGAGGGCATATGATGACTCCATCAGTTTCCTGAAGGGCGCTCTTGAAAACGCGAAGATCGGAAAAGAAGACCGAATTATGGCCTTAAGAAGATTGGGTAAGATGAGTCTCCAGTAATCTTTTATAAGCCTTCACTTTCACAGATTAACTCGATGGACCTACCATACTATGATGTGGTTGTTATTGGTGCGGGCGCTGCAGGCTTAACTGCCGCGATCTACTCATGCCGTAGAAGTCTTAGGACACTAGTCATATCAAAAGATATAGGGGGGCAGGCGCTGTTTGCGAGAGAAATCGAAAATTATCCAGGCATCCCACGGTCCAGTGGAGCAGACATAATCCAGAAGATCTTCGAGCAAGCGCAAGGTTTCGGGGCGGAGATAACCTTAGATGAGGTGAAATCGGTCACAAAAGAGGATGAGGGACGATTTGTGGTAAAGGCTTTGAGAGGACAGTATCTTTCCAAGGCGGTCATAATTGCTTCGGGAAAGATTCCAAGAGACCTGAAGGTTCCCGGCGAGGAAAGATTCAAGGGCAGCGGCATATCATATTGTGCGACCTGTGATGCGCCACTTTACAGAGGCAAGAGGGTTGCTGTCGTTGGAGATGGCGGCTACGCCTACGATGCCGCCGTACTCTTGTCGAAGTACGCTGCCGAAGTCCTGCTTGTATCGAGGAGAAAGACACTTCTAGAAGACGAAGAGCTGGTAGGTGTCATTGATCAGGCCAAAAATATTATCTTATTGTTGGGGACCAATGTGAAAGAGGTGAAGGGAACACTTAAGGTTACCTCAATAGTTCTGGAATCTGATGAAAAAGGCGTCTTCGAAACCGTCGTCGACGGCGTCTTCGTTGAGATGGGGTTCGATGTCAGCGTTGACGCATTCAAAGGCTTGGTTGGAATAGACGACAAGAAGCAGATCATAGTAGACAGCAGGAACGAGACAACCGTGGCCGGGGTCTTTGCTGCAGGAGATGTGACAAGCACACCATTCAAACAGTTGGTCGTATCTGCCGCAGACGGTGCAAAGGCAGCTCTCTCTGCTTACGAATATATTCAGAGATCGGCGGGAAGATCGGCTGTGGTCATCGACTGGCACAAGTAGAGTGGCGAAATTGGACTAGCCGCCATCATTTCTTGAACATCTTTAAGTTATATTTTTTTGACTTTCAGACTTAAGAATTCTCTTTTTGTTCGATTGCCTGTGACGTGGTCCGTCTGCAATGAACATGAGAAGAAGCTGGTAGTGTCGTCTCTAATACAGTTTCTCTACTACAAGAAGGCTATCTCCTTTGAAGAGTCATCGTCCCTTCTGAAGAAGGTGCGGACGACAAAGGCTGAGAAGATGCTGGATTCTATCTACAAGAACAAATTCTTCAACGAGCAGATCTCAATAGGAAGAGAATATGGGAAATACTGGTTCGCTGATACTGCGTGGAGGATCAAGATGAGAAGGGAGATGGTCTCTGCGATCGAGTCCGCATGCTCTGCAGCGGCCTTTCTTGCGTCAAGGCTCAAGTACGATTATTCGAATGAACTCGTTTACGCAAATTCCACGATGTCTGAAACCTTGAGTATCATGCTTTCGGTCTACTCTGAAATAAACTGTTTCTGCATAGAGCCCTCTTTTGATGTCAGTCTTCCAGAAAACCTCTTGATACCAGTAGTGCTTGGGTTCGAGACGAACTTGGAGATAGCGAGGAAAGAAGAGGTGCCTTATCTTGGCATGAGCCTACTCTATAAGATAATGGAAATCAAGAGGAAGATGGCTAAGGTCTATTCCGAATACTGCAGGATTGTCCAGAAAAAGGATGACGGCAGATACTTCTCTAACTGCCATGATAAAAGGCTGCTGAAGAAGGCGCTTGACGACCCGACGTCGTTCACGATATTCAAATGGCATAGTATATGTGTGAAAAGCCTCTACCAACTTGACAGAGACCTCAGAGAGGCCTTCAAGAACTTGGGGGATGTAAAGGTTCTTCAGCAGGATCTCCCACCGTCGCTCTCAGCATCCATCGCATGGTTCCTTGGCAAGAGAGATGTCGAGCAGACGGTTGATGTGGTCACTAAGGCTCCTGTGGCAGAGGAGTCGAACAGCGATCAGCTGATGTACGGTTGACTGTCAAGCCTCTATGTAGATCATCAGCACTTTGTCGTCTACCTCCTGCCTCTTCCAGTCCCCGCCATATTCCCTTGCAATGTTGACTTTCTCTGACCTAACCAGGAACCTCAGTTCCTCCCCTTTTTCCCTAACCGTATCCACGAGTTCCTTGTCGTCGCTCCATATCTTGACTTCCTTGACGACTTGGATAGGGTTGAGTCCTTTTTCCTTGCGATATGCTTGGATCCTTCTAGCTATATCCCTCAATGCGCCCTCCCTTATCAGCTTCTGATCCCTTTTGGTATTCATGCATATCTTCATTCCGGGGGCTTCGGCAAGCGCATAGCCTCTCTTGGGCTCTAGGAAGTACTGGAAGTCGTCTTGCTCCAACTTGATCTTCTTTTTGCCCAGCTTCAAGATAACCGTCTTCTTCTTCATCAACGCCTTCGAAAGCTTCGCTGTATCTGTCTTCTCTAGGTACTTCAAGAGATTTGGAAGGTCTCCCTTAAGCTTCTTTCCCAGTGCCTGCATGTTCGGTCTAAGATTGTATTGGATTGGTGCAGAAGAAGGGTCGTCGGTTATATCAAGATGTTTCACGTTAAGGTTCTCTCTCAGTATTTCCCTTTCTCGGTCTGTGAATTCCTCCATCTTTTCGAAGACGACAACAACTCTGTCGACAGGCCATCTCCTCTTGAGCTTAGCCTTCATTCTGAGCGAATTGATCTCGGAATTTATCTTGTCCATCGTCTGAAACTTCCTTTCGACTTCTTCGCTGATCAGCTCACTTCGGATTGGCGGAATTTCTTCAATGAGGATACATTCCTTCTTGTCGCTGAAACATTCTTGATAGAGTTTCTCGGTGATATATGGACATATTGGATGAAGCAGTATATCCACTGTCTTGAGGCAATAGGAGAGAACAGAGTAGATGGTCAATCTTCTATTGGCTGTGTTCGGGTCGTCTGTCCAAAGCTCTCTTCTGATTGAGGGAACATACTTCTGGCTCAACTCTTCTATGATGAAGTTCTCCAAGATCCTGGCGGCCTCATTATATTCTGCCCTACTATATGCCTTCACCGCATGCTCAAGGATCTTCTGGGTTCTTGAGAGTATCCATCTTTCAAGGAAGTTGATTTCGCCTTTGCTGATGGCCCAGTCGAGGCCATACTTTTTGTCATCGAATCCGTCTACTATACTATTCTGCTGCAGGTAGACATGAAGGTGATATAGTGTGTTCAAGACCTGAAACGGTCTACCCAATATTTCATCAGGCTTGAAGACGAGCGTCGAGATAGGGGAGACCTTCCATGCGAAATAGAATCTAAGCGCATCCACTGAATTATCCATTAGGGTCTTGTTGCCGTCTATGATGTTGCCCAAGCTCTTGGACATCTTTGCTTCATCTGGGCCGAGAATGTGTCCTTGGAACAGGAAGGCTTTGTAGGCTGGTCTCGGCGCCTTACTCAAGATCACCCCTAATATTAGTAGGCTGTATGCCCAGCCTCTGGTCTGATCGATTCCCTCTGTTAGGAATTCAACTGGGACAAGCCTGTCATATTCTTCGTCTGTGAAGGCGGCATACTGTGATGCTCCAGAATTGTGCCAAGCGTCCAAGACAAAGGCTTCTCTGAACGCTTTCCCCCCACATCTACTGCATCTTATGACAATTCTGTCGATCCATGGCCTGTGCAGCTCAAAGTCTGGGCCATCAGGCAGCTCGATGGCGTTCTCTATTATCTCATTTCTGCTGAAAAGTGGAATCTTTTCCCCACATGCGCTGCATTTCCAGATGGGCAACGGCGCACCCCAAACCCTTTCTCTTGATATACACCATGGCTTCATTTCCTTTATTATGTTCAAGAACCTGTTCTTCGGCGCCTCGAAGAAGTATTCGACCTTCTGAGCTGCCTCCAGCGCCCTTTCTCCTATTCTATCAACCCAGTAGAAGTACTCTCTTCTTGTAAGCCAAACTAGGCGATGATGTGACCTCCAACAGGTCGGATACTCGTGGACGATCTTCGATATCTTCACCAGTAGCCCCTTCCTCTTTAGGTCTTCGACGACTATCGGGTCAGCGTCTCTGGCGAAGATCTGCGCATATTTTCCCGCATCAGAGGTGAAGCGGACCATGTCATCGAATGGTGAGAATATTGGCAGCCCCTCTCTTTTGGCTACCTCGAAGTCTATTTCTCCGTTTGAGGGTGCCATGTGGACTAGCCCTGTTCCCGTACTAATGTCCACGGTTTCGTCCAATACAATAACATGTGTATTGAACTCTTTGTCGAGCTCAGCCTGTCTTGGCACTTCTTCCGCAAGCGGGTAAAGGTATCTTTCTCCCTCAAGTTCACTGCCTGATATTTCCCCCTTGACCTCGAATTCCGATATTTCCAGCTCTCTCATTAGGTCGTTAACCCTGTTGGATGCTATGATCCACTCTTCCCCGTTGACTTCTACGATGGAATATCTCGCGTTAGGGTTAGCTCCGACCATAACATCGGTGACGAGGGTGAACGGCATTGTCGTCCAAAGTACAATGTATCTTCTCTCGTGGCCGCGGAGTTTGGCCTTGTAGTAAAGAGACGGGTCCTCTAGCATCTCGTATTCGGAGCTCACTTCACTATGGCTTAACGCCGTCTGGCAGCTGGGGCAGTAGCCTACAACTCGATAGCTTTCTCCCAAAAGTCCCTCCTCCCATGCAGCCTTCAGGATCTTCCATTCTCTCTCGATGTACTCGTCTTTGTATGTCCAGTAGTCCTTGTCGTGGTCCATCATGACACCGAGAAGCCTGTCAGCCGAAATCCATGACTTATGGTATGTGGCGACCATCTCCTTGGCCTTGGCTACCAGTTTCTCCATGCCAAAGTCGACTATGTCCTGCTTTCCACCGGTTATGCCAAGCTCCTTTGCGGCTTGAAGTTCAACTGGCAGCCCCTGAGTGTCCCATCCCCCTCTGAATATAACATGCTTTCCTGTAAGTGTAGTGTAGCGGAACCAGAGGTCTTTATAGAATCTGCCCCTTATGTGGCCTATATGTGGGTCCCCATTCAGTGTCGGCGGGCCTTCCACGTATCCAGCAACCTCTCCCCCCATCCTGCTTTCTTCAACCTTTCTTCTGGCATCGCTCTTTTCCCAGTAGGCTCTGACTTCCTCCTCCAATTCTTTCGGCCTGTAGCTAGAATCGAGCATATCGATTAACCTGCCCACGAAGCTATTACCGCACCCCAGATGTTAAAGTCTGCGAGTTATTGAATTTTTATGTGTTGCGGTCATATTCTTCACCGGATGAACGGGGCTTTTGGCTTCCGACAATATTGGTGCTGAAGAAGCCGTCTGTGGAAAACGAGAGGGCATGTGTGCGCAGATTTCAGTATCTGTGGTAGTCATTGACAGAAAGAGATTGAACGCTATCCATTTGCAGCAAAATGTCTCCTGAAAATGTATTCTTCTAGCAAAGTAAATAAGAGGACTTCACATTCCAGTTGCCGAGTAGCTTGGAGATTGCATTCATAGCTGACATCCACAGCAACTTGGAAGCCCTAGAGGCCGTGCTCGAGCACGTAAAGGGTACAGCGGTGTTCTGTCTTGGAGACCTTGTCGGATACGGAGCCAACCCAAATGAGGTTGTTGATCTTGTGCGCTCTAACAATGTGAAATGTATTATGGGAAATCATGACTACGCTGTAGAATCTGGTGACATGTTCGACCTCAATCCAAGAGCCATAAGTGCGATAAAGTGGACCAGGAAGGCTATGACGAAGGAGAACCTACATTTTCTCTCAAGTCTGCCAAAGATTTTGAGGCTGCGGAGGGAAGAAAGGCGGCTTCTGCTTGCCCACGCGACGCCTGAGGACCCGATCTTCGGAGACTACGTTCATCCGGAAACTGACCCATTCAAGTTTCTCGCTTACGCTACAGAATATGAGGAGGAAGTCATCGGCCTAGGACACCTCCATGTCCCCTACGTCTATACGAAACTTGACAAGGTAGTATTCAATCCTGGAAGTGTTGGACAGCCTCGAGACGGCAACCCTCTTGCGAGGTACTGCAAGGTCGATCTGGGCACCTTGAAGGTCAAGATCTTCGAAGTCGACTATGACCGAGAGCGTTCCGCCCGCAAGATCGTGAAAGCAGGTTTACCCGCTGTTTTCGCTACAAGGCTGTTCAAGGGGATATAGTGCTCGCGGAAAGTTTATTATATCTCATCGAATCGGTTAAAGTCATGTTAGTTGGTGTCCTAGGTCTGGGAAATCTGGGAGGGGCTGTCGTCAAGGGTCTCATAAGGTCAGGTATGCCGTCGTCAGAAATTGTAGTCTATGACGTGGACGGGGACAAGATTAAGCTATTTGGAAGGATGGGTGTTCGATCGACGGAATCCATATCTTGCCTCCAAAGGGAGGTTGAAGTTCTCATATTATGTGTGAAGCCTAAAGACTCCGGCAACGTGTTCTCTCAGCTTTCCCGCATCGACGCGGGAAAGGCTCTTGTCTCCTTCATTGGAGGATTGAGGCTTGAGGCGATAAGATCGAAGATAAAGGGTGAAGGAGTCTATAGGGCGATGCCAAACATCGCGTGCGAAATCGGCGAAGCGGCGATAGCTTTGGCCGCCTCAGACTGTGTCGACCTCGCTTCGAAGAAGAAGGTGGTGGATGTACTGTCCCGACTCGGCGAAGTATATGAAGTCGACGAGAGGTTTATGGATGCATTCACTTCTCTGTCGGGAAGTGGGCTGGCCTTCGCCTCTGAGACGATCAGATCCTTCTATGAAGCCGGCTTACTTCTTGGGCTTGACCACGATGTCTCAAAGAAGGTTGCGCTGAAGGTCTTCATAGGCGCCTCAAGGCTCTTGATGGAAAATGGCTTCGATGAGGTAAGAAGGAGGGTTGCAACCCCCGGTGGCACAACTGTAGAGGGGATCCGTGTCTTGGAAGAGAAGAACGTCCGCGATTCGATAGTTGACGCGATAAGGGCGGCTGCGGAAAAGGCTTCGAGGCTCGTCCCTACAGCTCTCTAACTTGACCCATGCCGTTGACGATGTACTTTGTGGTCGTAAGCTCCCTAATTCCCATAGGTCCTCTTGCATGAATCTTCTGGGTGCTTATTCCAACTTCTGCGCCGAAGCCAAATTGCCCCCCATCCGTAAACCTCGTCGACGCGTTCACGTAGACACATGCGCAGTCCACGTTCCACGTAAAATACTTGGCATCGTCGAGATCCTTTGTTATTATGGCCTCTGAATGTCTTGAGCCATACTTGTTGATGTGTTCGACAGCCTCTTGGACTGAGCCTACCACTTTAACGGCCAGAGTTAGGTCTAAGTATTCCTCATACCAGTCCTCCTCTTGGGCTGCTGCGATGTTCTTGACCACTTCCAGTGTTCTCCTGTCCCCTTTCACCAAGACACCGTGCTTATGCATTTCCGAAATCAGAAGAGGAAGATACTGTTCAGCTATCTTCTCGTGGACGAGGACCTTTCGCACGGCGTTGCATACAGCAGGTCGCTGAACCTTTGCGTTTACTATTATCTTGTTTGCCATGTCGAAGTCGGCATCCCAGTTTACAAAGATGTGGTTGTTGCCTGCACCTGTCTCGATCACTGGAACGGTTGCCCTTTCCCTGACATGCTTTATGAAGGAGGCGCTGCCCCTTGGAACAATGACGTCGATCAAGTCATCCAATTTGAGCATTTCGTCCACTGCAGCCCTGTCCTTGGAGGCGATTATTTGAATGGAATCCTCTGGAATTATGCCCCTCAGGGATGACCTCAACACTTCCACGATCTTAACGTTCGAGTTAAGAGCCTCAGAGCCTCCTCTCAATATGCATGCGTTTCCTGACTTGATGGCCAAACCACTTATGTCGATCGTCACATTTGGTCTGGCTTCGTAGACCACCCCTATCACACCTATTGGCACCCTCACCTTGACTATGTCGAGTCCATGTCTCGTCCTCCAGCCTTCGACAACTTCACCTATAGGGTCAGGCAGTGAAGCTATACTTAAGAGCCCATCAGCGCAGTCTTTCAGCCTCTTCCCATCCAACATCAACCTGTCGACCAAAGGTGAGCCTGGGTTGAACGCCTTAAACTCTTCCACATCTTTCTTGTTGGCATCTAAGATCTCCTTTGAATGCTCTAGGAGGCCCTTGGCCATCGAGCTCAACGCAGCTTTTCTCGTATCATCGCTGGCCCGGGCAAGTTCATATGATGCCTGCTTTGCTGCCTTTGCTTTTTCCACTAATTCCGACATTCGATGTCCACTCTCCTATTGGGCTAAATAAAGACTTTGCTTCAAGGATCCTCTTGGCTGAAGCTCCAATTCATCCTATGTATGCTACGATGAGATCCATCAGGTTTGTGCCTGTATTCTTCGCGTAGACCGCATCTCCTGTCTGCCTAAAGACATACGATGAATTGTGCCAGTTCAGTTCACTTACGACATCTAATCCCATCTTTAAGGCAGTCGGTATCAGCGTTGAGTCAACGATCGCGCCCGCGATGTCGGTTGGTCCATCTGTCCCATCTGTGGCAACAGATGCAATGACTATACTACTGTCTTCTGGTATGCCTTGTGCCGCAGATAGAGCGAGTTCCTGGTTCCTGCCGCCTTCACCTGATTCGCCGACTATTGTGACTGTTGTCTCACCTCCAAATATGATCAGACATGGGGGGCTGAAAGGCCTACTGAACTTCTCTATCTCGTTTGCGATGGAGGCGATAACTGTACCCACATGTCTTGCTTCCCCCCTTAAACTGGTTGAAATAATGTGAGACCTTATCTTCTTAGAAGATATCTTTTGGGCTGTCTCACATAATCTGACGTTGTCGGCGACAACGAGATTGTAGACCCTTAAACCTCTATGCTTGTAGTCTAAATCCGTAGGAGTCTCCTCAGATGGGGACGCTGTCTTCAGATAGCCTATTATGGACTTTGGCGTCCTATCAAGCAGGTTAAAGTCTTTGAGAATTCTCATGGCGTCCGAGAATCTTGTTGAATCAGGCACTGTTGGACCCCAAGGTTTGCGTTCGACTTCGTCAACTGCGATGAGGCCGACCACCGTCGCCCCGTTTGCTAAGATCGGAATCTTTCCACGGCCAAGTTGAGATATGTGGTTTCTTATGATGTTCATCTGCTCGACCGTCATCCCAGACTTCAGCATGAGCTCATGGATCGCCTTATAGTCTTCCAATGAGATCTCTTTCGGCGGCTTGGATGTCAACGCGGTCCATCCTCCACTCACACAGACAAGCAATAGGTCCTCTTTTCTCACACTTGACATGATCCTCAGGATCCCTTCAGCCGCCTTCACGCTGTTTATTCCAGGTATCGGATGGTCTCCTTCTATCCTCAGAAGATGCCTGGTTTGGGCTATGCAACCTCTCTTTTCGACGACCACTCCCCCTGCTATTTTATCCTCCAAAATTTCCTCTAGTGCCTGAGCCATCGAACTTGAATTTTTTCCTCCACCGATCACGTAGATGTTGTCGAAGTCCTTGAGGTTCAGTCTGAGATCTTTTATCTTTAGGGTGTCGCCTGTAAGCTCCGTTATCTCCCTAACGATGTTATAGTAGTTCATCTTATCCAAGGTTTCTTCTATTACATCTAACACGATCTCTCTTCCTCTCTTGTTCCCTTTTGATTTAAGCTCGCCAATGTTGTCTATGGGCATTCTTCAGCCTCATGTATCTAGGCGGTGGCCTATAAGTTTGGCTTTGGATCCTAATTATCGGACATGGAATCTTGAAGTGCGAATGCGTGGGCTTAGGCTACATAGGCGATCTATACCTTGTTCCTGCATACTTGCCAGCATTTCCCAGTTCCTCCTCTATTCTGATCAGCTGATTGAACTGTGCCACCCTCTCACTTCTAGTCGGAGCCCCATTCTTTATCTGCCCTGCGTTGATTGCCACTGCCAAGTCTGCGAGCCATGTATCTTCTGTCTGAGCAGATCTTTCAGAAACCAGTACACTGAATCCGTTTCTCATCGCATATGATGCTGTCTCCAAAGCCTCAGTCAATGTCCCTATCTGGTTCACCTTTAATAGAATAGTGTTTCCCGCCTGCACCTCTACACCCTTACTCAGTCTTCTCACGTTTGATACGAAAAGGTCGTCTCCCACGATCTGGATCTTCAACTTCCTTGTGATCTCAGCGAAGCCTTCGAAGTCGTCTTCGTGGAATGGGTCTTCTATCGATTTCAACGGATATGTTTTGGTGAGGTTCTCGTACACATCCATAAGCTGTTCTCTCGTGAGCTCCCTCTTCCTATAAGTGTATTTGCCTGTTTCCACGTCATATATGTGTGTTGAAGCAGCGTCCAAGGCTAGCACGAAGTCTCCCTCATATCCCTCTTCCCTGACAGCCTTCAATATCATCTCATAAGCTTCTTCCGGGTCGTCGACCCCAGGAGGGGAAAACGAGCCTTCATCTCCCGTGTTGAGGGCATATTTGCCATACTTCTTTTCCAACATCTTACCCAATGTATGATATACTTCCGACCCCATCTGCATCGCCTCTGAAAAGGTCTTTGCACCTGTTGGCATGGCGTTGAACTCTTGGAAGTCAAAGTCTGTGGCTGCAAGCTTTCCACCACATATGTAAAGGAACATCGGCACTGGGAGAGCGAACGTGTTCGATCCTCCAATATAGCGGTATAGAGGTAACGATAGACTGTTCGCTGCAGCCTTCGCGACAGCCAATGATGTGGCAACCATCGCGTTTCCGCCAAGTCTTGACTTGTCTTCGGTGCCATCGTATTCTATCATCTTGTAGTCGACCTCCCGTTGGCGTCTCACATCCATTCCCACCAGAAGTGGCGAAATAACCTCGTTTACGACCTTAACCGCCTCTCGGACACCAAGCCCACCGTACCTTTCACCACCATCTCTTAACTCGAACGCCTCATATCTTCCCCTAGAGCGGCCTGCTGGCGTATCAGCCCTGCCAAGGATGCGCCCTTCTGTCACAACGTCGACTTCAACTGTGGGATTGCCTCTGCAGTCCAGTATCTCTCTGGCTTTGATCATCTTGATCCTGAAGTAGTCTTCCATTTCGAATCGGCCAACCAGCCTACAATATATAAGTCTTGCATCTCCCATGTAACCGTCAAGGCTTCTGTGAAGACATAAATATCCCCTGCACAAGAATCGACAGAGACGGTGTAGGTATATGAAGAGAGTTTTGGCAGCTGCTCTGGTACCGGTCGTTGGAGAATGGGCTGAACAGCCTTCTCAAGTGCTGTTGGATCGTTTGGTCGATAAATTGAAGGAATTCGCAGTAATTGACCTACGTAGGCCCTCAAATCCTGTCGAATGGGCTGAAGCCTTCAAGGGTGTGAACGTCGTCGCTGGGCCTTCCAAGGTTGATAGAGATATCATGGAATCTGCCACAGGTCTGGAGATGATTCAGACGTTCGGGATAGGATACGATCACATAGATGTCGACGAATGTACAAGGAAAGGGGTCATAGTCTGCAATGTCGCAGAAGTCTATTCTGAGCCTGTGGCTCAACATGCTTGGGCCTTGATCTTGGACCTGTCAAAGAAGGTGACTTTGGCTGATCGGTCGATTAGAGAGGGGCGGTGGAAGAAGATGGATTGGATGGGGGTTCAGCTTTGGGGGAAGACTCTTGGAATAGTTGGATTGGGTGGAATCGGTGGAAGGGTGGCTTTAAAGGGGCGCCTAGCCTTCAACATGAAGGTGATAGCTTTCGACCCCTTTGTGCCGCCTGAGCGGGCGCAGCTCTTCGGCGCAGAATTGACGGACTTGAATACTGTGCTGAAGGAATCAGATGTAGTTGTGATATGTACGCCCCTGACTTCAGAGACCTACCATATGATAGGTGAAGCTCAACTGTCTGCTATGAAGAAGTCTGCCTTCTTGGTGAATGTTTCTAGAGGTGGTGTTGTTGACCCTGATGCCTTGATCAAGAGCCTTAGGCTCGGCTTGATCGGGGGTGCTGGCTTGGATGTGACAGAACCTGAGCCTCTTCCGAGAGATAGTCAGCTGATGGAAATGGATAATGTTGTACTGACGCCTCACATCGCCTCATCAACTTTAGAGGCTGTCGAAAAGACCTACATTGACGCTGTAGAAAACATCATACGGTACCTGAGAGGTGAAAGGCCTCGCTGGATCGTCAACCCTAGCGTCTACAGCAGGCCATCGCCGACCTCTTCCTCACGCTGAAGAATCAAATGTATGCAGATGCGGGGCGGAAGGTCTTTTTGGAGACGTCAGCTTATAGCCCACGATGGCATCTGAGACTATTCCAGTCTTGATAGAAGTTTCCTAATGTTTTCTCCTTTGCACTTCCACCATTCATATAGGATGGAGACATCTGTTCCAATGCAGAAGTCTCGCACACCAATATCTATATAGTCTTGGGCTTTTTCGAGGCTGTCAAGCTCCACCCTTGGCCTTTTATCCATCTTCAATGCCGTCTTGATCGTCTTCAGTTCAGCTTCCTTGACTTTCGGGTCGCTTAAGCCCCACGTTGTCCCAGGCTCACCTGAAAGTCCCAGACTCAAGCTGTAGTCCCATGGGCCAAACTGTACCATGTCGACACCTTCCACGGAAAGTATTTCTTCTAGGTGATCGACGGCGCTCTTCTTCTCTATCATGAATGCTATGACGGCGTCTTCACATGCCTTCCTGTAGTCTGAGGGTGAAGACTTGGCGAACACGTATTCTGCGGTCCTGAACATGCCCATTCCCATCACACCCTTCGGCTCTGCCCTTACAGCCTTGACCGCCTGCTCTGCGTCATCCACAGTCCTGATGTCCGCAAATAGCACGTTTTGTATGCCTGCTGCCAAAGCCCTCTCCGCGATGAATGTTCTCGGTTCCTGGTCGATCTTTATCATCGACGAAATATCAGCCAATTGTGTTGCCCTCGCTATGTTGTCTAGATCGTATAAGTCCCATGGCGCATACGTGCTCACGAACTCGACGTAGTCGTATCCTCCAGCGTGCCCTATCAGCTCAACTATGCCAGGCCATGTGCTCATCATATGTGTGCCAACGGTTGGCTTATCTCCTTCAATCAATTCTCTTAATCTATTCTTTCTCATAAGACAAGAAACCGATGGAACCTTCGAGAAAACAGTATTTAAGTGTTGATGCTGCCCTCAATCGTTTCTCTAAGGCTTGGCCAGCTAAGTTTATTAATGTAAACGGCTCTTGTCTCTTCCATGAAGAAACTCTCTTTAAAGGATCAGGGTGATCTCTGTTTTGCTATAGGGCCATTCAATAAGCCAAGACTCTACGTTGACCCAGGTGAGACTGTTGTCCTAGAAACTGAGGATGCCGCAGGTGGACAGTTCAGGAAGGTCGGAGACAAAAGGGATTATGCCAAGATGCCATATGGCAATCCAGTCTCCGGTCCCTTCTTCATAAACGGCGCCAAGAAAGGGGACACGTTGGCCGTGGAAATTGAAGACATCAAGCCAACCATCGGACAAGGATATGTGATGCTTTCGAGGTGGTGGATCTATCTGGGACACTCGAGGACAAATCGGATAATGTCAAGTTTTCTTGAGCCAAAGATGCCTGAAGACCTCAACCTGAAGATAGTTCCCGTGAGAGACGGCAAGGTTTACTTCGACAGCCTTGAACTGCCATATAAGCCGATGGTGGGCACCATCGGTACAGCTCCCGAGATAGAGGCTGCTTTGACATTCGTCCCAGGTCCTCACGGTGGAAACATGGACCTCTCTTCTGTGACCGTTGGATCAAAGGTCTATTTGCCTGTCAAAGTTGAAGGCGCCCTGCTTCACCTGGGCGATGTGCACGCCCTGCAAGGTCACGGCGAAATATCAGGTGTCGGCGTCGAAATGCCTGCGGAGGTCACATTCAAGGTTGAACTGATAAAGAATTATGAAATAGAGTGGCCGAGACTCGAAAACAACGAGTATCTCATGTCGGTTGCATGCTCTGGTGTGGGAAGAAGTCTAGATGACGCGATCAGACTCGCATTCGTAAACCTTGTGCTCTGGTTGGAGAAAGACTATGGAATGTACAGATGGGACGCGTGGGAGCTATGCAGCCTAGTTGGAACGGTCGAGCTCGGAAACGGATGGTGTGTTGCAGCAGGATTTCCGAAGAAGTATCTCCCAAAGAAGTTAGCAAGAGAGTAGACCAGACCACTTCTCCCAAGCCGTCCACGGCATCACATGGGCTGGCGCTCGAAAATCTGCGCAGCACAACTTTAAAGTTTATATAAGCTTCCTACAATAGCATAAAAATATGACATCTGAACCGAAAAAGATGGGTAGGAGAAAGTTCATCTATGCTGGAGTTGGTGCTGCTATAATTGTCCTCGGTGGTGCAACATTATATTTTGCGACAAAGCCTGCTGAGACAATAACTTCAGTAAGCACCACTACAGTTCAGACGACATCGGCAACTACGATACCGACAACGACGGTGACAACAACGACCGCAACGACGACAGCTACGACAACGGTACCAACTACATCAGTCGTCACAACAACAGTGACGCCAACCACAACTCCTCTTGAGGGGAAGCTTCAAATCTTCATAGATGCTGGGGCAGCAGAGAAGTATTGGAACACTCTGAAGGCGGCCTTCCAGCGTGTTAATCCTAAGGTAGAAATCGAATTCGTCGTTGTGCCGTGGGAGGCATATTACACCAAGTTGACGACAGCTATTACAGCAGGGGAGGCGCCCGACATTTGGTGGGTAACGGATTGGAGCATACAGGACCAGATCTTAATGGGCGCGGTCGAAGATCTAACGCCTTATTTCGAAACGTGGGAACGAAAGACTGATGTCTTCAAGGGAATGCTAGAAGCATTGAGTTGGAAGGGTAGATTGTACGGATTACCGCATAGAGCGACGACGGATTGTTTCTTCTATAGAACGGACCACTTTGAGGAGGCTGGCATCAAGAAGTTCCCAGAAACATGGGATGAGTTC
>CAYUWR010000039.1:0-29197 GCA_964448685.1 uncultured Nitrososphaeria archaeon
ACGATCACAAACGATGGAGCAACAATCCTAAAGGAGATCGACGTACAGCATCCAGCAGCCAAGGCGATGGTTGAAATCTCAAAGGCAACAGACAACGAGGTCGGCGACGGCACCACATCCGCGGTCGTACTAGCAGGAGCATTGATCGAGAAGGCTGAAGAACTACTTGACAAGGACGTGCATCCAACAACCATCGTCGACGGCTACAAGAAGGCTACAGAAAAGGCAAGGGAAATCCTCGACAGCATAGCCATAAAAGTCGACCCAAGAGACAGAGAGTGGCTGACGAAGATCGCGAAGACAAGCATGGCAACCAAGCTCGTTTCAGGTGAGGGGGAATTCCTTTCAGGAATAGTAGTTGACGCGATACTCTCAGTGGTAGAAGAACAGGACGGCAAACTGAAGGTCGACATCGACGATGTGAAAGTGGAGAAGAAAGCCGGAGGTTCAATCCTTGACACAAAGCTGATCAGAGGAATTGTCCTTGACAAAGAAGTGGTGCATAACGGGATGCCGAAAAGAGTCGTTGATGCCAAGATCGCTCTCTTGAACTCTCCGCTTGAAATAGAGAAGACAGAATTTGATGCAAAGATAAACATCAACAACCCGGAACAGATCAGAATGTTTCTAGAAGAAGAAAACAAGATGCTGAAGGGGATGGTGGACAAGATCAAAGAAGTCGGCGCCAACGTGGTCATCTGCCAAAAGGGTATAGACGACATAGCCCAACACTACCTAGCCAAGGCAGGAATACTGGCTGTTAGAAGAGCGAAAGAAAGCGACATGGCTAAGCTGGCAAAGGCTACTGGAGGCAGGGTGGTGACGAGCCTAGAAGACCTTTCTCCGTCAGACCTCGGCTACGCCCAGACAGTTGAAGAGAGAAGAATCGAAGAAGACAAATGGGTATTCGTGGAAGGATGCAAGAACCCAAAGTCCGTCACGATCTTCATCAGAGGCGGAACACAAAGAGTCGTAGAGGAAGCAGAAAGGTCTGTGCACGATGCGCTATGCGTAGTCAGAGATGTCGTCTTGAAACCAAAGATAGTACTGGGTGCTGGATCCCCTGAAGCCGAAGTGGCTTCAAAGCTGCTGGACTGGGCAGAAACTCTTTCTGGAAGAGAGCAACTGGCGGTTCAAAAGTTTGCAGAGGCGGTTGAGTCAATTCCCCTTGTAATCGCCGAAAACGCTGGAATGGACCCAATAGATACCCTCGTCGAGCTTAGAGCAAGGCACAGCAAAGGTGAGAAGACTGTCGGTGTGAACGCGAACACGGGCAAGGTTGATGAGGTGTCAAACTTTGGGGTTTACGAGCCGCTTGCTGTCAAAGAAGAGATCCTTTCCGCTGCGACAGAGGCAGCGACCATGATACTTAGAATAGATGACGTGATCGCGGCTGGCAAGATGAAGGAGACCAAGCCTCCCAGCGGCGAAAAAGGTGGAGCTGGAGAATATGGTGGGGCAGGAGAAGAGTAGACCCTCACACCATCTCTTTTTTTAGAAAATCTGCCATAACCGGTTGGTCGGCGATCTATGGGAAGCCCTTTTTATTCAATAAGCCTTCTGGAGACACTTTGAAAAATGGGCCTTTTCGTCATCCTTCTGGCTTCGGCCATGTTATTCCAGCTCTTTCAAGATCCTTCTTCGTTATTTTTCCTTGGCTAAGATAGGAAGTTATGGCCTCTTCCACTGTCCTGAACCCAAATGCTACAGCCCGGTTCTTCTCGCTGACGATAAAGAATCCTCTTCTGGCGAGTTGGGCGAAAAGTGGTATTGTCATTAGACGTGCCTCTAGATCAAGGTTTCTCTTAAGTGGCTCCCCACTGAGAAGGTCTGTGGTAAGCTCCGGTCGATATACTAGGTCGAGACGAGGCTGACTTTGATATTCTGCTTTGATTTTCTTTGCTATCTTTGTTAAGATGATCTTTTCGCCGTTGACAGACAAACTGAATCTGTCTCCCGCTTCGACGCCCAGCGCCCCCAAGATGTTTGGAGGTATTGATATCTTTCCATCCTTTTCAACTTTGACCTCCATGCTTTCGCTCATAGGCTCCCAGCTTTATTGTGCAGCATCTCATCAGATATAAGTTTGATGCCCTATCATAAGCCACATCTTTTAGGGACAAAACAAACTTAATTAGACAACAAGTCTTTATAACCAATCTTCGGTCCCTAAGATGTATGCCCAATAAGCAGGTAGCTGGGAAAGATTGGAAACATGAGGTTACAGTGAAGAAAGTCGAGAAGGCGCTGAAGGTCCCAGATAACGTGTTAGACGAAGTCAAAGGAATCAAGGGCAAGATCTACTCTCAGATGAAGAAGGAGAAGGTGGATTGTCCAGTAGTGGGTATGGAGCGCCCTTTTCTCGCATGCTTCGTGTGCCCTAACTTCAGGAGTAGGATCAGAGGTATCGTGTACTGCAAAGGAGACCCCCTATAATTTCATGACACACCTGCAAACTCAACACCGTTAAATGCTTCAGACATAAACCTTATAACCGAACACGACAGCGAATCGGATCGAATATGCCAAGATCGGACGAGAGAGCAAAAGTAGACCCTTTACGTCCAAAATATCACTTCATAGCTCCCTCCGGATGGATGAACGACCCCAATGGGCTCATCTTGTTTAGGGGCGAATACCATGTGTTCTACCAACATAACCCTAATGGCGCCTTCGCTGGCACGAGACACTGGGGGCATGCGGTGAGCAAAGACCTCATAAGATGGAGGCATTTGCCGACCGCTCTATCGCCAGGAAATGGTGGATACGATAAGGACGGCTGCTGGAGTGGCTCAGCGGTCGACAACGATGGCGTTCCTGTGATTCTTTACACAGGCGTCATGCCTGAAGTTCAATGTGTTGCCTTAGGCAGCCAGGACATGGTTTACTGGGAAAAGTATGCTGGGAACCCAGTCATCAGCTCCCATCCTGAAAGCCTCGACCTCAAAGGCTTCCGCGATCCCTGTGTGTGGAAAGAAGATGGAAGATGGTATATGCTGCTTGGTTCAGGCATCGAAGGCAAAGGTGGCACAGCCCTCCTTTATGAATCCAATGATCTGCTTAGATGGAGATATCTTCACCCTATCTGCTTCGGCAGGATCGACAGGACAGGGGAAGTTTGGGAGTGTCCTGACTTCTTTCCTCTAGAAGATAAGCATGTGCTGATCATTTCAGCACTGAAAAAGACGCTATATTATACGGGAAAATATAGAGACAAAGAATTCCATCCAGAAATGTTAGGAACAGTCGACTTAGGCGACCACTTCTATGCCGCGAAGAGCATGATCGATGAGAAGGGCCGCCGCATTATATTTGGGTGGATACGTGAAGCTCGAAGTGGGCCCGTTCAGCTGGCATCAGGCTGGTCAGGCTTGTTCTCGCTGCCCAGGCAGCTGGCCTTGGACAAAGAAGGCATCTTGAATGTGACTCCTTTGCCTGAACTAAAGTCCTTGAGAGGAGACGGCTTTGAGGATGAAGGGGTCAGAATCGATGCAGATTCATGCAAGGTTCTCGAAGACGTGGAGGGAGACTGCCTTGAGATTGAGGCGGACCTTGACCTCGGAGACTCAAGAGAACTTGGCTTGATAGTCAGATGTTCACCGAGATTGGTGGAAGCTACGTTCATATCCTATAACAGGAGAAGCGCCAGATTATATCTTGACAGTTCGAAGTCAAGCTTGAACCCTGAATGTGAAGGGGGAAGAGAGGGTGGAGCATTGAAAGTTGATAGCGGAGAACATATTAAGTTAAACCTTTTCTTGGATCGGTCTGCTATAGAGGTGTTCGCGAATGGCCGCATCTGTCTTACAGGCAGAGCTTATCCAAGCCGAGCAGACAGCAAGAGGATTGGCGTCTTCTCTCGTGGAGGAAGTGCTAAATTGGCATCGATCAAGATATGGAAGATGAAGCCCATCTGGGATTAGTATCTCGAATAGACACAATTGAGGCCGTTCCATGAAAGAACTATCATTCAGCTTGAAGAGGCCGCAGGCTTATGTCAGGCAAGCTTATGGCCTGCAATCCTCACATCTCAGTCATGTGAAGACAGTCATTTGAGATCTTAGAAATGAATCTATGCTCGACAAAGAATCTCTGATACAAAAAAGAGAATTTGGAAGGTATCTTAGGCAGGCTCTACCAAGCTCATCCTCTTTTTCCTTGAAGATGGCGTCGTGGCTGTACCATGGCTGGTCAAAGGATATTCTCTTCAGACCCCTGATGAATGCGAGACTATTTAAGAGGTGTGAGAATATTGGACCCCATTCCCACTTTTGGCCATTGAACAACCTAGTCTGTCTAGAGGAGAAATCGCCTGGCTGGTCGCTTCCGGGAGCGTAGCAAGGCAAGCATTCGTCGAGAACGTCTTCTGGAATCACGCTGGAAAGCTTCCGTATCCTTCGGAACCTCTCATAGTAGGCTAAGTCAAGTCCATAGATAGCCATGTCATAATTGTTCGAAGCCAACTCCATAAGATCCTCCAAGGCCAACACCGTAAACTCCACATCATATTCATGAAGACTTCTAAGGAGGTATCGGACTGAATCCTTTGAGATGAATCCATAAAGGAAAATCTTTTCAACATGCGACCCACGACAACTGAGGACATCGAAGATTCTCTTGATTGCAACCTCAGCCGAAGCACCTGTCGCAAATGTGTCAGGCACCAAAAGGTTCACTCCACATTTAGCTGGAACATTCGACAAATCCTCAAACACTATCTTCAAGTTTCTTTCTACATGGTCTCGATAGGATGACTGAACATATTTGGTGCGAATATACACTTGATAGGACTTCTTTACAAAGTCTTCCATCGCATGTGATATCATGTAGCCGGGTCCTGCCCTCAGAATGTTCAAGACCAAGAAAGGGGTTTCGAAGTCAGCCAGATACTTCATTGCCCTTACTGCGAATTCTGCTGTGACAGAGGATCGTATCTCCAGCTGCCTTCCCACAACATGTGGATTACATGCTATCTCTCTACCTTCAGGAGTGTCGATGATGTAGACTTCTCCATTTAGGTCTTTCAGATCGACTCTATACAACTTCCCCCCTCTTCTGTTCTCTTGAAGTTTGACTCTCTTTGGAGTCTCAACGTCGAGTTTGAAGACCTGTACTATTTCGTCCTTGTCGATTCGCTCAGAAGCGGACAAACTCTTGAATGACGGCTTCGCTTTTTATAAACCTTCTTGCCTTCTGGCGGAAGAGCCGATCACTAAGCCGGTGGTCGTCCAAGAGTCATGTAGAAATGGCTCATCATCGACTTAATATCAAGGGGTGGCGCCTCCGATCCTTCAAGATAAGCCCGATCAAGCTGATTCTTTCTCGCAAGAGATTCTAGAACAAGTTTCACAAGTGCAGTCTCCGATTCATCTGACACCTTGAATTCAACTCCAGCCGTTTGCGCATAGTAGGGTGAGACAATCAAGAGAACACAAGAGTAGCTGATCTTCACATCTAGTCCATAGTCTGACATCTTTTTGTTATAGAAGTCGGTGAGGACTATAAAGAGTGCCGATTCCATAGACGTGGAAAGGGCGCCGAGGGCCTCGTACTCCTCCTGCTTAAGCTTCACTTCATTGCGAACTGCAGACCTCCTATCAGGGTCTTCGTCCGCATAGAGTGTGTCCTTGCAGATTCCCACCCCCATGTGAAGTCGATTACTCAACCCCATTCTGGCAGCAACCTCGCATAGTACCAGATTCGTCAATGTGTCGGTCAAAGCAGGCCACTCGATTGGCGCAACCTTGATAGAGGCGCCTTCGCTTCTTACAACCCCAGTTTCTATAACGAAATCGTCGGGGACCACGCTAGGATGCCAGCTTCCGGCTGTGCCCGCCCTTATTACTGTAGGCCTCCTGAACTTTGATAAGTCCATGTCAAAAAGTATTTCTGTGAATGTGATCTCCGTCGAGCTTGGGCCCATGCCACTGCAGAAGATTGTGACCGGCGTTGTCTTGTAGAAGCCATTGATTACAGTTATGCCTCTCTCGTCGCTAACGAGCTTTGGTTCGTCGATAAGCGCACTAGCCTTCAAGACCCTCTCACGGCTTCCGCAGGTCATCACGTACCCGTTCAATTCCATCTGTCTTGCCTTTATGTGATAGGACCTGCCAAGATTATCTCTGTGAACGTCAAACTGCTTAAGGAATCTTTCAACTGTCATGTTCCCGAATAAACGGCGATTCCTTTTAAACCTTTACGGCACCAATATTCACAATAGAGACAGGTAACTTGAATGTCTTCTAATATTTCTACGTCTTTGTCGAAATATTTTATATTTGTCCCGATAACACGTGAACAAGGTTGCAAAGAAAACGCGATAAAAAGGAATATATAGAGCCCGATGCAGATAGATAGGCATGACTCCTAAACATAGGAGAGCAGCAGTAAAGACGAGTGTTTTGATTATCGTTGTCATAATCGTGCTCGCAGGCATTCTTGGCGGATACTACATCATGACCTCGGCTACACCGACACCCACAACAGTCACCACTACGACAACCCAGACTACAACACAAGCCACCACATCAACGACGACGGCAACAACTACAGCGACTACAACTGCAACGACCACCTCAGTTTCTTCTACGACAACAACCACGACTTTGACGTCTACAGTTCGGCCAGTCAAGATCGCCGTTGTATCTGACATCGGCGGAAGAGGAGACCTATCTTTCAACGATATGGCCTTCAAAGGTGGAGCAGAAGCAGAAAGAGACTTCGGCGTTGAAATGGTGGAAATCATAAGCGAGAAAGAATCTGACTATATACCTAATCTGCGAACTGCAGCAAGTGATCCTGACGTCAAACTGATAGTTGGCGTAGGCTATCTCCTCAGCGACGCGTTGGCTGAAATAGCCCCGAAGTTTCCTGACAAACTTTTCGCAGGTATTGACACCTACGCTCAGTCAATCGTAATAGGCAAAACAAACACCTTTGCTCCAAACTTACTGGATATCTCCTACGAAGAACATAAGGGAAGCGCCCTAGTAGGCGCACTCGCTGCACTCGCAGCCATACAATATAATAAACCTCACATTGGTGTAGTGCTGGGAATCGAAATCCCTGTTCTTTGGAAGTTCGAAATCGGCTATAAGTGGGGTGCTGATTGGGCGATAAAGTGGTACCAGAAAAAGTTCGGCACAACCACAGTGCCTGGAATAGGTGCAACACCAGTCAAAGAGAGGGTTCTCTGGACCTACACTGGAACGTTCAGCGATATTACAAAAGGATATGAGGCAGCAAAGGCTATGTATGCAAAAGATGCGGTAGCGGTGTACAATGTAGCTGGCCCCCTGGGCCTCGGCATCAATCAGGCTATACAGGAAATATCCAAACAGAAGGGGCTCACAAGAGGCCCACCATTCTGGATCGGCGTTGATGCGGATCAGGACTGGATAAACCCTGGATTTATCTTGTCAAGCATGATGAAGAGGGTTGACAAGGGTGTTTACTATTCAACAAAGTGGGTGGTCGAAAACAGGTTCAGAGATATCGTAAAGAGCTCGAATGGTTCAATTGTCCTCGGTATTGGCACGAAGGTCGCGGGGGAGGTGTTTGAAGGAATTTCAGTGAGTACATTGTCTGACCTAGACGCGTTCATACAAATGGGACTTGATGCGGAGAAGTTGACAGGCAAAAAGGTTCTTCCAATGTCTCCAGATGAGATAAAGGCGACAGCTAAGGCGATGAGAGATGCCCAACCCAGCTGGGTCTGGGAGGGAATGGATGAGCTGCAAAACGAAATCAGAAGCGGACAAGTTACCGTACCCCTTGCCTTGACCAAAGATGTAGTAGACTATTGGAGAGGACAACTGGGCTAAGACCAGTCCCCCAAATTTTTTTGTTGACTTATTCCCCCCATTAGCAGTCCTATTTCTTCCTTCGTTGTCTCGCTTGCCTTCTTGATTTCCAGAAACCTTCCTTCATATATCACTGCAATCCTGTCACTTAACTCCATTATTTCATCGAGGTCGGCAGAGACCAACAGAATCCCCTTTCCCGCAGCTCTCATCTTGACCAAGAGCTCATGCATGTAGAAGGTTGATGCAATGTCGAGGCCTCTCGTGGGATGAACTGCTATGATAAGTTTAACATTCTTCTTGCTGAGTTCTCTTCCGACAATAAGTCTCTGTTGATTGCCACCGCTCAGGCTCCTCGCTACTGTATCTATACTTGGAGCAACAACATTGAAGTCTTTCATTATCTTCCAAGCCAACTCCCTTATTTTCGAAAGATTCAGCCTTGACAGGGGAAGAAGAAAATCTGGTTCCCACTGTCTTCCGAGGATGCTGTTTTCTGCGATTGAGAAATCTAGAACAAGACCATGCCTGTGCCGATCTGCAGGTATGTGAACCATCCCAGCTCTAAAAAGTTCTATAGGATTCTTGTTGGTAATCTCGGATCCGCCTATTTTAACCTTGCCGGCTTCAGCTTTTCTTAGGCCAGTTAATGCTTCAACAAGTTCTGCTTGACCGTTGCCTTCCACACCTGCCACTGCAAGAATCTCGCCCTCTTTCAGGCTGAAGCTTACTTCCTTGACAGCCACGGTATTGAAGTCGCTCCTGACCGTTAGGCCGTCTACTTCCATAAGGTCTTTACCCATCATTGCCCTCTCTTCAATCTCAGGCGGTTGGAATTCTTTCCCAACCATCATTAAGGCAAGATTCTCTGGGCTAGCCTTTGATGTTGGTGTCTCACCCACCACCGAACCATTTCTCAGGACAACTATTCTGTCCGTTGCTTCGAGAACCTCTTTGAGTTTATGAGTGATGAAGATCACCGATTTGTTTTCTCTCTTTAGGTTTTTCATGATCTGAAATAGTTCTTTGACTTCCTGAGGTGTCAGGAATGAAGTGGGCTCGTCCAGTATGAGTACATCGACGCCTCTGTAAAGAACCTTCAAGATTTCAACCCTCTGTTGTATGCCAAGTGACAGGCTACCGACTGGCACGCTGAGGGGAACCTCCAATCCAGTTACCTTAATCAGTTCACCTATTTTCGCTCTGGCATCCTCCAGCTTGAGAGGAGACATCAGGTCAACTGAATTCTTCACACCTTCCTGCCCCAATATGATGTTTTCAAGCACAGAGTAAATCGGCACCAAAGCGAAGTGTTGATGGACTATTCCTATTCCCCTATCGAGAGCATCTATCGGATTCTTGAATTTGACAGCCTGATTGTCGATGAGTATGCTTCCTGAGGTCGGCTGCAATAGACCAGACAGGATCTTCATAAGTGTCGTCTTCCCAGCCCCGTTCTCTCCCAATAAGCCGACTATTTCTCCTCTTTCAACTCTAAAATCGATATCGGTTAGAGCAACGGTGCCGTCAGGATAGACCTTTCCAATCGACATCATTGAAATAAATGGCGTCGCCACCTCACTCATCTTATCGATAGCCTATTACCTTAAAAACTTTGTAGTGGCACATATGAGAATCCAGCTCTAGACATTTTGCAATGAAACGTTTATTAATCAGAGAAGAACGTCGTCATAGTAATGAAGTTATCATCGAGAACCAAAGCTGTGGCTCAGTCCCTTTTTGCCATAACTATTGGGTTGCTTATAGGTTCCCTTTTGATGATCATATTCAGATTCAATCCATTCAACGCCTACTATGCACTATTTGTTGGTGCTTTTGGAAGCCTGTCCGATGTCTTGGAGACATTGGCTTTCGCAGTCCCCCTCATGCTGACAGGGTTGACGTTCGCCGTTGGTGTTCGAGCAGGCTTGTTCAACATTGGCGCGGAAGGACAAATGTATTTGGGAGCTCTCGCCGCAGTAGTTGTCGGCGGCAACTTGGATCTGCCGTTCGGCCTCGGTGTCGTCTGTGCCACTCTTGCTGGAGCATTTGTTAGCCTGCTTTGGTCGCTGACTCCTGCCATATTGAAGGTGACAAGAGGAGTACACGAGGTCATTTCCACAATCATGTTCAATTGGATTGCCTTCTGGCTTACGACTTACCTGATAGTGTACCATTTTGGAGACCCCACAAGTGCCGAAAGGTCGATACGGGTTCTGCCAAGTGCACGCTACCTAGTTCTGTTTGAAGGTTCAACCCTTACAACAGTCATCTTTGTCGCTGTCGCCTATTGTGTCTTCGTATACTTCATTCTCTGGGGCACAAAGGCAGGCTATGAATTGAGGGTTGAAGGAGCAAATCCTGATGCGGGCCGATATGCGGGAATAAGAGATTGGAAGACTGTCCTCTTAGCGTTTATGCTCGGGGGGATAGCCTCTGGTGTTGCCGGCGCATCTCAGATAATTGGTAGACCTCCCGTTTGGTCTTTTTACGCCACACTAGGAAACGTTGCAGGACTCGGTTTTGATGGACTCGGTGTAGCTTTGATCGGTAGAAACCATCCGATCGGTGTAATAGTCGCTTCAATCTTCTTTGGAGCACTCATTCAAGGTAGCAGATATATGCAATACAATGCTGGAGTCTACTTTGAATTGGTAAGGGCAATAACTGGAATCATCATTATAGCATTGTCTGTGCCAGAAGCAATCACAATATTCAGGAAGTGGGCTAGGAAATGAGCAGACTATCGAACTTGAAAACAAGCAGGTCGATCAAGATCGCCTTAGGTGCGATAACCTTGATCACGGTTCTCGGTGTCGCTGGACTGTTCGGCCTTGACAGCAAGAGCATACTAGAAATAGGTTTGCTGGCTATGACACCATTAGCGTTGACTGCCGTGGGAGAAGTCGTAAATGAGAAAGCAGGTCTCGTCAACATAGGTCTAGAGGGGATACTGCTCATCTCAGCAATCATTGGAGTCGTTGGCGCCGAAATGTTCGGCAATGGATACTTTGGCCTCCTCATAGGTTTGATAAGCGGAGCCGCCATTGGATTCGTATTCGGAGTTCTCAGCATATATGGTAAAGCCGATCAAGTGATAACAGGAATAGGGATAAATGTCTTCGCATTAGGCTTCATACCATATCTGTTCATGGTCCTTTGGGGTGTACCCGGAATCCGAGTAGTACCTGTGGAACTCCATGTTCCCGCCTTTTCGATCTACCTATTCCGTATACATGTAGTGACTATTCTTGCTTTAGCAATAGCTGTCCTCAGCTACTACATGCTGAATAAGACACCGTTGGGTCTGAGAATAAGAGCAGCAGGTGAACAGCCAACCGCTCTCGACGTTGCAGGGGTAAGAGTCGATAAAATAAGACTTATTGCGGCGATATATGGTGGAGCCTTATGCGGCTTGGGCGGAGCCTTCATGTCCATAGGATGGTTTGGAAGTGCGGTCAAAGAAATATCGGCGGGTAGGGGATTCATCGCCCTAGCATGTGTTGTCTTCTCAGGGCTTGAGCCTCTCCTCGCTCTTGTGGGCGCTTTCATCTTCGGTCTTGCCGGCGGGTTCGCAACAACAATAGCGATAACCCCAGGAATCAAGGAAACAATACCATTCTATTTTGTCAACATGATACCTTACATCACGACACTTGTCGTGGTCACAGTGGCCATCGGCAAGAAGAGATTCCCGAGAGAGAGCGGCAAACCCTATAGAAGAGAATAGACACCAGATAGGCCAAGTGAAGTCTTCAAACTTATGTCTGACCCTCTCCAGTATTCATTACCTAAAGCTTTAAATATAGAGAACGATCATCACTTCATGCGAAGTCAGCATGGTGGACCCGGATCCTATCAACGTCCGACTTCTATCTTTCGCCTTCTACAAAGCAGGCCTTCGGATATGTGATACCCTTGGTTAAGCTCAAAGTGTATCATGTTTTCGTACTTATTCCAGTGATCTACATACTTGTCGTTTCCATATTTCCGACGGTTTACATGATGGCTGGCTCATTCACCGATTGGAAGTTGGGAATCGCGGAAATGCCATTTGTTGGCGTGAAGAACTATGTGGACTCACTGCAGGATTATAGACTCTACAATTCCCTGTGGGTCATTTTCTACTTGAACATAATGGCTGTTCCTCTTGAGATTGCGCTTGGAATCTTTCTGGCGCAGCTTATGGCCCTAAGATTGAGGGGAAGGAGACTCTTTAGAACGATGTTCCTTCTACCAGTCTTCACTTCACCAGTTGCGGTTGCGGTTATGGGAAACATAATCTTTTACGAAAATGGTGGCCCACTCAACGGAATGTTGAATCTTCTGAACCTTTCAGGCATCCCTTGGAGGTCTAGCACAACGGTCGCACCTCTCACGGTCGTCCTCTGTGATGTGTGGATGTGGACACCATTCTGTTTCCTCATAACACTCGCTGGGATAGAGGCAATTCCCAGAGAATATACGGAGGCAGCCGTTGTAGATGGTGCCTCGCTATTTGAGATATTCAGAAGGATTAATCTGCCGCTGATAAGCGCTCCCCTGGTAACCATCTTGATGTTCAGAGTCCTTGATGGATTGAAGATCTTTGAGATTCCAATGATACTGGTTGGCGGAGGTGGCCCAGGAATAGTGACGGAAACCTTAACCATCTACATCTACAAGACAGCATTCAGAGGGTTCTTTTTGGGCCGGGCTGCAGCTATGAGTCTGATTTTCATGGTTATCATCGCTGTGCTTTCTGGCTTCTTCATCAGTAGGGTGAGAAAATACTATGTCTGAGACGATTAGACTAAGCAGGATTCAAATCATCTTCGCATATGTAGTCATCGCGCTCTTTGCATTGTTCTTCTTCTATCCCCTCTTTTGGATGGTTGTGGGTTCATTTAAGGTGCCCATAGACCAGTACACTCTGGGTTTCATACCTTGGCTTCAATTTCAACCTACACTTAGAAACTGGGAGGGCGAACTGATAATCCAGTCAAGTGAGAACATACGAGGCATGATGAATAGCACGGTCATAGGGCTAGGTGCAGCATCTATCGCAACAGTCTTTGGAGTAATAGCAGGATACGCTCTTGCAAGATACGAGTTCCAGAAAATGAAGAATATTAACATACTAACTTGGTTCCTGTCCCTCAGATTTCTTCCTCCCATAGCGATGGCGATCCCATTCTACGTCATGATGCAGAGCATCGGCCTAATTGATAATGTAATAGCAGTAATAATCATGCATGGCTCAGCTTTCACACCCTACGCAGTTCTAGTCATTAGAGATGCTTTCAAATCTATGCCGATCGCAATGGAAGAGTCCGCAATGGTTGATGGAGCATCTGTCTTCACGATCCTAAGGAAGATCGCCCTACCCATTGCAGCTCCAGCTTTGGCAGCAATTTTCCTTTTGACCTTCTCATTTTCATGGAATGAATACTTGATAGCATTTGTGCTCACATCGAAGCAAGCCGCTACCATGCCTATCAGATTAGCTATGACCATGACCGCTATTGGCATCTTCTTTTCTCAAATGAGTGTGAGACAACTCCTGGCTGTTGTGCCACCAATAGTCCTTGGTATACTGGTGCAAAAGTATATTGTTAGCGGGCTAACGATGGGCGCAATCAAGGCATAGTGATTCTCTTAAAGCCGCCTAAGCGAGTATCAACTTGGCACCTGCTACTGTAATGGATATGTTGCCGACAAGAAACCATTGTGGGCTCGGTCAAGAAGAAAAGCATTTAAATCTAGAAAGACATCTACATGACTTGTGAAGAAGAGTGTAGCCGTTTACCTGGCAGTTGTCCTCGTACTGTATGCCAGCTCCCTATCAGCGAACGCTCAAGATAAAGCTGTTGCCCATGTATATGCTGAACTTGATTATTCTGAACAGAGAGCTTTGGTGGAATACCTCGACAGATCCGGTTGCGACGTAGTCCTTCACGACCCGAAAGTGATGTCTTGGAACAGTAGCTTCTCGCAGATCGTTCTTACGCTGATGGTTAGAGGAATAAGAATACAGCCACCTGAAGCATGTGTGTCATGCCAGCTTGCACATCAGACGTGGGAGGAGCTCTTAAGAGACAATGCCGTGCCTCTCGTTGGCTACTTTTATGATGGAAGATTGGCGGCTATGACCTTGGGCATCACAGACCTTGGAATCATAAAGGAGGCGCTGTCTTCAAATGGAGAATCTATGGAAATCTTTACTCGCAACTCCAGGTATACATTAAGCAACGAAAGCGTAAGGGCAAAGCTGGAGGGGCTGTTGCAAGAGGAAAAAGGAGTTAGGATAGGGGCATCAAATGTAGTGTGGCCCCTTACCCTCCTGGCAGTAGCAGACTCTATAAACCCATGTACGTTCGCAGCCTACACAGCCCTACTGCTCATCTCTTTGAATCTTCTAGGCAGAAAGAGAACAGCGCTCACAGGCCTTTCATTCATCCTCGCAGTCTTCCTATCTTATCTTGCCTTGGGAATAGGATTGATCTACCTGTTTGCAGAGATTCCCTACATCGACAAAATGCTTGCAGTGTTTGGCTTGGCCATTGGAGCATACAGTATCTTGAGAGGCATAAGACCTGAGCTGAAGTCTCTGGTTCCGAAGCCTGTCGGTAAAAAGATCGACTCCTTGATTAGGAGAACCTACGTTAGTCCTCTTACATCTTTCCTGTTAGGAGTCTTTGTCAGCTTCACACTCCTACCATGCAGTAGTGGACCCTACATCGTCGGCTTAGGCCTTATCTCGACTCTTGGGAGTCAAGCATACCGATATCTCCTGCTCGTGCTTTACAACGTCATCTTCATAGCCCCCTTGATCGTGATCCTATTATCTATCGTCTTGTTCAAACAGTACGCCTATAGGATCAAGATCTTACGGAGCAGAAGGTTGGGTGCAATGGAACTGTCAACTGGCTTACTCTTGGTTATCATCTCAACGTACATACTGCTGACGTGACCGAAATGTGACCATTAAGGACACTCCTAGAAAGAAGACTTAAGTCTTTCAAGAGATCATGCCACAGAAGTCCTCCTCGAGCCTGCATAACATTCCTTCACCTCTATTGTAAACGGCATGCGGTCTCGACATTTGGTCCTTCGGACAATGAATTCTCTCATCCTGTCTGTCGTTTAGCGACACCTGTCTTTGATCTGTTAAAATACAGCAGACGAATAAATAGAAAGTATTTCGATTCTAGAAATCTTCTAGAAGGTTGGGCATTAAATACGCATAGACCGACATCTCCATGATTCCGATGATAAAGACGGCTCGAATAGTGAAGGGCTCAGTGACCATTCCCAGAGAGTTAAGGATGAAGTACAAAATGTATGAGTACACCTCCATCGCCTTGATCGAGTTGGAGGATGGCATTCTGATCAAGCTTCTGACAGGTGATGAGGTCTCACAAAAGCCTATAGGAAGCCGATCTGCATCCCCCAAGCCGTCGGTTGACTCAGAGGTCAATATGATGATCGCCGAAATATTGAAGTCGGCATCGAGCTAGCCTTCATGGAAGATCCGCATGAGCGCATTGAACAAGAGTGTTGCAGCCGTTGTAGGAGCTATGGTGGTCGCGCTCATAATCATGGGTACCACGATCGGTTACCTATACGGTCTCAAACCAGCCACCATAACTCAGACGAATACTTTCACTGAGACGATGACGAAGACGTCCTCAACCATCCTGACGAGCGCCGTCACGGACACTGCGACAATGTCTACAATCTTGATCAAAACTGTTTCTCTTATTACTTACGAACCTGGCAAAGTCGTGATCAACATTACAAACGTTGGTACAGTGGATGCAACGATCTCTCAGGTCTTCGTCAACGGCAGACCACTTGACCCAAACAAGATAACGCCTGCAACTCCGTTTCTATTGAAGACAGGCGATTTCATACAAGTGCAACTCGATTTTTCAACAGCCCCACTCTTTCTTGGAGAAACATACGACTTCAGGATTCACACCGGATCAGGATCAGATTACACTCAAGCGATAATGATATCTTAGCGAATTCCCTCGTTGTCGTTGTCAAGGAATATTGAAACTTCTTAAACTAGAGAGATTGTTACATATTATCATTGGAACAATATGTATTGACCCGTAGATCCACCGATTGGCACACTTTTGCTACGCCTAAAGTCCTGCTAATCGACACTTTTAAAGCTATTCAAATAGGCCGTCTACGAGATCGTATAGAGACCACATGTATGCCAATGATCTTATCAAGCCACCCCAAAGGCTCAAGTCAGCCGAAGAGGAAGCAACATACCCGCACTCTCTAATTAAGCCATGGATTGAAGACGGTGTCGAAGAAAGACTGGTTTTGAAGAGCCCCAAGAGAGCCCACGGCAACTTCGAAAATTTGGCCGACGATAGAATCAGGAACCTTTCGCATGGGAATTTACTGCCGATAAAATGATTCAGTCCGCCTTCTATGTGATACCATCAAATAGCTTGCCAAGATCATTATCAATGCTATCGCCAGCCCCAACCATATAAGTTGGCTTCCATATTGCCCTGAGCCGAACACGATAGGAAATGGACCTATGAATATAACCCCGCCGGCGGATACATCGCCGGGAGAGAGCATAAATGCGCCTGCCAGAAAAACAGTGAACCCGATCAAACACAATATCATACCAATCAACATGAGAAGCCCCGGAGCTGATCTTTGCATTCTATTCACCTCAAGTACAAGAAAACAGTTAGCGCTGTCAAGACTATCGCTAAGATCAATGCGATCACAGCCCATTTCGCGTTCGTGCCGAAGATGATCGGTACTGGACCTACCAGGACAACTCCACCACCTTCAACCTTGGTTTCCCCTCTATCGGCACCTCCAAGAGAGGATAGGACGATTCCTATGAAGATAAGTATGATACCTGATATGAGTATGATTATTCCAATTTCAGATAACATGTCCTGATCGGCCTACTTGTAGGCCACCTGCCTCCTATTTAATCTTCTCCTCGATCTCTTCCCACTGTTGGTCTATCTGGCTGCATATGGCTTCCAACAGCTTAGCATTTATGTGAGCGAACCGACCCTGAGCTTTAAGGTATTCTTGCACGGGTTTCCTCTTCCTCTTGTCCATCAGGTTCTTGCTTGGGCCTGTCAGCCTCCAATGGCCTCCTACGACTTCATAGAGTATCCACGCTCCAGTCAGAACAGCATCCCTTCCTATTTCCACCATCTTGTCGCTGGAGAACCTCCATCCAGTCGGACAGGGAGCGTGTAGGTGGATGTATTTGGTCCCATGCATCATAACCGCGCTTCTCACCTTTTCTATGAAGTCAAGTGGATAAGCTATTGAGGCTGTCGCCACATATGGGACGTGATGAGCAACCATTATGGCAGGCATATCCTTTTTCTTTTCAGCCTTACCCTTTATCGAAGTCGTCGTCCAAGCGCCGTAGGGGGTTGCGCCACTCCGCTGTATGCCCGTGTTCTGATAGGCTTCATTGTCGTAGCACACATATAGTATGTTGTCACCACGCTCAGCTGCACCACTAAGTGACTGTATACCTATGTCAACTGTTCCCCCGTCTCCAGCGTAGACGATTACAGGCACATCACTCTTCTTGACTTCGAAGGCTGCAGACACACCTGATGCCGCAGCAGCCGAAGCTGCAAAGGCGATGTTGAGAATGGGAAGGTCAACTGAAGTCTTCGGAAACGCCCCTTGGATCATTGTAAAACAGCCTGCTGGAACCACTAATACGATATCTGAGCCCAAAGCCTTACCTATCAGCCTCAGACCCAAAGCTGAGGGACACCCCGGGCAGGCAGGATGGCCTCGCAGTAGAGGTTCCCTTCTATCCAAATCCGTTAGCCGCAGATTCATTAGTGTAGCACCTCAAGATTCAGGTTGACCCATTCGCTTCTGTCATCACCTTCATCGCGGGACGATAAGGTCCTCTCGAACAAGTTAACGAAATCACCTACTGCGATGTCTCTACCGCCCAAGCCCGCAACATACCCTTTGACGAATGGCGGCTTGTGGAGGCCATAAAGTGCGCTCTTGACCTCTGAGGCTAATATGCCTCCGCTTCCTGGCGACAGGTTTCTATCTACGACCGCAACAGCCTTGACTCTGGAAATGACTCTCTTGATGGATTGGACTGGAAAAGGCCTCACAACCCTCAGCCTTAAGACGCCGGCCTTGACACCCTTCTCTCTTAAAGACTTCGCTGCCTCTTTTGCATCCCCAGCGGATGAACCAATGGCTATTACTATGACCTCGGCGTCGTCGCACATAAATTCGTCTATTAAACCACCGTAGCCTCTTCCGACAAGCCTGCGCCATTCTCGGTCGACTTCAGCTATCACCTCGCAGGCGTCTTCGATGGCCTTGTTATGGGTGAACTTGAGTTCCATGTAGTGCGATGGGTATGCCATGTTGCCGAAGGTGATGGGTCTAGAGGGATCCAAGACAAAGGGCTTGCCTGTTCTGGGAGGCAGAAAGCTGTCGACCGTCTCTTGGCTTGGAATATCAACTGGCTCTGACGTATGAGACAGGGTGAACGCGTCCAAACCGACCATCACGGGCAGGAGAACCTTCTCGTCTTCGGCTATCCTGTAAGCTTGAATGACTGTGTCGAGGATCTCCTGATTGCTTTCTGCAAAGATCTGGATCCAGCCTGCATCCCTTAGGGATAGCATGTCCGTGTGCTCGTCCCAGATGTTCCACGGTGGCCCAATTGTCCTGCAGGTTACAGGCATTACTATGGGAAGCCTAGAAGCAGACGCCCAAAAGACCATCTCACCCATGTACAATAGACCATGAGATGACGTGGCAGTGAAGGCTCTTGCTCCGGCGGCAGATGCACCTATGCAGGCAGCCATCGCACTATGCTCAGATTCTACCCTAATGTACTTGGCATCAAGTTGGCCGGTGTCCACAAACTCAGAAATCTTCTCGATGATCTGAGTCTGTGGTGTTATGGGGTAGGCGGGCACGACTTGAACTCGCGAAAGAGCAGCTGCAAATGCGGCGGAATGATTTCCGGTCAAGACTCTGAACATACAATCACTCCTCCACCATGTCTATTGCATTAACAGGACATTCGTTAGAGCAGACGCCACACCCCTTGCAGTAGTTGTATTCGATGTGAACATGATCATCATCTTCTCTGACTATTGTACCTTCTGGACAGAATATCCAACAGACGAGACACTTCGTACACCTTTCCCTGTCTATGACAGGTTTCATGAGCCTCCATGAACCTGTATTTCCAGCAACACCCTCTGAAGGCTCAGATACCGCTACAATCCTCACGGCGTATTCACCTCAAAGAAGGCTTTCCTCGCTGCTTCTGAGTTCACGTGTCCAACTCTACCAGGCCAGGTCAATTCAATCGCTTCAAGAACGCTTTCAAGCTTAAGTAGGCCAACAGCCTTGACCACAGCACCCAAGATCGAGGTATTCACTATCATCCAACCTCCCATCGACAGCCCCAGTTCTCTTGCAATCTTCGTCGCGTCCACACAGAATATCTTGAAGTCGCCAAATCTCTGCTGAAGATCAGAGAACTTTGACGAGTTGAATACCAATGTGCCACGACGCTTCAGCCCATTTGTGACGTCAAGATCGTCCAAGATCCTGCTGTCCAGCACGACAACAACGTCAGGGCTGCAGATCATCGAGTGTAGAGACTTTCTCTCATCAGATATCCTAGCGAAGGCCGTGACAGGCGCACCACGTCTCTCGGCACCAAAGAAGGGAAACGACTGTCCCCATTTGCCTTCAATATTCGCTGACTTAACCAAGAGTTCTGCAGCTGTGACAGCACCCTGTCCACCTCTACCATGAAATCTGAATTCACATAACATATTCACGCAGCTCTTTTACAGAGAAGGCGGTATAAAAGTATTTCAAAAGCGTGATGTATTCCACAAGAGGCGAAAGTCGGTGGACGAAGATCCCGCCGACGGGAACTTTTGTCTCTCAAAAACCTTATATTTTTGATTTTCACTTATCGAACCCGGTGTTCCAAGATTGACCTCCGTGAGAATTGTGGACAACATCTATTGGGTGGGCACAGATGACAGAAGAGACATAATGTTCGAAGGACTTTGGCCGATACCTCAAGGGGTAACATATAACTCGTACGTCCTAAAAGGGAGGGAGAAGATCGCCCTTGTTGACACCGTCGACAGATTCTATTCAACAAAACTGATTTCAAACATATCGGAAGTCGTTGAGCCATCGAAGATCGACTATGTGATTTTAAATCACCTTGAGCCAGACCACAGCGGCTCACTTGAAGATATCCTAAGAGTAGCCTCTAACGCCCATGTTGTAGGATCGCCGATGGCCATCAGTATAGCAAAAGCCTACTATTCTATCAAATCGGACTATATTGAAGTCAGAGACGGAGACATGCTATCGTTGGGTGATATGACTCTCAAGTTTATTTCGGCGCCTTGGCTACATTGGCCTGAGACAATCTTCACCTATGAAGAACAGAACCAGGTTCTATTTTCAGGAGATGCTTTCGGGACTTTTGGGGCAGCAGATGGTAAAATATTCGATGATGATGTAGACGCTGGTGCCTACGAGGGTGAAATGAAGAGGTATTATGCTGACATCGTCTCCCACTATGCCTCCTTCGTCATCAAAGCAGGCGAAAAGATCAGGAACCTGCCGATCAGAATACTCTGCACGACGCATGGCCCAACCTACAGAAGGAACCCGTCATATCCGATTTCAAGATATCTTGATTGGAGCTCGAACAGAGATGAAAAGAAGGTCGTGATAGTCTACGGAAGCATGTACGAACACACGAGAGAGGCTGCTGAATACCTTCGAGAGGCGCTTGGCGGGAGAGGTGTTGCCGTCAAATCTTTTGACTTGACAGCTGTCCATCCAGGCTACGTCCTGCCAGAACTGATCGATGCGAAAGCTGTCCTGATCGGAGCGCCGACGTATGAAGGAGAAATCTTTCCACCTGTCTCAAACATGATAGAGTATATGAAGATCAAGCACATTCGCCCAAAGACCGTCGCAATATTCGCGAACTATAGCTGGGGAAGCAGGATCACAGAAGCACTCAAGATGAGGCTTTCAGAGATCGGAATGAAAGTCATTGAGCCCTCTCTTCTTGTAAGAGGAAGAATGTCTGAGGAGGATAAGCAGAAAGCAGACTTAATGATCGAAAACCTCACCAAAGAATTGTCTTAAGCTCTAAAAAAGTTCACCCTACGGTTTCCATACAAAGTTTATCTATGTTATGCGCCTATTGTCAAGCGAAAAGCCTCATGAATTCCAGAGAAAGAGTAAACCGAGCAATCAACCACCAGGAGCCAGACCGAATACCTGTCGACTTAGGCGGTAGCGCAGTCACAGGTATGCACGTGAGCGTAGTCTACGCATTGCGTCAAGCTCTTGCCCTTGACCCTCCAGGTAGGCCGGTTAAGGTTATCGAACCATATCAAATGTTGGGCGAAATTGAGCCGGACCTACGGGAAGCTCTGGGGGTGGATGTTGTAGAACTCAGCGGCAGCAAGACGATGTTCGGCTTCGAAAAGGCAAGATGGAAGCCATGGAAGCTATTCGACGGCACCCCTGTTCTAGTTCCAGAGAAGTTCAATACCGATCCGAGCCCCTCCGGCGATATCTTCATGTTTCCTCAAGGTGACTCCACAGTTCCTCCCTGTGCGCGCATGCCGAAGGGCGGCTACTTCTTCGACGCAGTAGACAGGCAGGCTGAATTTCGCTGGAGCGAACTTGATCCAGAAGACAACCTTGAAGAGTTTTCATCCATATCTGACGAAGAGCTTTCATATCTTCGGCGGGAAGCAGATAACCTCTACTATGGAACCGACAAGGCGATCTTGGCCAGCTTTGGAGGCACCAGCTTTGGGGACATCGCACTCGTTCCCGGGCTGAACCTCAAGCATCCGAAGGGAATACGTGGAGTCAAAGAATGGTATATGCTAAGCACCCTTAGACCAGACTATCTAGCAAGCGTCTTCGAGAGGCAATGCGAGATAGCCATCATGAACCTGGAAAAGATACATAAGGTCGTCGGAGAAAAAGTGACTGCAGTATTCGTGTCGGGAACAGACTTCGGAACCCAGATTGGGCCGATCATGTCAAGAGAGAATTATGTGAAGCTGTACAAGCCCTATCATAGAAGAGTCAACAGTTGGATACATGAAAACACTGGCTGGAAGACCTTCATACATTCTTGCGGATCTGTAGAAGCGTTCTTGAAAGACTTTATTGAGGCAGGCTTTGACATACTTAATCCTGTCCAGACAACAGCGAAGAACATGGACCCCAGAACATTAAAGGACAAGTATGGTAGCATGATCGCCTTTTGGGGTGGGGGCGTGGACACCCAGACAACCTTGCCCTTTGGCACCCCCGAACAAGTAAGCTGGCAGGTGCGAGAACGTCTGAGAATATTCGGCAAAGGAGGGGGCTTCGTCTTCAACACCGTCCACAACATCCAGCCGAAGGTGCCGATTCAGAACCTTCTGGCAATGTATAAGACGATCAAGGAGTTTGGCTCTTACCCCATTCGCTAGCTCATGAAATTTCCCAAGTTTGGCAGCCAACAGATAATGGGAGAAATAGTAGATGCAACATTGGCGTAAGAGATAGTCTTTTATACTTTTGTGGCAAAGTGTGGAGGAGACAAGACATGAGTTCAAAGGCAATAGCCAAGATGCCTGCAATGAAAGCAGTCATCAAAATCCTTGAAGATGAAGGAATCAAGCACATATTTGGTATTCCTGGTGCAGGAATTCTCCCATTCTATAAGGCCCTGGAAAGCTCAGAAAAGATCACACATTATCTGATGCGCCACGAAGAGGGAGCAGTTCACGCTGCTGACGGCTACGCGCGAGCCAGCGGAGAAGTTGGAATCTGCTCATGCACTTCAGGACCGGCAGGCACAAACTTTGTAACTGGACTATATGCCGCAAGGGTTGACTCAATACCTGTTGTTGCCATAACAGGACAGAATGTCAGAGCCCAGCTTGGAAAAGAGGCTTTCCAAGCCGTTGACATTGCGGAAATCGTCAAACCAATCACCAAAAAAGCCTACTGTGTGAAGGAGACAGCGCAGCTTCCACAGGTCTTCAGGGAAGCCTTCAGAATAGCGAGAGAAGGACGTCCAGGGCCGGTTCTGATCGACCTCCCGCTTGACGTGCAGAGGGGAGAAGTCTACTATGATGAACAGAGCGACGGCCCTCTGCCGTTCTTCAATCCTCCACCAAACCCTAAGAAGGTACGCCTTGCTGTGGAAATGATCCTCGAAGCCAAGAGCCCAGTTTTCCTAATGGGTGGAGGAGTTATCTCAGCGAACGCATCTCAGGAACTCGTACAGTTAGCCGAGTTTCTAGGCGTCCCAGTAGTGACAACCCTCATGGGAAAGGGTGGGATACGCCCAGACCATCCATTGTATGCTGGACAAGTCGGAGTCTTTGTGGACGTTCCACCCGGCAACAAGGTATTTCTCGACTCAGACCTAGTCGTCGGATTCGCCTGCCGATTCTCCGACAGGCACACGGGCACACTTGAAGTCTACACCAAGGGAAGAAAGTTCATTCACGTTAACATAGAGCCAGATCATGTGGGAAGAATCGTAGCACCTGACCTCGCAATCATAGCCGATGTGAAGCTAACACTGCAGGCGATGATCGAGGAAGCCAAGAGGCTGACGTCCAAGAGAGACTTCAGCCCACGGGTAAAGGAGATACCTGATCTTCGGAAAAAGATGGCGAGGCGAGTTGACTTCGAAGATGTACCAATCAAACCTCAGAGGATATTCAAGGAAATCAACGAATTCTTCGACGAAGACACGATATTTGTGACCACCATAGGTCTAAACCAGATGCTCTCCAGCCAACTTCAGAACATCTACAAGCCAAGACATTATCTGGTGCCTGGCGGAGCAGGCCCACTCGGCTGGGACCTACCGGCTTCAATAGGCATAAAGCTTGCCAGACCAAACAACATTGTCGTCGACGTCACCGGAGACTACGGATTCGGCTTCTGTGTTGAAGAACTTGCCGTTTCAGTACACTATAACATACCAATTGTTGTAATAATCCTCAACGACGGCCACCTTGGCTTGATAAGGCAGGCGCAGAAGTACCAGTACGATATGCACTTCGCAGTGGACACCTGGTACAGAGATCGCCGAACAGACTTCCAACATTTCATCGACTACGTCAAGTTGGCTGAAGCCTTTGGCGCATTCGCTGAGAGGGTGGAAAGACCTGAGGACCTAAAGCCCGCATTCAAAAGAGCTGTTGAAGCAGACCACCCCTACATAATAGATGTAATCATGCACCGGGAAACTGACGTGTCAACAGGCGTAAGCATCGACGCAATAGTCGAACGCATGTAGAAATCCTCCTAGAAGACCACATTTCCGTAGCGTAATGTGAAAGTACGTCACCGCCTCAGCTACAGACGACTCTTGCCGACCCACCTCTCACGTCTCAAGATGGAAGGAAAAAGTCAGGGTACAAGCACCGCTCTACCGACTATCTGTCCTCCCTTCAGTTTCTTGAAGACGTCGTCCAATTCGCCGAGGCCATAGCTGGTGTATCTCACCCTAACCTTTCCCATGGAAGCAATCTTCAGCGTCTCGTTCATGTCGTGCCTTGAGCCTATCACACTCGACACAACAGAGTATTCCAGGGGGAAAAAGATCTTTGTGCTACCAAAGACAGCCATCAATATGACGCCACCCCTCTTCACGAGTTCAACAGCTTGGTCAACGGCTGCCTGAGAGGGGGCATGCACCATCACAACATCAGCCTTACCCTTCTTCGAAATGTATTCTTGGACATCACCTGACAAGATCGCTTTATCGGCACCCAGCTCCTCCGCCAACCTAAGCTGTCCCTCGGACCTGTCAACGGCTATCGTCTCAGCACCAGCCAGCTTAGCGAACTGCAGGGACATGTGGCCAACACCCCCGATTCCTATGACTATAACCCTCTGCCCCATCTTTACACCTGCCCTTCGAACCGCCCGATATGCGGTGACGCCTGGACAGAAGAGCGGAGCTCCTTCTTCAAAGCCTATGTTGTCCGGTAGGGCGTAGATGAAGTCGTAGGGGGCTGCAATGTATTCGGCGTATCCGCCATCAACGGTCTCCCCTGTCGTCCGTTTGCTTTCACAGAGGTGTTCGTTTCCAGTTAGACAATATTCACATCTTCTACAGCTCTCGTAGAGAACCTGAACGCCGACCCTCTGCCCCACATGCACATCCTTCACCTCCTTCCCCACCTCTTCAACAACACCTGTAATCTCGTGTCCGGGGATTATCGGCAGCTTACTTGGCACGCCGAAGACCTTGAAGTCACCCTCCACCATGTGAAGGTTCGAGTGGCAGACGCCACAAGCCTTTATCTTGATCAACACCTTATCAGGTTCAAGCTGTGGGTCGGGAACAGAAGTGTAGGCCATAACGCCTTCCTCTATCGGACCTATCCTCACACAAAGCTGAGCCTTCATACGGGACACATCTCATAATTCAGATATATCCTTTTCTATCCGAAGTTTACCTGTATATTCAACAAGTGGAAGCCCTTTTATCACAAAGCCTTATATACTGTAGGAGGCACCTTTATAAAAATTGAAATGAAGATAATGATCTTTTCGGACAATGGTGTGAGAAAAGAACACTTTCTCGCCGCATTCAGTGAGATCTCGAGAAGCCACAAAGTGGAGGTGGTTGAGGTCGACAGAAACATAGTTTTCGCTCCGAAAACAGATTCCGAGAAGAAGATCAGAGAGTACATCGGCAGCCCAGACCAACTAAGGAGAGAAGTGAATGACGCGGAAGTGCTGATCGTGAACTATGCGCCGGTAACAGAGGAAGTCATCGAGACCGCGCGAAACCTCAAGCTGATCGGCGTTACTCGAGGCGGCGCAGTCAACGTCGACATAGAAGCCGCAACAAGAAGAAGAATACCTGTCGTAAACGCGCCAGAGAGGACAGTTGAAGCCGTCGCAGACTTCACCATCGGACTGATGATAGCTGAAGCAAGAAACATCGCAAGGGCATATCACATGCTGAAAACAGGCAAGGTTCTCAAGATAAATCCAAGACTATTTGGCGATGCTGTGATACAGGGGATCGAGCTTTCAGGGAAGACCTTGGGCATCATCGGCTTTGGAAGAATAGGCAGAGCTGTTGCAACACGAGCCAGAGCCTTCGGGATGAGCATCCTCGCATACGACCCCTACGTCAAAGAAGATGAAATGAAGATTCTTGGGGTTGAATCAAGAGATCTGAATACACTTTTGGAGGAATCCGATTTCGTGACAGTACATGTCAGGCTGACGAAAGAAACTGAACACATGATAGGCGAGAAGGAGCTTTCAAAAATGAAGAAGTCAGCATACCTCATTAACACATCGAGGGGAAAGGTTCTGGATGAAGAGGCACTTAGAAAAGCCTTAATGGAAAGATGGATAGCTGGAGCAGCTTTGGACGTGGTGAAAGACGAACCGATAAGCCCAACCAACCCCCTACTGGAGATAGACAACGTTACCATAACTCCACATATCGCAGGCCTCACCAGAGAAGTACCGTTCAAGTCAGCGCGGATAATAGCAGAGGAGGTCCAGAAATTCATTGAAGGAGAGAAGCTTGGAAGGCTGGTGAACAAGGAACTTCTGAGATAGATCTGGCACATCAGGCATTTGGAGAAGCAGCTGACAGTTCCTCTTTTGGTCTACTACAAACGCTGTCGTAATAGCATTTGGGCTCTTTGCTTGGGAATCAATCCGTGGGCAACGATTGGAAATTGGATTTCAACACATGATTTCTCCTAGCCCATTATCCCCACTTAACATTCAAAAAAGCAGTGGCCAACACTCGGCTCTGACAGCTATCACGTTTCTAAGGTATGATGGCTGTCTTTATAGACGTCTTGTCAGACAGCTCTCTTTCGAATGCCTCTGATATTTCGGACAGACGATACCTGCGGTTGACTAGAGGCTTTATCTCAAACAGGCCCTTTTTGACAAGCCTGAACGCGTCCCTTACCCAAACGGCCATTTCCTCCTTTGTATGATGCATCAAACACGTGTGAACAATATGCAAGGCATCTTCATGCCATCTGTACATATCGACCATAAATGGCTTCATGTAGTGGCTATAGATGGCTATTGTACCGTTGTGTCTGACAATCGCTGAGGCCATGTTCAACCCGCTCCCTGAACCTGAAGCTTCCACAACAACGTCCACACCCCTTCCATCCGTCAAGTCCATGATCGCCTTCACCGCATTCTCTTTATTCGGATTGACTACGATGTCTGCGCCAAGCCGCTTCGCAAGATCGAGTTTCGTATCCACCAAGTCCAAGACGATCACCAACTCTGCACCCCCCTTTTTTATTCCCTGGGAAATAATCTGGCCTGCGAAGCCAGCCCCAACAACGGCCACCCGGTCACCCACCTCCGTGCTTCTCGAAACCAGCTGGCTGGCGTGCACAGCACAGGAAAGAGGCTCACCTAGGCAGGCGACATCCATTTCAACATCATCTGGTACAGGCAGACAGCCATACGGCACAGTGGACAAGAAGAAGTCGGCATAGGTTCCTTGGCCAAATGACATCACTCTATCGCCTACGGCATAACCACAGACCTTTGATCCCACAGCCACAACTGTGCCACCGCCCTCGTGCCCCCATGGGATGATCGGCAACTTGATGGCTTCAGGAATTTCGCCGCTGTAGAGGAGCTTGTCTGTGCCACAGATAGAGGCTTGAAATGTTTCAACGAGGACCTGGTTTGGATCAGGTTTTAGGTCAAGCTCTCTCAGAGCCACCTTGCCTGCACCCTCGAAGGAGACTACTCGACTCTTCACCATGATCACCTCTAGATCAACCGTTTATATATTCCTTAACAGATGAAGATATCCGCCCAGTTCTTTTCGTCTTAAGCTGGAATACATATTCTCATGTTTGCATTACCTGCTTGGTTTCAAGAAGACATTAGGCGACTAAGAAAATATGGAGAATCGTAGTTTTCAAAGGCGGAAGCATTTTGCCAAGAATCATCAAGAGGTTATATCATCTAGGTCCAAGGCTATAAATCCTTCTTTACGCAGCTTTTCCTTTCCAGATAGTTTCTTGGCTATTACCCCATACTTTTTTTTCTCTGCTCTTGCAAGATGGCTTTTTCCGATTAGTCTTGAAAGAATGTCTCTAGCATCATTATAGGAAAGCGCTCTCCATTTGACTTCAAAAAATATCCCCATCCTTTCCCTCGAAGAATAAACGACCAAATCAATTTCCTCTTCACCATACTGCCATTTCCCGATCGTTTCTGCGTCTATTCTTATTTCTCCCGATTTAATCTTCGATACGACATACTCCTTTGCAATCCTTTCAAAGACTTTCCCCGTATACGCGTTAAAATCCTCTCTCACGTTTATCCAAAGTTTCTCCTCTAACCCAAGCTCTAATATAGCCTTGTTTGGCTTAACAAACCTAAACCAAAACTCAAAAAAGGGGTCGGTGATCAAATACCTAGACCTCTTTTTCTCCACTAGGACGGGATACTCTCTTGATATCAGTTCGAGGATTTCTAGGGAATTAAGATATGTTGTTAGGTTCTCTCTCTTTATCCTAGTGAAATCTGAAATCTCACTCAAAGAGCATTTTCCAAAAGATATTGCTGTAAGGATATCCATGTAATGGCTGGGCACTCTAACTTCTTCTAGGAGAAGATACTCTGGCTCATCATACAGTGCACCACCCTTCTTAAGTATCAATCGAATTATGTTCTCCTCAGGCGTACTCTTCTCGTCGACCTTTTCCAAGTAAGCAGGAGTCCCCCCAAAGGCAGCGTAGACTTTAACTAGGTCTTCTGGGGTGAAGTTCGTAAACCAGTCTTTCAGATCTATGAATTCTAAGGGTTTGACTTCGATCGTGAATGACCTCCTACCATAGAGTGGAGCATCCCCCCTTAACGCAACCTTCTTGATGACCCCTATCGACGAACCAGAAAGGATAAGCACAGCCTTCCCATTCGAAAACCTTTCATCCCAAAACTTTTGAATGGATGAAATAGCCCCTTCAAGCTCAGTGAGCCTTTGAAATTCATCGATTACAACAACCGTCTTTTCTTCAAATTTCTGAGCCAGATACTCTAAGAAAGCTGTGAAGTTCTGAAATCTGAATCCTTTAAAGAAATCTTGCTCCACAGCCCTAGATAATTCGCCCAATTTAGTCTCCATACCACCTCTAGGAATATAGAAATAGAGCCCTTCCCTCCCCTTCAGAAACTCCAAGAGCAGCCTCGTTTTTCCAACCCTCCTTCTGCCATAAACTATCACCAGTTGAGCCTTCTCATTCTCGTAAAGTGTTTCTAGATCAGATAGCTCGCGTTTTCGATTTACAAATCTTACAATCATG
>CAYUWR010000040.1:0-20021 GCA_964448685.1 uncultured Nitrososphaeria archaeon
ATGCCGCAGTCTATGTGCGATCTTTAGGAGATGAGAGGTGAAGACCTGTTTCCTTCTTTGGCAGATTTGGCATGTAGGTTGCCTTCTTGATCTCTAAGCAGGAGTCTACATGAACATTGTTGTTAAAGTTCCTCTAACTTCTTGTACACAAAATACATTTTGTCTCTTACATATCTGAGGAATATTCCATGGTGTCTACTAAGGTCCGATGACATAATCAATGTCGGAGACTTAACCTTTCCTGGGCATATTTCATCCTCTTCTGACACTTTAACTAATCCTACTTTTGACGGCTGATACCATAGTTTGCCAACCTTATCTTGGAAAAGATGGTGTGGCAGACAGTTTTCATCTAAGATCACATCTACACATCTCAATTCAGGCTCCTTTGGAACTGGTACAAAATAGTTAACTATCTCAACTTTTTTCATAACGTTTAGAATATGGGCGTTCAATCTATGCCCCTCTAATGTTAGATAATGTAGGGCTAAAATCCTCTCTTATGTCAGATCTTCCTCACAACATTTAATTTCTCTCATATTGGTAGGTGATCTGATGGCCAGCAATCGGACTCTAATATGGTTATCTCTGTCTGCAGACCTCTTCCTCTGGGGGATAGTAAGTAACCTATTTGGGCCATCCTCCCTCAGAATAATGGACGAGTTCAAAATAGACTTTGCCTTGGCAGGGATCGCGGTTTCAGCTTTGTCTTTTGGTGGCATGTTCTCGGCTTACACCGGCAAGTTCGCGGATACATATGGTTCCCTGTATGTAACTCGGCTGAGCCTACTCTTTATGGGCCTTCTTACAGCTCTAACAGGCCTATCAGACAGCGTCTACTCACTCTTCCTTCTCTCATTTCTGACTGGCATTTCGATCGGAACCTTTCAGGCATCCTTCAGCCAGGCCGTAATGGACCTATATCCTGAGGCAAAGATCAAGATGCTGACTCTTACCCAAGTCTTCTTCGGGGTTGGTGCTACGATCGGCCCAACTGCCACCGCGATCATCATCTCCAGTTTCGACAGCTGGAGGTCAGGCTATCTACTCTACGGCATCATCCTGAACATACTCGCGATCCTCCAGTTTTCCCTGAAGTCGTCAAGTACTGTTAGGAGGACGATTGCCTATGGGAGAGAAGAGTATGGAACATCATTTCTGATACTCTTAGGTGGAATGCTTCTCATATTCATATGGGGTGCTGGAGTCAATTCTTGGCTGCCGACCTACATCGTCAGTACAGGGAAGGCCAGTTATCTGGAGGCCAGCGCTATCTTAAGTTGCTTCTGGGGCGCTGTTACAGTAATGAGAGGCGTCACAGGAAAGATCACTGAAAAGGTCGATGAGAAGCGCATGCTGATCTGGTTGACGATCTTAGGCTTCGTAATCGGAGTTCTATCGCTTTCTGTCAGCGGATTCATCCTTAACGCGATCGTCTGGAGTGTGATAGGCCTCTCATTCGCACCAGTCTATCCCTTGATCATAGCTATAACATACAATAAGTACCGACACAACCCTGGAAGGGTAATAGGCAGACTAGTTGCCATCGGAAACGCAGGCGCTCTCATTTCAGCGCCATTGATAGGCGAAATCAATAGCATCACAAACCCCTACGTTGCAACTCTGATCATACCGATATCGAGCCTCACAATCGCAATCTTATTTCTGAAGCTGAAGACTGACTAGCCGGACGCTGCATATGCCAAAGGTCGGCTTATGTCAACCTATATTACGTCAAGCTTCTTGGCTACACTTTCGAATGCCCCTACAGCCAGGTCAAGATCTTCTTCAGTATGTCTTGCGTTTACTTGAGTTCTTATCCTCGCCGTTCCCTGTGCAACCATAGGGTAGACTATGGGCAGCACGAGGATCCCCTTATTGAACATTTCTTCTGCCATCTTGTTTGCCCGCTCGTTGTCTCCGATCATGATTGGAGTTATCGGCGTTTCGCTTTGGCCTATGTTGAAACCCAATTTCCTTAGCGCGTCTTTAAAGTATCTGGTATTCTTCCACAGTGATTCGATTAGTTGAGGCTCCTCCTCGCAGACTTCCAACGCTGCTTTACATGCTGCTGCAACAGGAGGGGGTGTTGACCCTGTCAATAGGTAGGTTCTTGCAGTATTCTTGAGGTAGGCGACTATGTCCTCGGTTGCCGAAATATATCCTCCCACGACCCCGTAGGCTTTACTGAAGGTGCCCATTTCGATTATGTCCTCACCTTCCAGCTTGAAGTGGTTGATAACACCTCTTCCCGATTCTCCTAATACGCCGTCACCGTGTGCGTCGTCAACGTAGAGTAGGGCACCATACTTTTTGGCGACCCTGTTCAACTCTGGCACAGGCGCTATATCGCCGTCCATGCTGAAGACTCCATCTGTTACGATCAGTATCCTATTGTACTTTGGGCTGTTCTCTTCAAGCAGTTGCCTAAGCTTTTCCACGTTCTTGTGGGGGAAGATCATTCTTTCGGCCCTAGCTAACCTCACACCGTCTATGATCGAGCCATGGTTTAGCTCATCACTCACTATCAGGTCCCCTTGTCCAACCAGAGCCGGAATCGAGCCAGAGTTGGCCATAAAACCTGAAGGAAAGACTATTGAGGCCTCCTTCCTCTTATATTCTGAAAGTTTCTCCTCCAATTCAAGATGCAACTTCATGGTGCCCGCGATAGCTCTCACGGAGCCGGATCCGACGCCATATTCTCTGATGGCGTCCCTAGCAGCTTCAATAAGCCTCGGGTGAGTTGAAAGGCTGAGGTAATTGTTCGACGACAAGACAAGAACCTTTCTCCCCTGCACCTTCGTCCAGACAGTTGACGGCCCCTCAAGCGTCCTCGGCTTCCATAGAAGGCCGCTAGCCTCCATACTTTTCAGACGATCTTTGATGTACGCGTGGAAGTCCCTAGGCGGGGATTCTTTGATAGACATAGTTCAATTGTTCGCCCCTCCGATATATATAATTTGTCTCTAGAGCTCTCCGGCTGAGAGCCGGCTCTCAAGCTTGTCGAGCATGTCCTTAACCATTGAGGAAAGATCATATTTGGGCTTCCAACCCCATTCTTGTCTCGCAACACTGTCATCTATCGTCATCGGCCACGAGTCCGCAATCTTTTGCCTGAAGTCAGGCTTAAACTCGCATTCGAATTCTGGAATATGTTTTTTGATTTCGGCAGCCAGATCACCGGCGGAGAAGCTCATTCCAGCCAGATTATAGGACATACTACACCTAATCTGGGAAGGGTCAGCTTCCATGAGGTCCAAGGTTGCCTTTATGCAGTCTGGCATGTACATCATTGGAAGAACGGTGTCCTCTCTCACAAAACATGTATACCGCTTTCTTCTAACGGCTTCATAGAATATTTCCACCGCGTAATCTGTTGTTCCCCCACCAGGCGGGGTCTCACTGCTTATTATACCTGGATAGCGTACGCTTCGCACATCCAACCCGAACTTTCGGCGATAGTACATGCAAAGAAGCTCGCCGGCCACCTTTGTCACACCATACATTGTCTCGGGAGCTAGTATGGTCTCCTGTGGGGTGTTTATACGTGGTGACGTGGGTCCGAAGACAGCAATAGAGCTAGGCCAAAAGACACGATATAACTTCTTCTCCTCTGCTATTTCAAGTATATTGCGTAATCCTTCCATGTTGACGCGCCAAGCAAGTTTTGGATCTCTCTCGCCAGTTGCTGAGAGAACAGCTGCCAAATGATAGATTACGTCGATTTTGTGTTCTTCGACGACCCACTCAACATTCTTTCTGTCGGTGATGTCGATGTATTCAAATGGGCCAGTCTTCAATTTTCCGGTGAGTTGCCGAGAATGCCCAGCAGCAACCACGTTTCCGTTGCCATATCTCCTTCTTAGTTCGATCACAAGCTCTGAACCTATCTGACCGGATGCTCCGGTCACGAGAATCTTCGCCGTAGCTGGCATAAGACCTTCAATCTGATTTCAATATATAAGATTTTTCTGAGAGAAAATCACATAATAGTCGACTGAACCGGCTCACGTCAGATTCTGGGGAAGATCGTCGCGGATGCCGGCAGCGGTCTTAAGCCCGCAACCTAAATAAGGCTACGATCCAGAATTCTAGTCAATGTCGGTGGCCTAGGCTTGGAAGACCTGATCATAGAAGTTTTCTCACTGTTCTCTTTGGGTTTTTTTGTAGGCCTCAGCGGCGCCATCATACCAGGCCCACTGCTAGCTTTCACAGTCTTTGACACGACCAAGAAAGAGAGGGTTACCGGCCACAGCATAATAGTTGGCCACGCTTTATGGGAGTTCGGAATAATCCTCTTTATCCTCCTCGGATTTGGCGAAATAATATCTCAGAATTCGTCTGTTATCTACATAATAGGTGGACTGATGCTTGCCTTCATGGGGATAGGTATGATTCGCAGCAAGAAGAAAGATGTCAGATTGGAGAATGTCAAAGTGAATTCATCGCTTGCTGGCGGAGTATTTTATACCGCCTTCAATCCCACACAGCCGCCATGGTGGGCCACCGCTGGCCTAGCCCTCCTGCTCAAGGGTTTAGAAAGCATGGGATTCACAGGAATTGTGGTCGTTACCATAGGGCACTGGCTCTCTGACTTCACGTATTACATCTTTGTATCGTTCATGGTACACAGGCATCACACATATGTAAGCCCGCATCAGAGGAAGATCTCCATTCTTCTGGGCATGTTCATGATTTTACTCGGAGCCACTTTTATTGTCCAAAGCCTTCAAGGAAGGACATTTTAGCCCTCCTTGTTAGCCGTCCTACATAAACGATTGATGGGAACATATATAAGATTCCTGCGCGAAAAATCAGAGAAAGTCTTGAATATTACAGAGATGGCCAGAATAATGTTTGACGCATTATATCGCGAATTAGCTGGGGTGATGACGGTGGCATTTATCCCGGTTGCCCTGTTGGCGTCGATTGTCGCAATTAAAGTTCTTCACAGAAGATAGGCATAGGCTATATGGCTTGCTCTCTTTCGGTCAAGTCAAACGATGTAGAACTCCTAGAGAAGAAGGATTGATCATACCTATTTCCTCTCCAACTGACTTATGTCCGCAAATTGGAGAAGCTTACAGGAATTCGGCGAGAAAGCTTCCGCTTTCAAGCGTGGAGTGTACCAAGTCTACGATATCAGGATTATTTCTTCTGAGCATCCGACTTCAGCAAATCTATTTCGATCATTACAAGATAAGGTGCTGCAAGGTAGACTATTGCAAAGTAGGGATTCTGGAATAGTACTACGAGGCTGTAGATCTTTTCCACATTTACGCCGCCATAGATGGCCAGGAGATCTTTGACAGATAAGGCTGTCAAGGTGAGTATCAGCACGACAAAGAATTGTAGGATCACACTCCTTTTTCCACCCAAAACAACCGAGGGTATGGCGGAAGATAAGACAAAAACCCACGTGAAGGCATAAACAAAGACGATGGTGTCCACTTTAGAGTTAAGCCATGTTGCAACAGACGGCCAGTAGTAGTTGACTTCGTTTATGACAGTTGTTATGGCGGTCTGAGTAAACAACTGATATGTGATCATCAAAGCCCATGCACCAGAAAGATATAGTGGAGTAGCTATCCATTCCTTCATCAGACCACCCAGCAGCTAGATATCAATGAGCGGGAATTAAAAAATCTTTCAAAATAAATGTGTTCTACATGAGCGGGTCGTAGGCAGCATAGAAGGTTGATAAAACATTTTTAAGATGAAGACCACTATTCAGTAGGGGGCTTCAAAGATGCCTAAGAAGAAGAAAGTGGCCAAGAAAAAGAAATAGGCAAATCTGGGAAAAGTTGTCCCAGAGGTTGAATGAGAAAAAAATTTGCAATTGCCTTAGAGAAGGCTGTCCCCATTTTTTCTAATCGCTTATGGCGTGATTCAACAAGTCAAGCCGCTTCTGGCCTTCCTCATGTCGACAGAGCCAAAAGTTGAAAAGGGGGGCATTGACAGTAGTCCATGGCAGATGACTTGAGCTACAAGAACCTGGAGGAGCTGATGCGGAAGGAGAAGGATGATTTGATAAGCTCCATTGAAGTGGATGTCTTGAGGGCGCTGGTCATACTGCATGGTTCTGCGTGGCAGTCAGACCTCATGGACACTTTATCTGGACTGTGGCGACTGAAAGGCCTACGGCTTGAGTCCATGATAAACCTTGGAAACCATGTGCCACAGGCTTTGAAGATGCTTGAAGAGATGGGTTTGATTGAAGCCGAAGTGAGGCCGAGGGGTGACCTCAGCAGGCTAGGGCCCGTTGACGACATCCTTTATTCGGCAAAGGGGCTCTGGCATTTGAACAGCATGATATCTGGAGACCAGCTGATTCATAGGTACAAACGTGAAACAATGGGTTATGGGTCGATACCTTGACATTTAGAGTCTTCGAATGGCCTTAGAAGTCCTCCTTCAAGAGAGGCGTGATCTGCATTCCTGGCACAGGGACGGCTTTTTCTCGTCTACTTCGGCTAGATTGTTCGAATACGACATCAGACAGTGTCTGTTATGGCAGTGACGTAGGCCTCGAAGGTGGCCGAGTTCGTGCGCCGCCTCCTTCAAGACCCTCTCTTTTAGAATGCTTGAGCTTGATTCATATTGGGCGTAGATCAGTCGCGCAACGGATAGAACAGCGCAGCCGCGGTCTCTGTCGGCGATCCCGAATATGAAGTTCATTTCTGGCACGAAGATGTCCACGGCTGTTACACCCATGTAAAGGTTGTCGTCTCTCTTGAGTCTTCCAACGTAGTCTAGGAGGATCAAAGCGTTAAATTGTCCTCTTGATGAGTCAAATGAGTCTGCGCTCAAAGGAAAGCTGATGTTGATCATTCTCGCTTTAAGTCCATAGACTAAAGCCGCCTTTGCCAGTTCGTCGACGTAGAGTTGAGTCCTCCAGGAGCTGCCCAACGGAAGATAGACTACTTCTTTGCCCAAACGGGATTATTTTACCGTCATCACTTATAAAGTCTATCTCTTCGAAGGGGGTCCATGGCAGGTTGTCCTTTCACAGCGAGAGAAACATGTTGTAGTTGAATGGAGGCCTCGTATCAGTGATAGATGGGTCGATGTTGGATGTGATCATACTCTGAAGTTCTTCGCATACAGACCTGTATCTTTTTCGGTATTCTTCAATTGCATCCAGATCAGGGTCTAGACCTAAGCCGGGCACACTTGGAAGATCGCTCCATCCATTCACAGGTCGGATACTGTATGGCATAAACCTTAGGCCGCTTTCCTCCTGAAATTTGCGAATCGTGTTATTCGGAAGACGATTGCCGTCAAAGAATTCGACCATCATACCATTAGGGGTGGCTGCTACACAGTGAGCACTGACGAGGCCTAGGCCATGGGGGCACATTGGGATATTAAATGCCTCCGCCATGGCGGCGACCTTCATGTACTCCGTTATTCCACCAACCTTTCCAACGTCAGCTTGGCAGATGTCGATACAGTTCCTGAGAAAGAGCTCTTTGAAACCAAATTTTGTATACTCGCTTTCTCCTCCAGCTATAGGTATGTTTGTAGAGGCGGCTACCATGGCGTATCCATCATAGTCTTCCGCAATAACAGGCTCTTCCAGCCAGTTGATATCGAAACGCTCTAACCTCTTGGCCATACGGATAGCAGTCCGGGTTGACCAGCCGTTGTTGGCGTCAACCATCAGGTCGATGCCCGAACCTATAGCCTGACGCACCGCCCTGACACGTTCTATGTCTTCGTCTGGATTTCGTCTGCCAACCTTCATCTTCACAGCTTTGAAGCCTTCCTCCACCCAACTCATCTGTTCCTTCACTAGCTGTTCCTTTGACAGAGACAGTACGCCGCCGCTGCCATATCCGGGAACCCGATCCCTACATCCACCGAGAAGCCTGTACACTGGCGTCTTCAATTTTTTTCCTATGATATCCCATATTCCAACATCGATCTGGCTCATAGCTATTATTGCTGCACCCTTTCTACCTTCATTGAAGCACCTCCAGTACATTCGATCCCAGATCCTTTGAACGTTCATGGGATCTTGGCCGACGACAGCTGGCTTAAGTAGGGCGAGCATGTCTGGAGCGATATGGAATGGAGTTATTCCAGTGATCCCCTCATCTGTAGTGATTTCTGTGAAAGTCCATAGGATCAGGTTTCCGCCATAGTTGATGGCGTCTCGAAATACTGGTTCGCCAAGAACTTTTCCCACAACCGGCCTCGGGTAAGGCTTTATGTCCGTGATCTTCAAGCACCAGTACCTATTCAAAGCTAGGGTGACGCTCTTATAAGCTTATTTGGGCGGTTCACGCAAGCATTAAAGTGGGCATGTTATCGAACACTCTTTTCAAGATCAGACGTGTCTTCGGGGCTCAAGCTCCACCCTGTGGCCCCAACATCTTCGATCACCCTTTCAGGCTTGGACGCCCTCGGTATCGGAAAGATCAGCTTGTTCTTGGCCAAAAGCCAGTTCAAGGCGATCTGGGCTGGTGTCTTTCCACCATATTTGCCAGAGATCCGGCAAATGGTCTCTTTCAGATGTCCAGGGGGATCTGCTAAAAGCCCTCGAGCTAATGGTCTATACGAAAGTACAGCAATATCGTTTTGAAAGCAGTATGATAGTAGATCCGATTCAGCATCTCTTTTCTTCAAACTGTACTCTATCTGACATGATGCCAGCTCATACCTGGATAGAGCCTGTTCTGCTTCTTTGGTCTGCTCTAGAGAGAAGTTGCTTAGACCAATATACCTAACCATTCCTTTTTCCACAAGCTTTTCCATGGCGCTCATGGTCTCCTTGATTGGAACTCTAGAATTTGGGAAATGTATCTGATAAAGGTCGATGTAGGAAGTTTTGAGCCTTCTTAGGCTCCGCTCGGCTGCCTTCAGAACCTGATCATATCTGAGATGATAGGGAAGCACCTTCGTCGCTATGAACAAGTCGTCCCTGCTGAAGTCTCTAATCGCTTCTCCGACAAGAGGTTCTGTACAATATATTTCAGCTGTGTCGATCAAGTTGATGCCAAGCTCTAGTCCTTTTTTCAGAGCTGAAACCTTATCTTCCCGACTTCTCTGGTAGCCGAAGATCTTAGAGCTGACAATTGACAAGAAGCCATAATAGGTTCCCATGCCGACCGCTGAAACCTTGACCTTTGACCTACCAAACTCCCTGTACTCCATCGACCACACTGAGATACTCTGTCTCATGTTATTAGAGACTATAAAATCTTTCGCCTCGAGACAAAATAGTAGACACATTTGATCACGTAATCAATGTCCCCTGAGCTGCTTGTTTTCCATTTGTCTTGATCGACTACCCTTCGATTCTGGGCTCTTGAGCTGATATGGGCGTTGGAGGTGACAAGACAGATCGTTAGTTTCAAGCATCCGCCAACCGAATGCTCATCAACAAGGCCATGGTGAAAGGGTGAAAAGGATTTATACTGTCACATAAGAAGATTTAGAGATTTGATACGACCTCTAGAATACTAGCCACTTCTCTTATGCTACCTTCTAGAAGCGCAGTGTGGGCGATGTATGTCTCTCACATGTTTAACGAAATATACCTTTTTATCCATCTCGCGTTGATTCCTGTTTTCATTACAGAATTCGAACTCACCCTGTTTCAAGTCTCCTTTGTAGCCACAGTCCCTACACTCATAGGGATCATAATGAATATAATGATAGGGTTCTTGGTTGACAGAATCGGAGCCAGACCGTTGCTGATCTTGGGCTTCATATGTCAAGCTTTGGGTGGAATCATAGTTGCAGAAAGCTGGAGCTTCGAGACACTGATCTTTGGTCTCTCTTTCATCGGCATAGCGAATCCCCTATACCACAATTCAGGTCTTTCAACGATAAGCAGAATTCTGTCAGGCCAGAAGCTGACCAGAGGAGCTGGGATCCATGCCGCGGCAGGAAGTATAGGGTCATCCATAGGCCTGTTCACTCTATCTTTGTTGTTGGCCTTTAACCGATGGCGTCTCACTTACTTGATCTGGGCTGTTCCAACATTGGCTTGGGCGCTGTTTCTCACCAGAACCAGAGTGCTTGACCAAGATAAGCCAGGAAGGAAGCAGACTAGAGATGATGGTGAGGGTGGCTCCGTCGTCAGCAGACCATTTGCTTTTTTCTTGATCCTTGTTGGACTCACACAAGCAGGCAGCTCTGTTATAACCACCTTTATGACGACCTACATGGTTTTGGGTAGAGGAATTTCAGAGGCGACTGCGAGTCTGATCTTCACTGCTGGGCCCCTCATAAGCATAGTTGGCTCCCTCTTCTCAGGATATGTGGGAAGTTGGATGGGTGATGTGAGAATCTTGTTCGTTACGATAGGAATCACGGGGCTGTCCGCTATACTGATACCTGTGATGCCGACGACATCGCTCCTCACGATTATGTTCGTTTGTTTTGCATTCTTCAGCTGCACAGTGTGGCCACCTATAAATTCGCTTACCGCCCGGCTGACCCCTACAGAGAAGAGGGGACTAGCCTATAGCCTCTCACAGACCACCTATCAGGCGACTTCAGCGCTTGCTCCACCTGTGGCTGCGAGGTTGATTGAGACAACTTCCATGTCAATGATGTTTCCATTCAGCTTCATGCTGATGTTAGCTGGCGTGGTATTCCTTAAGAGGCTGCCGATGAAGTGACGCCTCTTGGCAGGGCAGGTTATGCTGTAAACCATTAAATTGCTGATCGACTTCAGGTCTGCAGAGCGTAGATGAAGTGGATATTCTTCGATGTCGGGTCCACACTACTAGATGAAGGTGACTTCAACAGCTATTTCTTTGGCAAGATCTACAATTCGATATCGGAATCTGGTGCACGAATAGTATGGGAGGACTTCAACAACGAGTTGAGGTCGATAATAGAACAGAGAAGATATGGGGATAGGGCTTACAGGGGAATAGTCAAAGAGCTCGTGACCCACTTCTCCAACGATAGACGCCTCCTGCAAGAAATGCTAGAAGACTATAGAAGGAATACAGTCAGAGAATACTTGGACCGGATAAAGCCGTACCCTGACACGCTGGCAGTAGTTGAAGAATTGAAGAATAGGTACAAGCTTGGAGTGATAGCCAACCAACCTAAGTATACTAGGCAGAAGATGAGCTCCTTCGGACTTGCCGAACAATTCGAGATGATAGTCCTCTCGGATGAGGTGAGGCTGAGGAAGCCGGACACCAGAATCTTCCTCCACGCATTGTCTCTCTCAGGATGTGATTCAACCCAGGCTGTGATGGTCGGCGACCGACTTGATGCTGATATTGGACCGGCTAAGTCGCTTGGAATGACTACGATAAGGATAAGACGGGGGATAATGATATATCAGCTTCCATTCAACAGCCTCGAAATAGCCGACTATGAAGTGAACACTCTAGGGGATATCGCCAGCCTACTATAGGTCAGCATACGACGTATTTTGAATTATGGCCAAAGCCATCCTATGCCATGTTAAGCTGACCTGATGAAGATAGAATAGGAGGTGGCGAGATACAGATTACCGTCATCGTCAACGACCTCCAACACTACTGTGTACACGCCCTCTTTTTGCACAAATCTGGCGAAGTCGAAGCTGATTTCGAAATCTGCGCCAAGCTGACTCCATTTGGTCGCATAAATGTACGGTATGCTCACCTGATACCCTCGATTTAAGACTGCACCCAGCTTGTTTCCCATCGAGTAGCCTCCATTGTATGGCGGCTGTCGAAGCTGGTCCGCCGTCAAAGGCATCGGCAAAGGGTCATAGTAGATCAGTATCAGATATGGTTGTAGACTGGTAAGAAATCTTCCCTTTAAGGTCACCTTCGTGTTCTTGGTGTCAAATGTCTGCCAGTCGACGAGTACATTCTCGAAATCTTGGACAACTATGACCGCCCTGTTGGAGTATGCGACTCCGATGTTCACGTGTGTATGAGAGGGGTCAAGTATGTTCTTTCTGTGTCCCCAATCGCTTGCTGAATCGTTGTATACCATTTTCCGCTCTAGGTCTTCGAACATCAACTTGATCTCTTCTGTGGAGGGGGTCGTGGAGTTGTTTGAGATGAATACAGCCGCAGCATTCTCTTCCACAAAGTTCTTTCCACCCAAGATGGTGTACCTCATATAGGGCTTCATGCCATCGGAACCCCAATGGCTTAGACAGTTATGTTCCAGAAGGTCTTCCGCATGCCTTTGTGCGGCAGGATTGTTTCCTAACGCGACGGGAGATAGTTTGAAGTCGGCTCTGTCGTCATTTATTAACTTGAGTACATGGAGAATCAGTTCGGTTCTGTTAACGTACGCTTCCGAGGTCGTGCAAGTGGCAGCCTGACTTGAGGTAGTCTGAGTTATTGTGGAAGTGACTGTGGCAAAGGTGGTTGAAGTCGGTGGCTGCGTCTGCGCTGTCGTGTACCTTGTCTGATGCAGTGATTGAAGCTGAGGATTAACGTAGAAGAAGAAGACGGCTACAACAACAATCCCGACAACTATTGGAGTAAGCTGCTTTCTCCAATCTATCTCAGCCTCGCCATCTGCATTATGCAGGGTTTCACCCGCTTCACCGGGCATGATATTCTGTTCTATCATAAAGCGAACTTGATATAGGTTTTCCTCATTCAGCCGACATGAGTCGAGAGGACGCCGGCCTAAGATGGGCTACATTAGGGCAGTAGAAGGAGAAGATCAAAGCCTGCCGAGAACTGGCTTTGTGGAACAGAGTCTCCAATTTGGAGCCTCACAAGCAAGGGAGCATGATAGGGGCAATGATATCTAGATAGGGTTTCATCGTCAGACAGCTATGCCCCAGAATGTATGATGAGATTGTCTACCAACTCTAACGGGAAACTGGGCTCTAGAAGAAAAATTGACGAGACGGAGGGACGGCCACATGCACCGTTCCCGAAGGTAATCCTAGAAGATCGCCCTTCTCGTCTTGACTACGATAAATGTGGCAGCTGAAGCGACGAGGATACCTGTAGCCAACATATATAGGACATTTGACATGTTCGACGGTGTGCTGAGCTCTGTCTGGCCACCGGTCCGTGTTACAGTCTGAATCGTCGCAAAAGAGGAGCTGCTCTGGGCCTTTTCGTCGGCTGCGACCGGGGCTGGAGTTTCCACGCCATTCTGAATTGTAGACGCTTGGATAAGTAAGATCGGCATCACCATTATGCTGGTGGCTACGATAAGAGCCAAGAATATAGGGAAGACCAGCTTGTTCATATATCGCACCTAAATCTTGGCTTAGAAGATTATTAATTCCATACTTTAGAACACCCTAAAATGGCCTTTCCCTCCAGATCTTTGCGGTCTCATACCAGAAAAGTATTGAGGCCAAGGACCCGAAAAGCGTGGCAACAACCTTGTCTAGAGTCCAAAGTGGACTGTAGAAGGCCAGATAGTAACCTAACATGGCAGTGAACAGGGTGGAATAGAAGAGGTATCTGGGAAGCAGTAGGTTGCCGAGCCTAGTATAAAGCTTTAACACGCCAACCTTCACTTCCTTTTTTATGAAATATTCTCCCAACTCGGTCTTCTCCACAAGGCCTATTGAGACAAGCTTGTCAAGATGATATATGGAAACACTTGGGCTCGAGAACCCAAGCTTCCTCTGAACCTCTCTCACTCCAACAGTGTTCCCCTTGCTCTTCAGCATATACAGGTATACTAGGAGAGTCTTACCTGTCAGCTCTGATTCTATCAGAGCCGAGTCCGGCAAAGATATCTTCGACAACTATTTCAGATCGTTGTCTCCTGCTTTTCTTTAAAAGAGTTTCGCTCCAGAAGGCTGTTCTATAAGTTGAACATTGCAGAAGACCCTGTTCGATACGATGGAATAATATAACGACATTCTCCATATGTTGGATGATAGTATATGATGACGACAAAACACGCCATCTTGGCAGGCTTTATTGTAGCAGTGACCATGTTTTCTGCTGTGGCGATCCCATACCTACTTCTATCGAAACAGGAAGGGGAGACAGGATTGAAGACTTTCAAATCATACGTGGAGCTTAAGGACTATATACAGACAAATACAAAGAAAGCCAACTACTGGTTTGGATTGCGAGGAGGAATCATGCCGCTCCCGGGTGTGAAGGATGTTATGACTGCTACGGCGACGCAGACAACAGAATCTGAACCCGGCTATTCCACGACCAACGTGCAGGTTGAAGGCGTTGACGAAGCAGACATATTGAAGAATGACGGCAGGTACGTCTACTTTGTGAGACAAGATCAGAATACTGGACAAGGAGAACTCATCATACTGCAAGTCTATCCACCCGAAGAAGCAAAAGTTCTCTCCAAGATCTCATGGGGCGAGAACAGGCGGCCGATAGCCATATTCGTAAACGACGAAAGACTCACCGTATTCCTCTCGATATGGAGTAACGTGCTGGTAACGGAGCCAAAAGGCTTAGAATGTGTCGCCACAGAAAAGGTTGGAATAGAAGTATACGATCTTCTAGACAGGGTGAACCCGAGGCTTGTTAGAAATATAACAGCAGATGGCTTCTACTTGAACTCTAGAATGATAGACAAGTACATTTACGTGATAACAGCCTTCCCGACATACTTGGTCAAAGAAGAGGTCATACTGCCGTCCATATGCGTAGACTACGAGGTGACAAAGGTCGAGCCATCAGACATACAATATACTGATACACCTGATGTCGCATACTCCTTCACCACAATAATCTCATTTAATGTACAGGACGACCTTCAGGAGCCAGTTCTCAAAACAGTACTCACCGGTGCAGCAAGCAACATATATGTTTCCCCAGCGAACATCTACCTCACATTAACCAAGTACGATTTCGAAAGATACCAGCAGCTTCAGTCGAATTTTGAGCAGACCCTAATCTACAGAGTTCACATAGAGAACGGAGACATAAAGTTGGAGGCTGAAGGGACAGTACCAGGCCATGTCCTAAACCAGTTTTCGATGGACGAATATAAGGGATTCTTCAGAATAGCCACTACATCATGGCAGCCATCTGTGGCCGGGGAAATGGGAGTCTCACAATCAAATCACATCTACATTCTTGACTCATCCCTTAAAGTGGTTGGAAAGATAGAAAACATCGCCCCAGGAGAGAGCATATACTCAGCCAGATTTATGGGAGACAGAGCCTACATGGTAACATTCAAGAAGGTTGACCCATTCTTTATAATAGATGTCAGGGATCCGGCAAACCCAAAGATGCTTGGCTGGCTTAAGATACCCGGCTACTCCGACTACCTGCACCCACTCGACGAAAACCATGTGATAGGTATAGGCAAAGAGGCCGTGGCCGCGGAAGAGGGGGATTTCGCATGGTATCAGGGAGTGAAGATCTCTCTTTTTGACGTCACAGACGTAAGCAAGCCGCATGAGACTTCAAAGTATGTGATAGGTGATAGGGGATCAGACACGCCTGTGCTGAGAGACCACAAGGCGCTGCTCTTCGATAAAGCAAGAAACCTGATGGTGATACCGGCACTTGTCGCGGAGATAGATAGAAGCCAGTATCCGGGAGAAATACCGGCGAACGCCTGCGGCCAACCAGTCTGGCAAGGAGCATACGTATTCAACGTGACCGTTGGAGAGGGAATAGTGCTCAAGGGAAGAATCACCCACTTCGATGACGGATTCGAGAAACAACAGTATTATATGGGCAGGTTCATAGACAGGGCGTTCTACATAGGCGACTTCCTGTACACGCTCTCATATGAAATGGTGAAGATAAACGATTTAAGCAGCCTAGCCCAAGTCGGCCAAATAGTCCTCTCATGACCAAGGATCATTTCCTTCACTCTCCCTTGCCAGTCTCAGAGTCCAACATCAAATATTCAGTGAACTCATCTAATTCGAATCACTGAGAGAATTCTTTGCTTCCTCCAGAAGTTTAACCAAGTCTTTCTTAGTCACAACCCTTCCACTGCCAAGCCCCAGGCACGCGTAATCAACTTGGAATATATACCCTTCCTGCTCTATCATCGTGAAGGGATAGAACCTGCAGACAAGTGGCCTAGCCTCATATATCGTACATCTATCATTCAAGAGGAACACGCAATGGCCTCCAACAAGTTTCATCTGATACCTGTATGGACCATTGGGCTCAGCTTGATCATAGAAGTCGCCTCCAGCCCCTGACCCCACGATCCTCTTTACATCATGGTCAGTTAACAATATCTTCCTTTTTCTCCCCGGCTGGTCCCTACAACATCTACTGCACAGAAGGCAACGCCATCTAACCTGCGGATACTCTAGCTTCGTCATCGAAGGTCTTGAATCGAGGTCAGACTGGGCACTTTCAGACAGCGTCTCCAGCCTGTTCTACAGGTCTGTGGACTAGGCTCAAGATTACCTCGGATACTATTTGCTCTGCTCAAGCTTCCTAATGCGGTTTTCAATCCATTCAGCTATCTTTTCTTCGGTCATAGTTTCGGCTTCCTTCTGCTCCTTCAACTTCTCCTCTACGACCTTCAAGAGGTTTTCTGGATTCACAGGCTTCATGACGTAGGCGTCGGCGCCAAGGTTCAAGGCTCTGACAGCATTGTCAAGTGACGGGTAACCAGTGATCATGATCTTCATCATCATAGGCCTCTCCTTATGTATCTTGGCAAGCAGCTCCGTGCCCTCCATGTCAGGTAGCCTTATATCCAGTAGGGCCAGATTAAAGTACTGATTTTTAGTCTTCTCTAGGGCGCTTTCGGCGGTTTCAGCGACATCAACTTGGTAGCCCTTTGATGACATGATGTCCTTAAGGCTCCTCAGAATATCTTTATCGTCGTCCACAATCAAGACCCTTACCATATCTGACTTCACTTGGTCTAACCCCCTTTGACACAATTCTAAGGGTTCTAGGAGTATTTTAACTTTCCAAGGGGAAGTTTGATTGTGAACGTTGAGCCTTTGCCTACGACGCTGTCAACTTCGATTGTGCCACCGTGGGCTTCCACCAGCCTCTTGCACACCGCCAGTCCGAGCCCTTGACCTTTAGACTTGGTAGTGAAAAGCGGTTGGAACAGTTTTTCTAGGTTCTCCTTTGGGATGCCAATTCCAGTGTCTTTGACGTTGACAGTCACAGTGTCATCATCTATTGTGGAGCTTATCTCGAGCACGCCGCCATCGGGCATTGCTTGGATAGCGTTCGTGATAAGGTTGGAGAAAACCCTCCTCATCATCGAAGCATCCATCACGACTTGAGGGAAGTCCTTGGGGACCAAGTTGGCTATTTTGATGTTAGAAGGAACCGTCACCGAAGACAGTGTGTTGTCGATCACCTTAGATAGGCTTGCGGACACCAAAATGGGCTTCAAAGGCTTAGAGTAATCCTGAAGATCAGAGATTATCTTATCCATATAGTTGACTTGCTCGCCGATTCTCGCCAGGAGCTCGTCAACATGGCTCTCCTCCAGGGACTTCATGGCCTCAGGAGAAATCTTCTTCAGCATCTCGTTCGTCAAATATAGGGTGTACACTATCACTTGGAGTGGATTGCGCAGGTCATGCCCTACCATGGCAGCTATTTCCCCAATAGCGGCAAGCCGCTCAGATTTTATCAGCCTGCTCTGGGCTTCGAGAAGCTCATGAGTCCTCTGCTCAACCTTCTGTTCAAGCTGTTCAGCGTACTCTCTAATCTGATTTCTAGCGTTATTCAGCTGCTGTATGAGTACAGCGTTTTCGATCGCGACAGCAGCCTGGTGAATAAAGAGCTCGAGTGGCGCTAAGGACTCTCTCGTTGGACGTTTTCCGTCAACAGGATCGTCGACGCTTATAATCCCAACTACCCGCCCATCGGCTGTGGTGAGTGGAGCATAAAGTAGGTCTTGGGGGTCCCAGTCAACCATCTCTTCCGCGGACAGCCTGCTTGCTACAGTGCTTTCTGAAAACTTCTCTCTAACCCAGGGGTCGCTCCATGGAAGATAATAGAATGATCCTATCTTGAACCGTCTATATTCAGGCCCGATCCGCTCACGCCATACTCTTCCTGGAGGAGAATTCTTCCATAGAAAGATCCTCTCTTCCTCGGTTAAACCTGCAGCCACGATATCGTCGGAGCTTGCGATCTCCAAGTCTTCGTTTCTTACGGAGATGACAACTCTCCGCCATCCTAGCCCTCTGATCGCCTCCGCGATCTTCTTGATACGCTGATGTAGATCGGTTGTCCGAATCATTTCGGCTGAGCTCATCATGAGCGAGGATAGCTGGGCGGACCTCTTTTCGATTTCTGCCTGCCTCTCCTTGTTGCTTATGGCGATTGCAGCATGAGAGGCCAAGATCTGGATGAGTTTGACGTCCCTTTCATCGAATGCGCCCACTTTCTTGCTTTGAACGTCTAGAACACCTATCACTCGTCCCTCTATCTCGATAGGTACAGCCAGCTCAGATCTCATGCCTGGAACGCCTTCAACATAGTCCTTGTCTTTCCAGACATCGTGGACCAGCACCGTTCTTCTGGTTGTAGCAGCCTTGACAGTCAGACCCCTCATCGACCCATCCAAGGGTAGGCTGGCGATTGTCCCGCTATACCCTTTCTGGTATGCCACCTTTAGGCGGTCTCTTTCCACAATCATGAACATTGCATGTTCGAAGCCAAGCGCCTTTTCGATCGCTTCTACAGTAAGCTCATAAACCTCTTGCACGCTGCGTGCGGCGTTTATGGTTATCCCGAAGAAGTTCAGAGCAGACAGCCTGTCCTCGAAGACCCTCTGCTCTCTTTCTGTCTGCTTGCGTTCCGTTATGTCTCTCGCTATTCCTTCGATGGCTACCAAGTTGCCTTTTTCATCATATATGGGTATGCTGATCTGTTCTGTCCAGACTATTCTACCATTCTTGTGACGCCACCTTATTTCTGCGTGAGCAGGAGTCTTCTGCTTGCTTAACTGGTCAGTTATAGACGCGAGCTTCTGTGCGTCGTCAGGGTGGACGATCTTGTATATGAGATTTTTGTCTTCATAGTATTCTTCAGGTGTGTATCCTATTATCTTGGTTGAGGCTGGGCTCACGTATTCATATCCCTTGTTCAAGTTAAACAAGAAGATCATGTCGGAAGCGTTCTCAGCCAGCTTTCTGAAACTTTCTTCGGATTTTCTGAGCTCTTCCTCCATCTGCTTTCTCTCTGTAATGTCTGTGATGAACCCTTCAACCATAGAGAGCCTTCCCTCTGCCGATGGTACACTGCGTCCTTGCTCCCACACCCACTTCAGTTCTCGGGTTGCGGTGAAGATTCTATATTCCACTTGAAAGGGCTTAGAAAGCTTCAATGCTTCTTGAACAGCACTCCAAACACGCGCCTTATCTTCAGAGTGTACAAGTTGGCTATAGGCGATCTTGTTATTATGTATCAGGTCTGAGGGAGAATATCCTGTGAGCTCAAGGCAGCCTTCGCTGACAAATTCCATCGTCCAATACTGGTCGCTTCTGCAACGATAGATCATGCCCGAAAGGTTACTCATCAAGGTTGAGAGAGACCGCTGGCTTTCCCTAAGCGAGTCCTCAACCTTCTTTCTATCAGTTATATCGTTACCTGAACTCAAGACGCCGATTATCTGTCCGCCGGCGTCTCTGAGAGGAGTGCTACTCCAAGCGATCATCTTCTCTTCTCCGGTTCGAGTCACGATCGGGTTTTCTGAGTAAGTGAGAAATTCACTTTTGCCAGACACCATGGAGAGATATGTTGTCTTGACGCTTTCGCTGATTCTCGGGGGGACGAAGCTGTCGAACCAATTCTTTCCAACAATCTCTTCTATTGCCTGCCCAACCAAATCTGATCCCTTCTTGTTGATGCTCTGAACTGTGCCTGTCTTATCTAGCACCAATATTACTACACCTGCCATATCTAGATATTGGCGTACTCGGTCCCGCTCCAGTCTCAGCTCTTCTTCTACCCTCTTCAGTTTAGCGTGTTCGTCAACAAGCTTCAATGACGCAGAAATATGCTTTGAGAGGTTGCTTACAGCAGGCATAAAGGATTCCTCGAGCGCAGGAGTTGATACAGCGAGGACTCCGGTGACGTCTTCACGCCTGTGGAATGGGGTTAGCACAGCACTTTTTCCACCGAGACCCA
>CAYUWR010000041.1:0-31122 GCA_964448685.1 uncultured Nitrososphaeria archaeon
CATATAGCTATTTTCTAGAGAAGATTTATCTTAGGCAAAGCTGCACCCTATCTTATGAGCTACAAGGCTGTGGTTATTGGGGCAGGTCCAGCCGGATATGTTGCCGCATTACGCCTTGCACAGCTTGGCTTGAAGACAGCATTGGTCGAAAAGCATCTTCTTGGTGGGGAATGCACAAACTATGGCTGTATTCCAACGAAGGCTTTGATAGAGTCGACGGATCTGTTTTGGAGGGCTAAAAGAGGGGGTGAGATCGGTGTCCACGCTGAGCCAGAATACGATCTTCGAGCGTTTAAAGCTTGGAAGGAAAAGATCGTATCGCAGCTTAGGGGTGGGATCGGTTTTCTATGTCAGCAGAATGGCGTTGAAGTCTTTGAGGGAGAAGCGTTCTTGAAGTCTCAAAGGAAGATCGTGGTGAAAAAGGATGGTGAGCGTATGGAGTTTGAGTCGGAGAATGTTGTTGTTGCAACAGGTTCAACGGCTATACAGTTGCCTAACATGCCCTTCGATGGAAAGAGCGTGGTTTCTTCAAGGGAAATGTTCACCTTTGATAGTCTACCTGAAAGCCTCTTGATCGTCGGGGGAGGAGCTGTTGGTGTAGAGTTTGCCTCAGCCCTGTCAAAGGTTGGCGTACAAGTCTACTTGGTTGAGATGATGCCTCAGCTGCTTCCTGGCTTTGATAAGGAGGCTGCAAGATACCTTCTGCGTTCTCTTACGAAGTTGGGTGTTAGGGTGTACACAGGTTCGACGGTGTTGGGCTACAATGTTGTAGGTCGGCTGCTCGAAGCCAGGATCGGAAAGGCTGGTGGAGAGGAGGTCTTCAGGGTTGAAAGGATTCTTGTCGCAGTAGGGAGGAGGCCGTATTCGAGTATTGGGTTGAAGGAGATTGGGGTGGCCTTGGATGGGAAAGGGCATGTCACGGTAGACGGGAAGATGGAGACGAATGTTGCAGGCGTTTATGGTGCTGGAGATGTTGTTGGACCGCCATATCTTGCACACAAGGCGTTCAAGCAGGGTCTCGTTGCAGCAGAAGCGATAGCGGGGAAAGATGTAAGATATGGCTTTAGAGCTGTCCCCAACGTGGTCTTCTCTGATCCTGAAATCGTTTCTGTAGGGTTAAGTGAGGATGATGCGAGGAGACTAGGATTTGATGTGCTTGTTGGAAGGTTTCCACTGCAGGCCAATGCGAGGGCGCTTACAGAAGATTCTCCAGAAGGCTTCCTCAAGATCGTTGTAGAAAAAGGTAGTTTGAAGGTTGTTGGTGTACTGATGGTGGGTGTGAAGGTTTCAGAGCTTGCTGGCGAAGCTGCCATGGCGATAGAATTGGGCTTGAATGTTAAGGATGTCGCTTTAACGATGCATCCTCATCCGACGGTCTCAGAAGCGTTTATGGAGGCTGCGGAAGAAGCTTTGGGTAAGCCAGTGCACACACTCAAGAGGAAACAGGAGGCTGGCGGTTAGCGGACATGTTCTCAAGGTGGCGGTTTGAGGCTTCAGCTGAAGTGGGCTAGAAGAGCCTGCATGCCCTGAGGCGTCAGATATATTCTTCCATCATCAAGCTCAGAAACGTATCCCTTGTCCTTGAAGAACTGAAGCTGATCCAAGTCTGAAATGAGACTCTTCTTTGATATTGCTTCTCTTTCTGATAGTGCGTGATGGGTGAACATTAGCTCCTCTAGGAGTAGGAAGGCGCTGTCGGATCTTGAATCGGCTCGCATCCTTCTATATGGTGGTTGACAGTCTTTTATATCCTTTGTCAAAGTAGCTTCATGCATTTGACCTGGAGCAGAGTTAGGTTTGCGCCGCTGTGCCATGAGGATCAGATCATGCGGTAAGATCCATGTATTCAGTGGTCTTTTGATAGAGCTGACAGCAGCTTCGACTCATATCTGATTATGAGCTTCACTATGGGTTGAATGATCCGAAACCTTCCGAATAGTGTGCCTATGTTGTCCAAGTCTGACTTCTTCAAGGCGCCTACAATGGGCAGCAGGGATAGATAGACGAAGACGAATACGGCGGATTCGAAGGCCAGGTTCATGAACCTATAATAGAATTGGATAGAATAGGATAGAATGAGGACAGGAGCTGCAGAGATCAGGGATGCCAGATATATTCTTGACGACTCTCTTAGGTCAAGTTTCACCCTTATCTTCTTCACCGCCGACCATAGGGTGTACGAGAATGAGACGGTGTTGGCGACCAATATGGCCGCGATCAATCCTATGACATCATAAGATGAAGTCAGAAGATATGCTAGAGGTACGAAGACGGCCATATACACCAGACTATTGTAGAGGATGATCTTTGTTTCGCCTGCGCCATTGACGAGATGTGGAATGACCACGGAACCGAGTCCAGCATATATGTTGGTCAAAGCATATAGAGAGAGGTAGAGTGGGGCGAGGACATAGACGCGCCCATAGAGGGTGTAGACGATGTCCTTGGAGGCTATCGCTATCAAGACTGTGACGGGGACGACAAGCATCGCAGTATATCTTACAGAGAGCCTGAAGAGGCCTTCAAGCTCGCTGCTGCCACGCTTGACCTTAGAGAAGGCTGGAAATAGTGAGGAAAATGGTTGGATGATCACTCCAGCCATTGCCAGAAGCCTAACTGCAACGTTGAAGTTGCCTATCGCATCGTTGGCTACAAAGTAGGCTAATAGGATGATCTGAAGCTGTGAAAGCACCGCCCCTATAAGGCCTGAAGCGTACAGGGGAAAGCCGTATGAGATCATCTTCCTGATGTCATCCCAGAAGCCGTCATCCGGCGGCCTACCAAGTCCTCTGTAAACTTTAAGGAAGTATATTCCGCCGACAAGTCCTCCAATGGCGAAGCTGGCCACATGTCCTGCAACTGCACCCAAGACACTGAACCCCAATATGACAAGAACCGGGGATAGAATGGCCTTGACTAGAGCCTCTGTGTTCAGCAGAATTGTGTTACCCTGCATCTTGTCCAATCCGATAAATGAATCACTCAAGTAGTTGAATAGCATCTGAAATATGATCATCAAAGTCGAGAACCTGATCAATCCCCCTATTTCAGGCCTGTTAAGAACTGAGACGGCCAAGACGTCGGCTAGAAGGAAACAGAAGACGGCAGAGATCACTCCAATGGGAAACCTGAAGAGAAGACTCGTCTTAAGCGTCCGCGCTACAAGATCATTCCTGCCTTCAGCCTTGAACTTTGCAGAAAAACGTGTTGTGGCAGCTCCGACACCTGGGTCGATCAGGCTCAAGATCAGACTTGGGACGACCAGCGAAAGAGAGAAGAGGCCGTATCCTTCTGGTCCAAGGAGTCTGCCGACAATTATGGATCCTATTCCCAAGATGATAAGGGAGGAAGCGTAGCCGAAGAACAGGTACATGCTTCCCCTAGCAGAGGTTTCCACGATTTCTGATAGACTAGGTTCTCCCATCTACTATATCATCACCTGATCAGGCTCGAAAAGTACCTTTTTGCCTCATTATAGGATTGAATGGTCCCTATATCCCACCAAACCCCCTCCAGCAGATACCCATACACTGGCTCCTTTACACAGAGCCATTCGATGAATCTGCCGGGGGCGTCAGCGTTCAAGCCAATTTGGACGTATTCTTCCACCCTCCTCAAAGAAGTTTCTGGGAGGATGTAGAGGCATGTGCCTATTAGAGTCGTCTTAGGGTTCTCCGGCTTCTCGATGAACTCTGAAATCCTATAGCTTGAGTCGACGACGACCGTTGAATAGCTCTTGGCAAGCTCGAAGTTTCTTACATCATATAATCCGATTATTGGAGAATTCAGTCGCCTATAGGCCTCCATCATCCCCTTCAAGCTGCCTGTGAAAAGATTGTCTCCGGCCACGACGACATAGTCTTCTCTCATGCCAGAGGTCAGTCTTGCCAAAGCCTTCACGGCGCCAAGCTTCTCTCTCTCGCTTCTGGACTCCTCTACGACCAACTCAACATTTTTTCTTCCACTCTCCATGATCCAGTTTTCAAAATGTGACTTAAACTTCATGTTGGTGGAGACCGTGATCTCCTGAACACCGATCTCTTCAAGCTTGTCGAGGGTGTAATCGATGATCGGCCTGCCTGCGACAGGTAGCAGTGGCTTAGGCTGATCGATCGTCAAGGGCCAAAGCCTCTTAGCAAACCCTCCCGCCAGCACGAGAGCCTTCATTGGAGACCACCTTCACACAACCGAAGATGAGAATCACATCATATTAAAAGGTATTCGCGCTGTGGCAGCATGGGTCGATGTGGCTTCGCAAAAGATATAAGGCTAGCCTGTTATAGATTTCAGTAGAGGCGATCCCCGGTCTATGCCTTTCGGTCAAGGAAAGTATGTCTATGAAGTCGTTGAGGGGTGGGGGAAGCACTTCTATTCACCATTTGTAGAAGTGACGGGGGTGGCTACTGACGTACGTGATAGAGTGTATGTTTTAACCCGAGGGCTTGACCCACTGTTCATATTCGATTCTGAAGGTAACTTCATCAAGTGCTGGGGGAGAGAGTATGCCAGCTGGCCTCATGGTGTATGCGTTGGCAAGGATGGATTCCTCTATACAGCAGATGGAGACCATACAGTGAAGAAGCTTACTCCTAATGGAGAGCTCGTTATGACCTTGGGTAAAGTAAATCAGCCGTCGGATACAGGCTGCGCCAACAAAGACTATAGGACGATCATCAAGTCAGCGGGTCCGTTCAACTATCCAACTGATGTGGCGCTTGACCAAGATGGAAACATATATGTTTCAGACGGCTACGGCAACGCCAGGGTCCATAAGTTTTCAAAGGATGGAGAGCTTCTTCTTTCGTGGGGTGAGCCTGGAAGGGGACCTGGCCAATTTAACCTGCCACATGGCATAAATGTCTCCGAGGGCATCGTCTATGTTGCGGACAGAGAGAACTCTAGAATCCAGCTCTTTGACACAGACGGCGGATTTCTTGAAGAATGGCCTGCAAATAGGCCGACTGACGTTGTGGTACACAAGGGGAAGGTTATCGTCACAGAACTTGGATACAATATAGGTTCTAGGCTGCAGTCGACACAGCCGAAGGATGGGGTTAAGACTGCGAGATTGAGTATTCTAACACTGGATGGAGTTGTTATCTCACGCTGGGGGACAGAGGATAGCTGCGCTCCAGGAAGCTTCAAGGCACCTCACGCGCTCTGTGTTGACACGAAGGGAAGCATATACGTGGGAGAAGTCGTCATAACATCGGCTGAGAAGCCAGGCACGGTGCCTGGAAACTGTCATACGCTTCAGAAGTTTGTGCCTGTGCCCTAGACTGCTTTCAAGTTCACATGTAAGGTGTAGAGAGAATGCCAACTGGATGAAGGTGCCGAAATCTGTAAGTGGAATGATGGCTACATTTTAAGACCCCTGCACTTTAGAGGTTTCATATTCGGCTGAGTTCTTATTGTGTATCCTGCCTGTTGTTTCCTTCCTCTATCAGTTCCCTGGTGGCTTTTTTGATGGCGCTTGCACTGTCGAGCTTCGGCCTCCACCCAATCGACTTGAGCTTGGTTATGTCCAAGAGCATGACTTTGACGTCACCCAGCCATCCTCTTCCCCCTTGAACGCCGCCAGTGAAGTAGTAGCTGACATCCTTCAACCCCATTTCTTCTACAACTATGTCAGCAATCGATTTAACATTGATCTTGTCTTCGGAGCCGACATTGTAGACTTCAACCTTCCCAGTTGACTTCTTCAAACCCAAGATCATGGCTTCTATGCAGTCGCTGACGTGAAGATATGATTTGGTCTGGGTGCCGTCACCCAATATTTCAAGCATCTTCTGGTCGTTCCTTAACTTGCTTACGAAGTCGTAGATTATGCCGTGTCCACTTCTAGAGCCCACAATATTTGCTAGACGATAGATGACGGCTCTGAACCCGTATGTGTGTGCATAGGAGGAGATCAATGCTTCACAGGCGAGCTTGCTTGCGCCATAGATCGAAATCGGCTCGAGAGGGGAGTAGTCTTCAGGGGTTGGAATCTTGGAGGCTTCACCGTAGACAGTTGACGTGGAGGCGAAACAGAGAACTCTAGCATGCCCATCCTTCCTCATGGCCTCCAACAGATTGTATGTTGCCCATATGTTTTGGTTGAAGTGAACATCTGGAATCATAGAGCTCAGCCTAACCTCTGGGTTGGCTGCAAGATGCCAGATGACATCGCAGCCCCTTACAACGTCAAACAAGATGTTCTTATGTAATAGGTCAGCCTGGACGAAGACAAAATCTTTTCCCCCAATATTCCTCTTGATGTTATCGAGGCTTCCGTTGCTCAGATTGTCCAATACGACAACTGGAAGGCCATCTGCTACCAGCGCGTCTACAAGGTGGCTGCCTATGAAGCCTGCGCCACCAGTGACCAGAACCTTAGACATCCAGTCAGCACTCTTCAAATAACAAGTTATTCGGGGAGAATTTAAATCTTTAAACAGCCCTAAAAAAGGTGGAAATGTATTAAATAAGGATGACGACTTGCACCTACCTGCTATCGCCCAAGACGGCTTTCTCTGGAAATGGAGGTTGGTTTTTGGCTTGGTGAATCAGCTGAGCGGTTTGCCACATCTGTAGCAGAAGCGTGAGTCCCAAGCGTTCCTTTCTCCGCAGCCTGGACACATCTTCGGCGTCCTACCCGCGGCCTCCTCGATATTCTTCCTAGCGACATCGAGTGCTCTCTCAACCTCCCTTGCTGCCGTCGAGAACACCTTCTCCATCTCCTTCCCCATCCTCACAAACGCCTCACTCATGTTCTCATATGGTGAGTAGACTCCAGTCTGCGCACCCAACGCGGTCTTGTAGCCACATCTATGGCAGAAGTAGGCGTCTTCTGCCAACTGCATACCACATTTAGAACAGTATCCCAAGGCTATCACAGGGAGCCGATTATCTTGTGGCATGATTTAAGCCTTACCAGGGCACCTGGATTGCTGTTGCAGGCTGCCTGGTCATGGCTTCAGCACTTCATCCTTGTTGAACTCGTATCTTACTGTGCCGTCGTAGAGGTAATAGGTGTGAGTCTTATCTCTTCTCGTGTGGACAATAGGCTTACCTAGGTTGTCAGAGACCTTCACAAGGTCTTCCAGGCTGGTCATGGTGATTACGATTTCGCCTTTAACACGCATCGATCCAAGAGAGTCAGAAATGATCCCCCTGTAGGGCTTGACAAGATCCTTGATCGGCTTCTCCCTAGCCTTTGGATAGGTCTTCCTGTACCATCGGGCAAGGTAGACGAATATAGAGAAGGCGACAGCGAAACCCAATATGGAAAGATACCTGTACTGCCATCTGTAGATACCAAACAGTGATCCAAGAACGATCTTCTGCTGTCTGGTCACGCCACCTGACCTGGCATGGTTCACCCCCTCTGGGACTATGACATCTCCTGACTCAGACCTAGACTTGACTATGAAGTCCAAACTTGGCGTAAACACTTCATTGACTGAGCCGGCGTCACTTGCAGCCTTCACGTTTATGGCATGCGAGATCGTAACGTTGTACTCGTATGAGAAGATGCCTGTCTCCTTGTCGATTGAGTAAACCAGGTCCCCGAACTTTGAAATGTTGAAGGAGTGGGTTGTCGAAAAGCTCTTAGCATCCTTCAGGTCATATGTGGCTGAGGTCGTGTTCAAAACCTTCTTCCAAGACTTGGTAGAAACGACCACGCTAACGTTATAGTCAACAGTCCCAGTCGCAGGCAGGCTGCTGTCAAAAACGTAGGTGAAGACAACATTTATTCTATCGATTATCCTACTGTAGAAGATGCCTTCCTCAGGCCTCAGAGACGTCCTATTGTAGAGGCTGTTGGGTTTCAGTTCAGCTACACAATCATATCTTCCCGTATGCTTGAAAGCCCAGAGGGTAACCGTGGTCTCAACTTCAGTCGGCACAGAGAAATAGTATAGGCCAGCGGCTGCCGCGACAAGAGAGAAGACGGCAAAGAGTGCAATAAGAGCCAATAGCAGGTTCTTTCTCGGCTTAAGATCTATCTTCAACGATGAATAAGAGAGACAAAAGGTAATTAAGTCTTTCTCGGCAGCGTCAACAATAAAATATAAGTAAGATGACATTACCCAGAGTAAACCAGACAATAACTAAAGTGATACAATGACGAAAGAAGGTGGCTGGTGTTGGCTGTGAGGAACGCGGTCGGGCTCTTCTCAATAGCTGTAGCCTTATCTCTTATGGCAGGATCGTCCTTCGCAGTATCCCAGGTCATACTAGAAAGGCAGGCCTACGTCACGATATCTGGGCCGGCTGGGCCAGCCAAGTCGATGGGCTACTGGAAGAACCACATCCAACTGATATCAGAAGGATGGGAAGACTGGAGGCCCTACGTTAAATCTTTTCAAGCATTCTGCCAGCTGCCCGATGATCCATCCAATGCTGTAGGAGAGATGCGTCAAGTATTCGATGATGCAAACGCCAGAGACATGGCAGCCATGCTAAAGGCTCAACTCCTCACCTTAGCCTTGAATCTTGCCTCAGGCTACGTGCCTAAAGAGGCTCTCGTAGACCTTAGGAGGGTCGACGGTGCCGTCGGCCTCTTTGGCGCAGAGCTCATGAAGGCTGAAGATATAGTTTCAGCTGTCGATGAAAGCGTGTTTTCGCCAACTCAAACTTGGACTTCTCGATGGCAGCAGGAGACTGCTAAAGACGTTCTAGATGCAATAAACAACAACCTGCTCTTCTCAGGCTAATCATGTTAGCCTCATATATTCAAGATCTTGAGAATCATCCTCTTGAGCTCGATCTTCAAGAGTTGATACCTGTTCCTTCTGGAGACGATCTTTTGGTTGCCAACTTCAAGAATTTTGTAGAGGATCGTGGCTGAGGAGGCGAGAAACAAGGTGATGGCGAATATAGGCAGGTAAATGTTGATTTCTGAAAGCCATTCGATTATAGCAGGAGGGAGTACGAGCAGATATGTTCCCACAGCAACCTTCTCCGTATGCCAGCCTGTAGTCAAATTGGTCTTCACCTTAACCAGCACCTCCTCCGATGACATAGGCCATACAATGAACCCGGTCTCGTTGACGTATACTCTGCTGCTTTCAGGCCGGATGACGACATATGTTGGCAGAAGCCCCATATTCTCCACAAAGATAGTCCTTGAAATGTTGATGCCAGGCTGAACCGCGTTCACATCCCCCTCTATCGCATACTTGGAGCTCAGATAGTTGATCTGAAGAACATTCGACCTGAAGACCATGGAAATGGCCGCAGTCGACACCAGAACCAATGCGGCGAAGAAGTATATGTGTTTGATCTTAGGCAGCCTCCTTCTCTTGCCCAGCTTATGTTTTGGCGTGTCCATAAATATCGACAGAACACCCAGGGCCAAAGTTACCACGGCAAAGAAGAGAAGATTTGCCTTCACATAGAAGCTTAGGTAGAATATGAAGATTCCCAACTTTGGGATCAGCAGATAGTTTCCGAAAAGGCTCGCGACCTTTCCAACAACCATCTCCTCTGTCACATATGGCCTGGAGCCCTGCTGGTCTGCGAAGGGGCTGTTATCTCCCTTGGTGACATACCCCTGCTCAGTCTTACCTACAACCCTGTGAACAAAGTAGTCTTGTTCATTCGGAAAGCGGAAGACGATAACGTCGCCGACGTTGACTTCCCCTGCCAGAAACCTGGGGACGATAAAGAATACGTCGCCCACATTCATCGTCGGCTTCATCGAATCAGAGCGGACATAAGAGAGCAACATAGCCTGCTCTGGCAGATATCCGGAAAGGGCTACAACTACCACGATCATCGTCAATATTATGACCGCTATGTCGAAGGCCCTCCTTATCATCGAATCTCCTCACGATGTACGGAGATTTAAACAAAAAATTTGGGAGATAACGATCGCGATCGTTATCTTCTATTTCAAGCCTATGGATTCTGCGCGGTCACCGTTATATCCGCTTGTATCGTCGATCCAGTCGGCAGACCTGTAGCGTCAACCATCACTCCTATAGTCCAGGTCCATGTAGCAGGAAGATATGCAGGGCTAGGAGGGCTACCTGACATCAGTTGTAGGGTCTGAGATGCGCCACCTCTGCCTGTTGCATACCACCAGTTGCCACCTGTGGTGTAGAATTTGATCCTCGGGTTGTCTGAGCTTATGGTTATCTTGTAGCCTTCGACACCTTGGTTATATATGTCGATCGCCATATCAAAGTAGTTGACGGAGTCAGGGTTCAGCGGGATCCCATTTGACATCTTGATTTCGAGATAGAATGATCCGTTGGCATAGTACTTTACGAATCCCCAGTTGGGGCCCGGGCCAGATCCGTGGTTTCTGACTGAGATCATGGAATTCTGGTCACTGCTGATCAGTGGGACAAGTGCGTTCCTAGGGTTCAGGGTGACCTGTGATGGTGCGAACGTTCCGACTGCAAGAGCCAGTACGATCAGTGTCGCTACGAGTCCGAATACTTTCTTCAATTTTTTTCACCTTGGCATATAGTAGGCTAGGGTAATGGTTTAGTTATTGTCTGATTGGCTCCAGATAATCAAGTCTTAACCTTAGGTAATCTAAGATTACTTCTTCAGCTTGTAAGTCTTCTTCAGCTGAAACAGTGAAGTCAAGACGATCAATGATGCGAGTGCACTGGCCAGATAGTTCTGGAGGATCAAGCCCACTGCCAGGCCAACAGACGACAGGATCAAGTAGTACATCGACCATGGAATGTCTCCTTCCTCCACGATCTCCAGATAATATTTTAGCTCACTTGGAAGCTTATTCAGCTGGAGGACACTCATCTGTGGGTCATATTTTACGAGGCCTGCTTCCTCCATCTTTGGAATGTGCACCTGAATTATGCTGACGTAGACGCTCTTCTTAAGCTTGCCTGATGGTTCTCCCCCGCTTTCTCTTTCAGCCACCCTCCTTACAACTTCTCTGACGTCCGCTCTGCCATTTAGCTCCATTAGGACCTCTATCACCTTCTTTCTTCTCTCGTTCTGGATTATCTGTAGAATGCTGGGTTCAGCCATCACATCCACCTCGCTATGGCGTGGGAATCGACTGTAGCGTCGTGGCTTCGAAGGTTTTTAGGTGTCTCAACTGAAGCAAGATTTATTCTTTCAATCGAAATGTCCCCGGCTGGCATATTCAATTGAAGAACAAATGCTCGCTCCAACAACGTGTATTTAGATGGAAGGCTGCCAATTTAAGGCCTTCCTTCCGCAATTGGGGGTCTTTCGGGAAAGCTTAAGGCTGATGACAAGATTTATACTGCAGAGTGAATTTTGTGGAAATCCAATTTTTTGACCTTTTTCAAGGCGATATTGCATGCTTCGAGTTGTCTTCATGCCTGCTGGGAGATAGAGGGTGGGATGATGGCGGATTTGGTCTTACAGTTGCATGTTCAGGTGATGGTCAGGGTGATCAAGGCTTATATAAGAAACTGATGATAAAATCTGATCATGAAAAGAATCTCCTATATGGTTGTGAGTGCTTTCGTCTTGAGTGTTCTCTTTCTATCTATCCCTTCGTTGGCTCTGGAAGCTTCCGCCGGCCCTTCGATGGTATGGCGGCAGAATCCTAGGGTGTCCTTGTCGCGGTCTCTGCTTGGTGTCGTATGCTCAAGGGGTGATCAGGTTGGGCCTAGAGTGGCGGCTGACGTGGGGCAGCCCAGCGCCTTGCATGAGGCTACACTTTTCAGCCGCAACATTCTCGTGTCAGCTGACGTCGGCTACTATCCGTACCAGAATGGGCCTGTGATCGCGGTAAATCCAACCGACTCGAACAATATAGTCGTGGTCTGCCATGACCTAGGCATATCTTCGACGATGGTTGCGTACGCTAGCTTCGATGGAGGCCTGACTTGGAGAAGCAGCAGTGTTCCAAGGATTCTGTCCGATGACGAGTTCGGAAGCGATCCGGCTGTGGCCTTCGACAGACGGGGGAATGCATACTACTCGTACATGTCTGTGGGTGTCTATGGAGCCAGTGTGGTAGTGTCAAGATCGTCTGATGGTGGCTTGACCTGGTCTGAGCCGACTGTCGCTGTTCATGGGGGACTGGAGGTTGATGTCGAACGCCAGCTGTACATGGAGGTCTTGAATGATAAGCCGATGATCACTGTAGGACCTGACCCAGTCAACCCAAGAAGAGACAACATTTACGTGTCGTATACAGAGTTTGTAAGCGTCTTCGATTACATGCAGGATATCCTTCTCTACGAAAACTCCACGATAAAATGTGTAAGGTCAACTGACGGCGGCAGAAGCTTCGAAAGCCCTGTTCCTGTCAGCGGCACCATCACCTACTCTGGAGAAGACGAGTCTATTCGTATAGTGCAGGGTTCTATGCCAGCTGTTGGGCCAGATGGCGCCCTCTATGTATCCTACTATTATTCAGGCGAAGATGGATGGCTGAATGGCACAGGCCATCTTATGGTAGCGAAGTCGGTTGACGGAGGTCAAAGGTTCGGTGAGCCAGCCCAGATAGCTGCTGTAAAGGAGTTCGTGTATTCTCTGCCTCCGACAAACTTTAGAGCTTGGTCTTCACTCTTTCCAATAATATCGATTGGGCCTGAAGGAAATGTCTACGCCGTCTTCTCGAGCAAAGTGGATGGTTTAGACAACTCTGACGTCCTATTCAGCCGCTCCAGAGATGGCGGTAGCACGTGGAGTATACCTAAGCGCGTGAACGACGACGATACAGCCAACGACCAGTTCTTTCCATGGATTAATGTGGGCAATAATGGGACGATACATGTAATCTTCGGCGACAGACGGGATGACGTGAACAACATAAGATACAACATCTACTATGCGAGGTCGACAGACGGGGGATCAACCTTCACCTCCAATGTGAGGGTCAGCGAGAGATCTTCAAACCCCTTCTATGGTATCCCAGAAGGAGCCTACATAGGAGACTACTTCACTGTAGCATCAAGTTCTGAGGACGTGTACGTGGCTTGGACGGACTGCAGGACTGGACAGAGGAGTTCGCCGAACCAAGATATCATGTTCGCCAGAATCCGTCCTCTACCCCCTCCCGAAATCGTTCTCTCTTCAGCCAGTGGCTCAAGTGGGTCGCCGGTCGAGGTGAATGGGAGAAGGTTTGCGGCCTACGATAGAAGGGTATCGATCAGGTTCGACGGCCTAGAGGTTGGAGCTGCCTACACCGACCCAGAAGGAGGCTTCAAGAGCGAGATATCTGTTCCCTTTTCTGCGAGTGGCGGTCACGAAATCTCTGCGGTGGATGTTCTGGGAAACGTGGCAGCTGCAACATTTGAGGTCAACTATGGGCTCGAGGACGTCGGCAGAGACGTCCAGAAGGCGCGTGAGGATATCGTAGACGCAATCGACGGAGGGCAGACGAAGATTGCAGCAGACATCTCAAAGAACATTTCAAGCTTCAAGATGGAGGTTTCTAATTCGATAACTGGAGTGAAGGAGAATATTTCGAAGTCGATGATGGACTCAGAGGGTAGAATTCGAGGTGACCTAAGTGGGCTGCTTGAAGACATCGGTAGGGTCCAGGTTAAAGCTCAGCAGATGGAATCCTATATCACGTTCCTCCTATACATATCGATCGCCCTCAATGCCGCCGCCTTCTCTATCTTGGTGGCGGCAGCCGCATGCGCCCTCAAGGGGAAAGCTGGCCAAAGACATCCATAGCATGCCAGAGGCGTGAGATCCTCAAGGCGGAGGTTTGGCAGCCGTAGGCATAGGGGCTGGTTAAGCCTTTCCTCGTCCGATATGGCTAGACTGGAAACGGTATCTTGGAATCTGGGCGGGCGGCCTATCCTTCCACATTACGCCTCTTGATAAGGGACTCTAGGTGGTCGCTGAAGAACAGCCAGAACGCGAACGCGCCTATCGTTAACCCCATTCCAAGGGCGATACCCATGTCTAAGGCGGTCTTCGTTTCTGTGCTCAAGGCTGTTAGGTCTACCAAGACCGTCAATATGAGGAGGAAAGAGAACATTAGGAGAAAGCTGTCCATCTTTTTCTCCAGCTTTACAGCTTTGACGAAGGCGTCTAGACCGAATATGAAGAACAGTGCGATGACGATTACGCTGGCGACCCTTGCAAGGTAGTCGAGGGCTTGCCCATATATCTGTGTGTACTCTGGGACAAAGATCCTCACAGCTATCGCGGCCGCGGTTATCGTGATGCCGAGGTCTGCTAGAATAGAGAATATGTAGGAGAGGGGGATCCTGGGACCACCTGGCACAAGTTCCCTTATCAAGTCTTCAAGCCTGCTTGTCTTCACAAGCCACTTGACGAACCTGTTCACGAACTTCATCAGCACGAGAGAGACCGCGAAGACCAGGACCACCAGAGCTATCTTAGGAAAGAATACAAGTATCTCACGTAGGATGGCTTCAAATCCTGAAATCAGCTCGTCGAAGAAGGCCATCTCTAGACACCTATGATGAAGCCGACAACACGGTATATAAAGTATAGGAGTACTAGAAGTACGCTGATAGCCAAAATTTCGACCGTGAGCTTAACTATCCTCTTTGATGTGTCAACGGTGAAAGTGTACCCCATCACACTCGACGAATATAGGAGCCTGCTGTAGCCGTAGGCTACAGACGACGCGACGACAGCCGTCTCAGGGATCGCGAGCAACGCGATGGCCAAGGCGAAGGATCTGAAACCAGCCGAGAACATGATCGCGACAGAGGGGTCCTGTGCAAGAGAGCTGCTTATGAGGGATGCGATAAAGAGGCCTACCGCGTTCGCGCCTGTCAGAAATGTAGAGGCCTTGATCATCCCCAAGGATTTGACATAACGTGAGTAGATAGATGTCGCGAGCAGGTTCGCTCCCATAAAGGTCATCGAAGCCAAGAGTGAGAGCAGCAGGTGAGCTGGAGCCCATCCGATGAAGAGGATAGAGATGCTGACGGAGACGTTTGCGGCTATCGCGACGAGATACTGCCTGTAGCTTCTCCAAAGATATGGGCCGATCACACCTCCAACGCTGCCAGCTAAGGATAGTGCGACAGCCGTGTAGACTGGCGCCCCAAGCCCTTTCAGGAACGGGCTCCAGGCGAGGCCGAGAAGGTTGCCGCCTACCAGCATGAACACGAACAGAACAAATGTGTTCACCTTCTTGACTTCCACCTCTTCAGACGGCTTCGATTCCACTTGGGAGGCTACCTTGGAAGGCATCCTGTACGGCACAAGCGCGGCTGTCGCGGTCAACCCAACAAGAGAAGACGTCACATAAGCGATGTAGTAGCTGTCTGGCGCTGGAACTTCAGCTGCCACGAATGTCGTGAAGAGCATTCCCAAGATCGAGGTGGCTGAACCTGCGGCGGTCCTCTTCACCGTCAAATCGACGAAGTCTGCTTCCCCATATTGGGCGAACATCGCGACATTGAGGAGGACGTTCACTGGGATCGTGATAAGCTGCGCTAAAGTGTAGACGGCTATCATCAGGTCAGGACTTTTCAAGGTGAAGGGTAGGAGAGCCCAGACGATACGTTCTAGGGCATGTGAGACAAGCAGCTTGCTTCTCACGTCTTCGCTGACAAGCCTAGGCCGATTGAAGATAAGGTATGAAATGAGGACGTTGGCGGTGGCAGCTGCTAATGTGACGAAAGAGAGAAGCTGCAGAGAGTATCCGCTGTAGGCGAGCATTGGAACAAAGAGGTTCCTAGATACCGCTACATAGAAGCCTCCGAAGAGGGCTTCAAGGACCATCAGCAGCTTACCTGAATCCCTAAACAAGCTTCCCTCAGCCTCGAGTGGTTCCAAGCATCAAATATAAAACGCTTCAACAGAGAATGCCATAGAATATGTGTCTGGGAAGGTGTCACACGGGAGATGTTTGGGCAGTGGATACCTCTTTAGCCGAAGGCAGGTGGGCTTCTGCAGCGGCCAAACGTGAAACTCGTCAGCCTCTACAGATCTCTCGGAGGCGGACTACGAATTCGACGAAGTCGAGATCGGATTCGTTGGGGAAGGAGACAGCCAACTTCCTCTTTAAGCATGTGCGGACATGGCTCTCCAGTATGTTCGCGCCGGCTCCAAAGAGCAGGTGTAATCCATCATGAAATTTCTTCAGATCTGAAGGTATCCTATTGTAGCCTAGGCCAAGGTCTGCCTCAAGAAAGTAGTAGATTGACTTCTTGACGTTGTCGCCCATGATCGAGAGGGCTTCATCAACCGCGTCTAGAACCGTCCTGTCGAACATAGAATCATCCATCTGAGCCAACTCTAGGCAACGATGTCAGTAGCCATCTGCTTCTTATTAACCTTTAGGAAGTGAATCTCCCAACTTTCGTTGGGCGGAAGCTCCTATGTTTCAGACTTGAGGTGTTCTTCGAAGAATTCGGCTGTCTTGTTTATGACCAGCCACTGCCACTCCCACCTATTGAACGTGTGGTCTGCACCTTCGACAACAAGCTTCTTCTTCGGCTCTTTTGCGACATCGAACAGTTTCTCTGAATGAGAGAATGGAACGGTTTGGTCTCTGGTTCCATGCACTATCAGAAGCGGCCTCGGTGATATGTTGGCAGCTGCCTCCAACACGTTCTTGTCGAAGGCATCAAGTAGAAAACTTCTTCGAATGCGATCGCCTGAAGGCAGGTCTATGTATTCTTTCATCATCACCTTTTCTAGGCTTGCTTCTCCGAAGACTTCCTTGATGCTATTCTCTAAGGTCTTGAGGTCTGCTGGACTACTCCACGTACACACCACTCTTATTCTCTTGTCTCTTGCAGCGGTCAATAGGCAGACTACACCACCGAGGCTCAATCCGACAACTCCAACCTTATCCTCTAAGACCTCCTCCCTGTTGAGGATCCAGTCCAATGCTCTCTCCAAGTCTTCGACTTCACGGGATACGGTCATCGACTCGAAGTGTCCTTCGCTTTCACCTGAGCCTCGGAAATCGAACCTTAACACGACAAAGCCTCTCCTACAGAATTCTCTTGCCGTGTAGACAAAGAGTCTATGTGTTTCTATCCTGTGTCCTGTGAAGCCGTGGCATAGTATTATGGCTGGTGCAGGAGTCTTCTCTGGAACATGCAACATGCCAGCTACCCTTTCACCCCCGCTCATGAAGTTCACGAACTGTTCTTCCATGTGTGGAGATTAGCCTACCTCAGATAAAAATCTTCTTATCGTAAAATTCAGCCTAAAGAAAACTTTAAAGTTGAGAGGATATCAGATTGCGGTTGTGAAGGTCGCATTTCTGAGAGGCTACACCCTGAAGAGGGGTGATTCTATGGCGACAGATATGATAGGGTATGGCGCTACAGTCCCAGACGCGCTCGTCGAAGAGATGAGGAGGAAGGGTGTTGAAGTCGTCGACGTAGTTCCCTCAATAGAGGAGGCTAACCCGACCTTGGCAAAACTGGAATGGGTCTATGAAGGCTACAGGCACCTACTCAGCCTCCTCTCAAGAGAGACCTTAGATTACGTGTTCATCTTCCACATATTCCACCACTTCCCAAGCGAAATAAGGAGAACATTATGTGATCTAAAGAGCAGGACGAAGATATGTGGGTACACACATGGAAGCCACTGGAACCCGACAGACGTCTTCAGGTTCATAAACTACCCGAACATGGAGCTCGTCGACCTCTCAAACCTGCAATCATTGGACATAATATACCAGGTTTCAGAGTACGCGGTGAAAGTGATGGATGATGAGATAGGAAAGTTTAACCCGAAGACGGCAGAGAAGTTGATGGAAAAGTATAGGGTTGTAGGATTACCGGTCAACACGAAGCTCATAGACAAATTCAAGACAGAAGAGAAATTTGACAGGCTCACGATAGTATTCAACCACAACCTGATTTCAAGCAAGAATCCTATCATGTTCGCGAAGGTCATGAACAGGCTGCTCAAGAGATACGATCTGCAGGTCATCTTCACGAGAAGCATCTGCGACGATGAACAGATTTCTTCGACGCTCAAGAGGCTACAGCAGGATCATCCGAAGAGCGTGTCCTTCATCGAAAGGCCAGGCCCAAGCCCTTACTATCCGACGCTGTGGAAGTCTCATGTGCAGGTGTCGACAGCCACACATGAAACATTCGGGGTCGCCACAGTTGAAGCCATGTACACTGAAAACTGCTGTATCCTGCCGGATCACTGCAGCTACCCAGAGATCACAGGATACTACCGTGACTGCCTATACCCCTACAGTGAAGAAGGATTATACCAGAAGCTTGTCAAAGTCATAGAAGATGAGCCTTACAGAAGAAGAATTGGAAGAGACCTCAGAGAAAGATCCAAAAGATACCAGCCTGAAGAGGTCGTAGCAAAGATAGTTGACGCAATGGAGCATCCTCCAAAATAGACCAAGGCTATGCAAGAAGCGTCTTAATCCATTGGCACACATTCGGCCTTCGAAAGAGGATTCTTCGACGACAAAGTTAAATATCTTCGAAGATATTATCGAAACATGGAAGCTGGCAGGGTCTATGAGCTGGCTATGGAGTTCAAGCCATTTGAGGTCGAGAACGAAGTCAAACGCCTTCTCTCCTTAGGTGTTGACGCTGAACAGATCCTAGACCAACTGCGCAGGGCAATGATGGACGCATGTGATAGATATGGTGGAGAGTTCGCTCTACCACAGCTTTCTGCAGTGATGGCTTCATTCAGCATGGGCTACGAGCTTCTGAAGGACAAGATTAGGAAGACTGGTAAAGGTCGAATCCTGATGGGAACTTTAGGCTCCATGCACTATATTGGAAAGGATATCATAAAGGTCCTCTATATAGCAGACGGCTTCGACGTCAAAGACCTCGGAGAAAACCTGATGGCGGAAAACTTCATCAAAGGAATCAGAGAATTCAACCCACACCTTGTTGGGATTTCAGCGTTCCTAACCAACGCGATCTTCGAACTTCAAGAGATAATCGGCTTCTTGGAAAGGAATAACCTGAGAAAGAGGGTGAAGGTGATCATAGGCGGCGTGCAGGGGAACCCACATGTGGCCGAAAGGTTTCACTTGGATGGATGGGCTCATGATCCAAGGAGAGCCTTGGAACTCGCAAACAGACTGGTTTCGGAGGCGGCTAGGGCGTGAGTGAGACGACTGGACTCGATAGAGCCCTGACCTACCTACGCGGTGAGAAACCGGATAAGATGCCGATATGGCTCGAATCGGTCTACCTAGCATGGAAGTATTCTGGGACGCCAACTCTCAAAGAATACGTCCACGACCCTAAAGCTATAGCTTTAGGCCACATAAATGTCGCGGAAAGATTCAGGGTTGACATAACTGGCGTCAACACCGACCAGTGGGTCATGTACGAGGTTTTAGGTGCTGAAGTCGAAATCTTGGACCATGTCGTGCAGGCGAAGATACCGCCGTGGAGGTATAGGCCAGACCACAAAGTGTACGAGATGTTTTCAGAGAAGGTTGAGAGGATCGAAGCCAACTTGAAAGAGTTCGATCCAAGAAGATGCAGAAGAGCACAGGCTATATTTGAAGCCTGGGAGATCGTGGCAGAAAAGATAGGCAGAAGGGTGCTCTTGAGGCAGGGGATACTTGGGCCAGCGGCAACCCTTGCGCTGACGATCGGAATGACTGAAGTGATGAGGGATGTCATGATATTTCCAGACCTTATGGGGACGCTGACAAAGATGGTGAGAGGTCCTCTGATGGATTGGACGGTGGACGTAGCATTCAAGATGGTTGAGGCGGTTGACTTCACAAACTTCTGCATGGGATTCAGTGGCTATGACCGATCCCTACTGAACCCAGAATTGAGGAGGTGGCTTGCAGAACTTGACCTAGAGTACCTGAAGAAGGTTAGAGAGAGGATCGGCGGAGACGTCCCGATAACCACACATGTATGCAGCTGGGATCCTGACCTAGACTTCATCTATGAAAACTTTGGGAGGCCGAGGCTCGTAAACGAGCTCCAGTTCTATGCACCGGGGTCAACATACCCACTTGAGAGGGCTGTCGAAAGATTCGGGGGCAAGATACCACTCTGTGCAGGAATAGATCACCTAGGGCCACTATTTACGGGGACAGAAGATGAAGTCGAAGCCATGGTGAAGCATTCAATAGAATTGGGCAGAAAGTGTGTCAGCTTCGCCCTAGGGCCAGGATGTGGGCTGAGCCCTAACACTCCAGAACAGAATCTACTGAAAATTGCTGAAGTAAGGGACAAGTGTGGTAGATACCGATGACCAGACAGCCTTCAACTGCCGCAGATAGAGGAGGGGGCTTGGTCTGCAGATCATAGGAAGGCTAGGTGGCCGAGCGGGCAAGATATCATATGGATTCGGCGCATTAGGGGAGTCTCTGGCCTTCGCTGTAATAGGAACATACCTGACATACTTCTACATCGAGGTAGTGTTTCTTGACCCAGTCTTGGTTGGCATAGGGTACATGATAGCCTACGGTGTGTGGAACGCGGTAAACGACATGATCGCAGGATACCTTTCTGACAGGACAAGAACAAGATGGGGGCGAAGGATACCATATGTGCTGGCATTCTCTCCCCTCATGATCCTGTTGTTCGTGCTGCTGTGGACGCCTCCTGTTGGCGGAAGACCTCTACAGAATGCCCACAGCCTCTCGATCTTCACATTCTTCTTGCTGGTAGTCTTCATCTTCGAGTTCATATACACACTTGTCGACGTCGGATGGAACGCGCTTTTTCCCGAAATGTATCAGGGTCTTGTGGACAGAAGTGAGGTCGCAATATACAGGCAGGTCTTCGCCACAGTAGGCGTCATAATAACCTTCATACTTGCACCACAGCTTATAGCAGGGCTTTCAGAGGCGTTCGGTACATTCCAAGGTTGGACGCTTGTAGGCGTGTTCATGGGATCTGTGGCAGGGGGCTCCTTCCTAGTGTCTCTGCTGGGAAGCAGGGAAGGGAGAGAGCACCGTGCCGAGCGAACGTTGCCGGTGAAAGAGGCGTTCAAGGTTACATTCACAAACAGGTCGTTTCTGGCCGCAGCCTTCCTTATCCTGACTACAAGCTGGATCTGGAGCATCCTAGAGTCGATGACACCATTCATAGTCCAATACATGCTCGGAGGGCAGGTCGGAGACATAACCATAGTTGGAGCACCACTTATAGTCTTTCCCATAATATCTTATCCGATATGGAGAAAGATCTGCATGAATTATGGCACGAGGCGAACCTTGATCACCTCAACGCTGTTGATGACCGCAGGCCTGATGGTCCTCGCACTTCACGCTGACACGATAATCGAGGCTGTCGCGTTAACCGTTTTCTTTGGATCCGTCAACGGCGGTGTGCAGCTTGCCAGAGAGCTTCTGATACCTGACGTGATAGACGAAGACGAAACTCGAACTGGCCTTAGAAGAGAAGGCCTATACTATGGGGCACGTACATTCGTGGACAGGTTCGCGTTGGCGCTTACTGGAGCAAGTACAGCCTTCATCTTCAGCTTTAGCCGATTCACTCCTGGAGCAGCACAGCCGCCAGAAGTCATCTTAGGGATGAGAGTTGGAATCGCGCTTGTCCTAGTCATGGCGCTGGCGGCATTCCTTATTTCAGCAAAATATTACCCATTGGGCAGACAGATGATCAAAAAGGCTGAACCAGTCCCCTAACGTTTGACTAACACATGTAGGTTGCATGCGGCGATAACCCATAAGATGGACGAGGATATTCCCTGATCCAGCCGACAATCTATCTCCTGTATTTGAAGACCTTCTTCCTTCCATCAGGAAACATGCGCGTGTAGCCATCGATATATCTCTTGTTCTTCTGGTTTTCTTGCCTGCTCAAGCTCTTCCAGTCAGGGTTTCTGCCACAATATGGGTAGGTTCCCGTCTTTTCGTCAACTTCGTAGAATGCTCTATCGATCTTAAGTATTCTCGGCATGTTTTCACCTTTCTTGAGCCTCATCTGTGATCATATTTCGATGACGTCCCCGGTCTTCACCCTTCTAACCCTCCCCCCAAAGACCTTCCTCAGCCGGCTTATGGGCTCTGAGCCAGTACAGTGGCATGGAAAGATGATTCTGGGGTCAACTTTCACCAGATCCTCTATGGTCGCATCAATCACCTCCTTTTTTGAATCCTTCAGGTGAAGGCCTCCGGCTATAGCGTACACTTCATCTACTCCAGTAAGCTTCTGCGCCTGCCTGATGGTGTTCACGACCCCAGCGTGGGCGCAGCCAGATATGACAGCCAAGCCTCTGCCTTCCAGGCTCAATACGAGAGCTTGGTCGTCGCACATAACATCTTCCACGAACATTTGGTCTTTGACGGTCCAAAAGCCATAAGGCTTCTCGTATGAGGTTGTCCTATCAACTTCTCCGGTTGACAGCACCCCGTCAGCGATCAAAACAGAATTCTTCGCTAAAACAAATCTATTCTTGTAAGCCTCTATTTGGGAAGGGGTAAGGGGGAAGCCTATGCGCTGAAGCTTCGGTGATGCCTTGAACTTCGGCTTGAGCGCGTCAGGGTGAGCTATTATGTGAACGTTTTCTTTGACCTTCTTTAGGAGTTCGAGCAGCCCTCCGGTATGGTCATAGTGTCCATGGCTCAACAAGATTACGTCGATCTTCTCCAAGCTCACGCCGAGAGCCTCCATGTTATGTAACAGTATTTCCGAGGATTGGCCTGTATCCACCAATATTGTAGATTTAGGCCTATCCGTTTCCAAGAGGATCGACAGACCATGTTTAGCCTTCAGCCCCAGGCCCTTCTTCGACCTATCCAAGGAGTCTTCGAAGAGAACTGTGAACTTAGCCTTCTTCATCCAATTGGCCTCTTCATCAAGACATCGACATGGGTCATATAAAGCTATCCAAGACGTTCGCCATGTAACTGCAACTCTAGAAATTTCGTCTTCTAGAAGACGCTCAAGGCTGAGGCGAAGTACCTTTGAAGGGTTTGAATGGAGCTTGCAATCCTTAAATACGATTGTGGCAAAAGAAAACCGTATGGCTGACCCTTATGTTGAGGTCCTGAGACGGAGGTCTCTGGGCTTCCTCGACAACGCCAAAGACAGCTTTCAAAGAGGAGACTACGATCTAACATTGTTTCACATCGAACAGTTCCTTCAACTTTATCTTAAGCATCTTCTCTACAAGAAGATAGGAGCATACCCAAAGAGCCATTCGCTCACGTTACTGTTCAAGGAAGTCCAGAAGGTCTACGCCAACGACGCCTTGTCAGAATTTTATAGCAAGAACCTGGAGACAGTAAACCTGCTGGAGGACGTCTACATAACATCAAGATACCTGCCTAGAGAATATGACAGGGAACTTGCTGAGAGGCTGCTGAAGTTTGCAGAAAAGGCTTTAGAGGTGCTTAAATGGCCGGAAAGACGATAACAGACCTGCAGCTTGGCATATTGAAGGCCATGAGAAGGTACTATGAGGAGCCAGAGCGGTATGTCGAGGAGATTAAAGCTGTCGTCAGGAAACGTGACCAGTTAGCGAAGATAATCCTGTTCGGAAGCTACATCAAAGGCGATATGAAGCCGGACAGTGACATAGACGTTCTTGTGATAACGGAACTGGCGAAGAACGTTGACGAAAGGGTTAAGTTAAGAATGGAGGTCAAAAGACGTATAGGTGAACTGACACCGTTCGAAATACACATAGTAACAGGGGCAGAATACGAGAACTGGTACAGGAAGTTTATCGACAAATACCTAGAATATTGAATCGTCCAAGCCCCCCTCAAAGAAAGCCGCGAGACTTCTGAACCTGGTCTACAATTTGATCTTAAGGCTTCATCTCTAACCTTTTCCTATATCGAGCAGGTGATGGCTGTGAACCATCTTCCATTCCCGTTCACGCTCTACACATTGAACAGTTTATATAACGATGCCGACATCCTTGAAGCGACAAAATTTGGTTTCAAGGAGCGACCTTGCACTTTATGGTGGAAGACCAGTCAGAGACAAGCCACTGCCGTTTATGCACCCAGGTGCAGGCTTCATCGACGATGAGGAAATAGATTCGGTTGTGCAGGTTCTCAAGAGCCAGTCGCTCTTTCGATATTATGGGCCAAGGTTCCTTCACACAACTGAAAAGTTTGAGGAAGAGTTTGCCAGATACATCGGAGTCAAGTACGCCTTAGCTGTCACTTCTGGCACAGCCGCCCTACACACGGCCCTCGTAGGCCTCGGTGTCGAGCCAAAAGATGAAGTAATCTTGCCCACGTACGCGTGGGTCTCCTGTCCGTCAGCCATCATAGCGGCAGGAGGTATACCCATCTTGGCCGACATCGACGACACACTCACCTTGAACCCTCAAGATGTCGAGTCAAAGATAACAAATAACACAAAGGCTATCATGGCAGTCCACATCAGAGGTGTAGCATGCGACCTCGATGCGCTTAAGAAGATTTGTGAGAGATATCAGGTTCGGCTGCTGGAAGACGTTGCCCAGGCTGCTGGAGGAAGCTTCCATGGAAGAAAGCTTGGCTCAATAGGCCACGTCTCATCATACAGCTTCCAGCTTAACAAGATGATCTCGGCAGGAGAAGGTGGCGTTGTAGCCACAGACGACGAGACCATATATGAGAGAGCATTCATGTTCCATGATACCGCCACACCCTACCGAAGAACTGCTTCTTCGATCAAACCGTTTCCGGGAGTGAACTATAGAATGAATGAGGTCTCCAGCGCGATAATGCGGGTGCAGCTGAGAAAGCTTGACGGCATCGTGGAAAGGCTCAGAAAGAACAAGGAAAAGATAAAGAGGGGCATATCCGACATCCCACAGATCTCCTTCAGAAGGATACCTGACCCAGAAGGTGAAGTCGCCATCTGCATCGTCTTCTACGTCGAAAGCGCGGAGAAGGCCAGAGAGTTCAGGGACGCGCTGGTCGCCGAAAACATTCGAACGGAAAGCGGAGGCTACCCAGGCATATTATATGATGCAAACAATCCAAGAGATGGGCATGTGTTTCTAAACTGGAGGCATATACTGAAGAACGGTGAGCTGCTGAAGAAGAGGTACCAGAAGTCGATTGAGATAATGGAGAGAGCGGTACACATCGACGTCAGCCCCCTACTCACCGAAGACGACATAGAGGACGTCATAGAAGCTGTTCACAAGATCGCCAGCGCGGTTCTCTAGTGCCAAAGGCAGGGGAAGGATCCTGGCTGAAGCGATCTTTTCAGAGGCGTCCAAGTCAGCTTGTGAGAACTGTCACAAAATATATGGTGTCTGGCGATAGTGGGACACTGAAGAATAGATTGATGGTCTGCGATGCGCCAGCTGCCACTTTGATGGGCAGATGTGGGCTTGAAGTTCCCCCGTTCACTGTCGAAATTGGGTTCCCGTTTACGAGTATGTCTGTTATGGTCTGGTCTACGTCGCCGGTGTTCTTCACGTCGACCACGACTTGAGTTGGGCTCTTGGCGTAGGCGCTTCTTATTTCAAGTCTTCCAATGTTGGTTACTGTCGTCGTCAAGGTTACAGCTGTTGTCGCGGCAGCAGCCTCGGTTACGGTCACGGTTACAAGGGCTCCTGTCAATGGCGGCAACCCACCAGTAGTGTTGGTTGTCGCCGGTGCTGTCTTGGATGAAGTGGTTTGGGTCAGAGCCGATGCGGCTGTAGTCGTGCTGACAAGTGTGGTCGTAGAGGGTGTTAGGATTACTGTGGAGGATGTCTGCGGTGGCTGAAGTGGGAAAAGGTAGCTTGCTCCACCGGCCAAGATCAAGGCTACCAAGATAGCCGTCAACGACCCTGCGATCACCTGCCTCCTATATTCTGACATATCGCTTTAGGTAAGGAAGTGCATGGATATAGTTCTAATTTTAGAACGATATGTCGCCGACTCAATGGTAAGAGGTCTTCTCTTCACAACGCTTAAATCGTATGCTGGCCTGTAAGGGTTGAAAGCTCTTGAGTAGAGAGGAAAAGGTTGAAGCCGACGTCTTGAAGGGTACAACCCTCAAGGTCTATCGGTTCATGTTCAAGGAGGGGAAGCCTGTGGGGATCCATGATGTACAAAGGGGGGCTGGCCTAAGCTCACCATCACTCGCCTCATACCATGTGGAGAAGCTTCTCAACGCAGGCCTCATCAGGCGACAGGACGGCGGCTACATAGTGGATAGGGTGCTCTTCGAGAACATGGTCAGGGTTAAGAGGACCCTTATACCTCTGCAGGCGGCCAACGCCACATTCTTTCTGACCGCCCTCCTGATCCTGTTCACCTACTTGAGGCCGCCGGAAGTCACGTCAACCTACGTCTTCTCTTTGGCTGTAATCTTTGTAGCCCTCGTGGCCTCGCTATATGAAATGAGAAGGGCTCTGAGTAGACTATAGACTGGGATCTAGAGGATCCTAGTGGGCTGATCAACCTTCTCACGCTTGAGATAGTATTGCAGGACTGGGATGCTTGTGTCGTAGGCTGCTCTGAATCCGTTCAAGATTCTATGCCACAGCACTATCTGAGGGGTAGGAGGCTCTCAGGGTTCTTTGAGATAGCCCTCGTCAGCACATCCTCCGCCACCCCCCTATTACCTTCAGGATCATACATCGCCTCAACCAGTCTCTCGCTGTCGACGGCATCAACTATCTCACAGAGTGTCCTTATGCTGTTCATGTTCAAGATCAGCGCGGTCTTAACCGGCATCCTCTCGGGGTTTATGTCGATGCCGAACCTTCCATGGTAACCGTACAGCTTTAGGATGAGGATCGTCGAAAGCTCTTCGCTCAGCGAGAGCACTCCAACATTCAAGTCTTGGTCATAGTTTCCCAGCGGCTGGCTGTTCCAGTGCATGTGAGCAAGCCTTCCCTCATGCAGTATCGATGCGACAGAATATGCGAGATCCTCGTGTCCCATGAGGACATGTCCGACTTCAGGGTTAAGTGCTACGAGGGTATGCCCCTCCCCCAGCACCCTCCTGTTCTCGGGATGGGTCAGCCTTCCCTCGACGTTTCTTGCCATAAGTAGGCCGTTCGCGGTGTTCCTGTAGATGTTGTTTCCTCTCGGCTCATAAGGTTTTGGTTCAATGGCCACCCTAACCCCTGGAACCTGGTCCATGGCGTAAGCTAGACCAGATTCGAAGCTTTCCCACATCCTATAGAAGTCGTGGCCGAATGGGTTTTCGTAGCCGTCTATGCCTGGCCAGACGACCATGAACTCGGTGTCAAGCTCCTTGTTGAGCTTCAGGGTCTCTATGGTCCTATCGAGCGCCTTCTTCCTTCTTTCAGGGTTTGGGTTAGATAGTGAGCCCAACTCGAAGTCCTTCTCGTAGAATAGGTTCGGGACAACTGTAACGACCTTGACGCCGGACTCTCTCTGAAGCTCACGATAGATGTCGATGTTGTCGTAGTTTATCTCGTTCGGGTAGTGGGCTTCAACCCCAAAGTCTCCATCGATCAATCCCTCATCATGCATCTCGGATACGATCTGCAGCGCATCCTCCACACCACGCTTCTCTACGTATGCTTCATGAAATCTTATTCCACCTGGGAAAAAGAACCAGACGCCAGCGGAGAAGACTGGATGCAGCCTCCTCGTAAGCCGCTCCAACGCCTTTCCCCTATCTAGAGACTTTGCTTGGCCTCTGATATCCCTTATCATGACCATAACAGGCCATCAGAGACATTTAAGTCTTGGCGTCATAGAAAATGTCGAACCAAGCATTTGACCTGCTCGCGGCCATCCATTTTCCTCTCTCAAGCGATACGATGGAAGATGAAAATACATTAATATCTGTCACGTGAAGTCTTTGTCTGAGGCTGAGATCGTGGGAAGCCTTCTCATGATAACACATTCAGCAGGCTTCAAGCATGACTATCTGCCTGTTGCCAGAGAAGTCGTGAGAAGCCTAGGGGTAGAATCTGGCATGTTCAATGTCACCGCCACAGAAGATTGCGCTATCATAAACCGAGAGGATCTAAAGAGGTTCGATGCCATCCTCTTCGCGACCATCGGCGAGCTGCCGATGACAGGTGAGCAGAAGATGGATCTTGTAGACGCAGTCAAGTGGGGGAAGGGATTCGTAGGCGTACACAATGCAACAGACACGCTCTATAGTTTTCCCGAGTATGGTAGGATGATCGGCGGATACTTCCAAGGCCACCCGTGGACGCAAGAGTTCACTGCAGTAGTCGAAGACAGAGGCCATCCGGCGACCAGACATCTGCCCGAAAGGTTTAAGGTCAAGGATGAGGTCTACACATTCAGAGACTGGTCTAGAGGGAGAACCCATGTGTTGGTAAGCTTGGAAAATAGTTCAGTCGACTTAAGTAAGGGGACGAGGCCAGACAACGACTACGCCCTCTGCTGGTGCCACGACTACCGTGAGGGGAGAGTATTCTACACGGCCTTCGGACACTTTAAAGAGCTCTGGAGCGAGATGTGGTTTCGAACCCACCTACTAAACGGTATACTGTGGGCGATGAAACTACTTGACTAGAGCCAAAGGGAGCGAGATTTTCTTCGAAAAAATTTGAAGTGTAGTCCATGCTGCCTTCGACGGGAAAAGGATATTAGAGCAGCAGGCCACAAATTTCCAGATGATAGATGTCATAGTCGTCTACGATGAAAGGGACACCCGCAGAGGTGTCCACGCGTTAAACGACCTAGGAGAGTTCAAGGCCACCGACTTCAGGAACATAATCAGGGGAAAAGTTGAAGATCTCGAAAGCTTCCTCACCAAAGTCGAAGAAAGAATCTTGCCACCGACATTTCTTCCAATAAGAAGAGTCATACCTATAGAGGAATGGTTCTACTTCTCTCCAAACAGGTTCCTAGAAATTGCCAAAGCCAAGATTGGGAGATATCTGGACAGAATCGGCGAAGAAGAAAGCTTCTGTGTGAGGTTGGAGAGAAGGGGGATGAAGGGGCAGCTGTCAAGTAAGGACCTGGAAGTGGAGATAGGAGGATATGCCGTTGACATGCTGAGGAGAAAGCATAACAGAGAGCCAAAGGTAGACCTTGAAGACCCCGACCAAATAGTTGTGATCGAGACGATCGGAAGCCTAGCAGGAGTCTCTTTGATATCGAAGAAGCTGAGGAGGTCCTCTCATCTGGTCAGAGTCAAGTAGGACAAGCAGACAGCACGCATTTAGACATTCTCCAAATACCACAATCCGAATCTAAAATGGTATCCTTAATATGTCCAAGCCCCCAACTTTCCATGCGCATGCTAAGTCAACTGGAAGAGGAGGTTAGAGGATGTAGAAGATGCCCACTTTGCCTGACCAGACGCCGAGCTGTTCCAGGAGAGGGAAACCAGAATGCAAGGCTGATGTTTGTAGGCGAAGCCCCAGGATATTATGAGGACTTGGAGGGCAGACCATTTGTTGGAGCTGCTGGGAAGCTCCTAACCGAGATGATCGAAGAAAGACTCGAAATCAAGAGGCAGGACGTCTACATAACGAACATCGTGAAGTGTAGGCCTCCAGGCAATAGAGATCCATCCCCTAAAGAAGTTGAAATCTGCTCCCCTTACCTAGAAAGGCAGCTGGAGATCGTCAAGCCGAAGATCGTAGTGAGCTTGGGAAGACATTCCACGATCTACCTCCTGTCGAAGGCTGGAATTTCTGCCAGGGGAATTCTATCGGTCAGAGGAAGAACATACCAGATCCGAAACGATCCCACATCATTTCTGCTTATGCCAACCATCCATCCTGCCGCAGCCCTCTACGACCCAAAGAATTTGAAGATATTAGAGTATGATTTCGAGAAATTGAAGCATATTCTGAAAGAAGCTCCTCCGATCGGATAAGCCAAAGACAGTATTTGAGGGTGCCTACATGGACCACATTTGGAGACGCAGGCTTTCAAGCAGGCAGTGACTGTGCCTCCATGGTCACCTCTGAAAAAAAGCTTAAATAATTTGAGAGGATCTTTGTCTCGAATGAAAAAATATTCGGATATGGCCAAAATTTCAGAAAAGGTAAGCGTACTCGCAGAAAAGTATGGGATAGTCTACGCAGTACTCTTCGGCTCCACCATCGAAGGTAGGTTCGTCGGAGGTGAGAGCGATGTGGATTTGGCGATAAAGGTTGACAAGTTAGATAGAAGCGAACTCTTTAGCTTCTTAAAGGGTTTTTTAAGAGATCTGGGGATCGACAATCTCGATGTCATACTGGTCAACTTTTCCCCATTCAGCTTAAACTATGAAATTCTAACAAGAGGAAGAATAGTATTCTGTAGGAATGAAGAGGAACTCTTCGAGGACAGGCTTAGGGTTGTAAAGTTACACGACGACTGGATTAGCTTTTCTAAAGCATTCGAAGAAAGAGAGATGGAGAAGGTGATAAAATGAGACCGAGCATGCTGAGGAAGTTAGAGCGGTTCAATAAGGGAATCGAAATCTTAAATGAATTGAAACAATATGGAAGAGGGGATTTTTGCAAAGACCTAAAAGTTCTATCAATAGCTGAGAGGAACCTGCAAGTTTGCACCGAATTCCTAATAGACCTATCAACGTACGTACTCTCCAAGCTCGACATCGGAATTCCAGAGACGTACAAGGAAATTGTTGAGAAAATCCACACCGTAGGAGTGATTGATGAAAACCTGGAAGGAAAGCTGTCCGATGTCGTCGGATTAAGGAACATAATAGTTCACATGTACGCGGACATAAAAGCGGAACTGATCTACGAAAACTTAGATGGCATGATAGCAACGCTCAAAGATTCAGCGAAGAAACTGCTAGAATTTTGCAAAAAGAAAAAGATAGATCCATAAAAGGCGTCAGCTAATGGCTTCATCATTAGCATAAAGTGTCCTGGCATAGGAGAGGTCGCGGAAGTTCGAAGGCAACGTCAACACCTCAAGTATAGTGGCGGCAACAAATGTTATGAGAAGCCTAGGAAGACTATTCGCCCCGAAACCCCTCTTGGAAGACTTATAAAATATGAAGGCGTAATATCATGGACATGTGTGAAGGGGTGCCATTGCTACTCTTACGGTTGATAGTTGTAGGCGTTGTATTGATGTTGGCTTCATGGTTCTTCACATACATATTTCCTCCGTTGGCTGAGCCATCTTTTTGGCTGGGCGCAATAATCTTTGTTACCGCGATTATGATATCTTTCCTGCTGCTATACTCATATTCGTACTTGAACCCATTTAGATATAAAGGAGAGAAGAAGAAAAAGAGGTCATAGTTATTATCTTGGCCGTCTCTAATATGCTACACCCAGAAAATAGAATCTCACATCGATTCTCAGATGAAACATTGAAGGTCACATTTTCTATTTGCCTCAATGAGA